>DATHQV010000210.1:0-112769 GCA_035482355.1 Acidobacteriaceae bacterium | reverse complement strand
CGTCATCAGCGTGAGGTCGTCGCCGCTGATGGAGAGCAGCATGTGATTCGGCGCAGGATGCTGGTTGATGTAGCGCGCCACGCCGTTGGCGGCATTCAGCCAGGTGTATTCAGGATGACGCGTGTAGCTCGCGATGCTCAGGGTTCCCATGACCGACACCACAAGCAGGACAGCCAGGGCTGCGGCTCCGGCCAGGCGCAGCGTCGTTGCGCGCGTCCGGTTCGCCAGGTCGGCCGAAGCCAAAGCCAGCAGAAACGTTAGCGGATAAATCACCGTTTCGTAGTAGCGCGGCTGGGGATGATTCTGCGCTCCAATCAAGAAGATGTAGCCACTGGAGGCGAGCAGCGATGCGCCGATGAGGGGATTGCGAAGGAAGGCGTTCTTCGCGGGACGGGCCGAGGCAGCTTCGCGCGATGGCGGAACCAGCGCCAGCGCCAGCAACACAATCGCCGCGATACAGAGAGTGGGGGAAATCCACAGCATTCCATGAAGCGCCCACCCATACGCGGCGATGTGATCGCGGAGCCCGACGGGCTGCGGCCAGTGATTGGCTTCGAAGAGATATTGGTAGTCGACGCGATAGTGCGGCCGAACCAGCAGAACATACCAGGCGCACCACGGAACCAGTGCGGCAACCGCAACCGTCGCCAGCGCACGCAGGGAAGCCCGGAAGCCGTAGGCGTGGGCCACCAGAAACAATGTCGATGGGATGAGGAACAAGCCCGTCGTCTTGCTGAGCACCAGCAGGCAAGACAGTACGCCGATCAGGAGCAGCATAGCGGTGCGGCTGCCAGGCGATGCCTGACTGAGCCGCAGCGCCAGCAGCCACGACGCCAGCATGAAGCACACCAACAGAGGCTCCAGAATCGCGAGACGGCTGAAGGAATAGAGAAATGGGCTGGTCGCCAGCAGGGTGACGGCCGCGAGCGCGACCCAGCGCGCCGCCTGCGTCCGCAGCACGGCATAGCTGAGCAGCAAATTCACGCTGAAGATGACGACGATGACCACGCGCGCCGCGCTCATGCTGACGCCAGTGAAGCGAAATACTCCGGCCAGCAGCAGCGGCCAGACCGGCAGCGCCACAGCGGCGTTGAAGTCGCCGCGCCAAAACCAATGTCCGCTGAGAAAAAAGCGAGCGGCTGCGCTGCCGTACCAGCCTTCATCGGTGTACTTGGAATAGTCCATCCACGGGGAATTGTTGGGAAAATCGGCGAGCGGGTGCACGAAGTGGAGGCCAACGAGCACGAGGATGCAGACGGTCCAAAGAGCGTACAGACTGGCCGATCTGTTCGTGCGCAAACTCCGCTCCTTTCGCACACCGGGACGTGTGCGGCTGCCACCGCGGCTCCCCTTATTTTTTCAGATCGATGCAATGCAGTATACAAAGGCGGGGCGCAGGGTCCGGCGCAATCCGTCGGGTGCGCGGAAACTTTCGTGCGCAATGAAAAATCCCGCTCCCTTTGCGCGGGAGCGGGATTTTCGAACAGCCTACTGGACCTGCGCGACTACGCCGATGGTGTGGACCAGGTCGGTGGGCGCGGTGCCGGTGACGGTCGCCGTGTAGTTGCCCGGGGCCGCTCCACTGGTTGCGGTGATGGTGACGGTGACGGGCTGGCTCGGATTGATGGCCGTGCCGGGCGTTCCTCCGCCGCCTCCGCCTCCGCAATTCGTCAGGCAGCCGGTGGTGCCACCGCTGGATCCGCAACCGAGGCCGAACCCCGCGATGCAGGCCAGGATGACGAAGCTCAGCAGGTTACGCCATGCCCGTCTCCGCGCCGGAATCGTGAAGAGCAGGACGCAGGCCAGGGCTGCGCCACCGCCTGTCGCCAGCAGGTTCCAGCGATGACGATCGGGGCCGAGGCTCGCAGTGCTGCTGTAGCTCAGCGTCACCGAGCCGGGGCTCACGGTGCAGCTCACGCCCGTGGGCGTTCCCTGCAAGGCGCAACCCAGGGTGACCGTTCCACTGAAGCCGTTGGTCGGCGTCACGTAGACCGTCGTGGTGCCAGTGGCGCCCGCGGCCACGGGAACTGTGCCACTGGCCGCGGTCAGAGCGAAGTCCGACTGCGGAGTGGAGATGGCCGTGCCCGAATTCACCACCACACTTGAGCTGTTATAGACGGTGTCGCCGGTGTAATACAGGGTGAGAATGTTGCCGCCCTGCGTCAGACCCTGACTGGTGAGCGTGCCGGTGAAGGTGGAAGTATCCCCCGAACCCTGCACCAGGTTGAACGAGTTGGTGGAGGTGCCGTTGGGGTACACGTACACCGTGCCGCTGGGAGCACCCTTTCCGCTTACACCGGTCACTGTGCCCGTTACCGTCATGGTGGAGTTGGGGGTGATGGTGCCGGTAACGTTGGTTATCGCGATGGTGCTGGTCAGCAGGGTCGTCGGAGTCGGCGGCGCGATGGTAATGGTGCCCGCCGCGGCATTACCGCCGGTGAGGGCCGTGTAGTTGGTGTCGCCGCTGTAGCTGATGGTCAGGTTGTAGTTGCAGGTGCCGGAGCAGGCGTTGGCCGGAATGGTGAACTGAACCACACCTGCCGGCAAGCCGTCCGTCGGATCCACACTCGCCACCAGAGTTGCTGTGCCGCTGCTGCTGCCGCTCGGCAATCCGGTCACCGTGACCGTGCCCGTGGGCGGCGCGACGGGGGTCGTCGATTCTATGCCGTAGGTGCTCTCATTCGTGTAGTTCGCGCTGTTTTCCACCAGCACGTAGAAGACGGTTGCCTGACCGCCATAAAACGTATTGGAGGTTGTGCTCCCATTGGCAGCGCCGGCGAAGATATTCGGGACGTCCTGCACAACGGTGAACCCGATGCTCGACGCACTCGACTTGTTGTAGCTGTTGTCGCCGGAGTAGCTGGCGCTCACCGTATGCGTGCCAATGCTGAAGGGTGCGTTGAACTCCGCGTCGCCCTCCGTGTTCACCGCCGCCGTGTTCACGGTGGTGCTGTTATCGGTGAACGTGACCGTCCCGGTGGGCGGCGTGTAGGCCGTGGTGCCGCAACTGGACGCGGGGTTGGCTGGAGTGATGCAGTTGTTGTAGTACGTCGTGGGGAACACGTCAGCGTCCATGGTGCCCTGTGTCCCGTATGGAACGGTGGTGGTGCCTGGGCTGATTCCGAGACTGCCGGAGGTGGTGCTGGCCGAGTTCAGCAGGTTGAAGTAAATGCTGCTGGCTTCCGGAGTCACCGTGATCGAGGTCTTCGGCGAGGTGCTGGAACCGTTGGTCCCATCGCCGCTGTACGATCCCCAGATGTCATAGGTGCCGCCAGGCAGGTCCTGCACGCTGCCGGTGTAGGCGCCACTGGTCCCGACAGCAAACGTGCTGGGCGAGCCTGCGAAGGCCGTGCCGAAGCCTGCGCCCTGATTGGCCGGCTCCGAGCTGTTCGTCATCAGGGCGACATTGCCGGTCGATGTGCTGGGCGTAACCGTGCCGCTTACCGTGATCGACGTGCCGTGGGCGAAGGATGTTGACGAAGGCGTGAGCGTGACGCTGGTGGACTTGAAGGTGACTTTGCTCCAGTCCGCAATCAGCGTAGCTGCGTCGACCGTACCCAGGCCGGTGGCCAGGTTATAGCCGGCGGAGGCGTTGTAGAGCGGAGTGGATCCGGTTCCGGTCTCGCCCTCCAGCACGCCATTGAAGCTAACGGCGTTCGCGCCCGCTGAAATGCAGCTGACCGGGGGAAATGTGCTGCCGCCTTCGCTGACCGTCTCCAGGTTACACGGCACGGCATTCGTGCCTACCGTGACGTCATGGAAGGCCGCGGGGAATTGTGCCTTCAGCGGATACAAAACAAAGTCGGCCTGGCCCTGACTCTGCGGGCTGCCCAGTTTCATGGTCTGCGCCTGGTTTACCAGCGCCATAATGCCGGCAAAGGCCGGCGCCGCAAACGAAGTCCCACCCGCGCCGGAGATCTGCACCAGGTTATCGCCCGATGCCGGCTGGCAATCGCCGTCCGCATAGCAGAAGGGATAGAAGCTGTAGTTCGATCCGTCGGAGGCAAACAGGGATACGTCAGGAACGTCGCGAACCTTGTCGGCCTGCGTGCCGTTCACGCCGGTTTGCCATGAAGGCTTGGGATAGCCGCCGATGGTCGAGGCGCAGGCGCCAGTGGTGGGGTCGTAGTTATTTCCACTGCATACCGCCGCGCTGCTGGCGCCGCCGCCTCCGCCGCCAATGGTGGTGGAACCGATGAGGGTGTAGAAGTTCACGGTGTCGAGGCCGTATTGGCTGTCATTCCAGGGCTGTTCGGGTATGCGCGTCAGCAGCGAAACCGCCGGGCTCTGCGAAGGGGTCTGGCTCCAATAGGTGGCGAGCTGACCGTCGATCGTTGACGGGTTGTTGTAGTCGCTGTAATAGAAGTCGGTGCCGCCCACAGCTACATCCCATGGCGTGGAGGCGAAGCCGCTGACGGCGACTCCCTGCACGGCGAAGGGCGAGCTGGACGAATCACACGCCGCCGACCCGCTGTCGCCGCTGGAGACGAGAACCGTTTGTCCCTGCGCCGCGGCTTGTTCCATCAGCTCGTCGAGAAAAAGATTTTCGGAGCCAATGCCGGATTCGCACGCGCCAAAGCTCAGGCTCAGCACCGGGGCGATGTCGCTGTAGATTGCATCTTCCGCGGCCAGGAACAAGCCGGATTCCAAATCGGTGTCCGCAGCGATCACCATGTCGATGCTGGCTTTGGGCGCGACCGCTCCGGACCACTCCACATCGATGTACGCTTCGTCGGAGTCAAAGTTGGGGCCGTCGGGATCGTTGATTCCTTCGACGCCCGGATCGTTGCCGTCGATGATCACCGTCGGCGGATTGGCGGGCAATCCGAAGAGCGTGCGGAACTGATTGACCAGGTCGATGTTGATGTTGGCGTCGTTGATGATGGCAACGCTCTGGCCGGTGCCGTCATAGGTGGTGCCGGCATAGGCCGCGTTCAGAGCGGGGTTGGGCAGATCGTACTGCACGCCGAAATCCTGGGGGGCAACTACAAAATTCACGCCGGCGCTGTTGCCGTAGGTCCAGTTGGGTTTCACCGCGTGTGTTTTGGGATCGAAACTGGCCTGGCCGAGGACGTGGGAGTTCTTCTTTACGCGGAAATTGTTGAGCGTCGCAAATCCGCTCACCACGGGCGCCAGCGCCGCGGGAATCTGCGGCTCGTTCGCGGTCGCGTAGTGCGATTCTCCGTTCACCACGTACTTGTGAATCTGCGTGCCAAAGGCGGCGCGCATCTGCGCCACGCTGCCGTTGAATTCGATGACCTGCTTGCCGGCCTTCACGCCGGTGACTTCAAATCCATGCGATCCAAGCCACGAGGTGACGGAGGCGACGTCCTGATCGGAGGGGCCGTACTGCTGGCCGAACTGGGCGGGCGTCAGCCACTTGTGATAATTCGCGTTGCCCAGCGTGTGCATGGCGGCAATCGTCTGTTGCAGCGACGCCTCCTGGCTCGCGCTGCGCTGCAGCACCATGTGGATGCGCTGCAACGGCATGGAGTCCGGCGCTGCGCCGCGATCATTCGCGGGCTTTGCCAGCGGATGAATATACCCATGCAGCGTGACGCGCGCGCTGTCGTCGACAGGCTGCACGATCCGGCTGGAGACCACGGCGGTCTCGCTGGTCTGCGCCGAGAGCGGCGCGGCGGCTGCGGCAAACGCTGCCGCAACGCAAACGAGGGGGCGGAGAGTGGAAAAAATCGTGCGAAGCATGGCCATCCTTTGAAGAGTCGAGAAGGGGAGTTTTACGCGCCGCAATCAACTGCAGCGACGGTCGGCGTGCGCGAGTCCCACAACTGCCAGCAACGCGCAGCGGGGCACTCGCGGATTTTAGGCGCGATCCATCATAATCCTGCCTGGCTCGGTGCGTCCCTGGAGCATGCAGGCGGATTAATTTGGAGGGGTAATGTGCAGACCTGTAGGGCTTCCGCAGACCGGAGTCAGGGGGACACGGCTCTCCCGAGGGAGATGTCCGAACGCCGATCGTGGAAGTGAGAAGCACAGGCGCCGCGTGTATGCATTAGACCGGGAACTCCAGGATAAGTTGCGGAGCCTCCATCTTGATTGCAGATTGATTGCAAGACGTTAACAACGGGGAAAAGTTCCTCCGGCCTCACCAGGCGGCTAATTCCAGCCGCTAATCGCCAGCCATTTGCCGTCTTCCCAGTAGCGCACAGTGGCGGAGCGCTCGAGGCGCGCATCCTCAATGCCGTCGTGGTCGAAGTCCGCTGCTCCGTGCATCTGCCGGGAGGCGCGGAGCGTGGCGGCGCTGCGTACCGCGATACCCCAGCCCGATCCAAAGATCGAAGCTCCGGGTTCGGCGCCCAGCCAGGCGGTGTCCGGCTGGCTGCGCAGGGCGATGGGCGCGTCGAACTGCCCGCCGAGAAAGACATACAGGGTAGTCGAGCCATTCACGGAGCACAGAGCGGCCCAGTCGTCGCTTCCCGCGGTGCGAAACGATCCGTGAATCACGTTTTCCGGCGCCTGGGCCTCGAAACTCTGCGGAATCATGCATTGCCGGCGGTTGAGTTGCTCTCCGACAGGGGCCGGCAGATCGGGAAACGACGCTATCGGCAGCAGCCGGATGCGGTACCGCACGGAATCACCATTGGGTGATTGCACCTCGCCGCGCTCGACCCGTTCGGTATTCGTGTCCTGAACCGGAGGAAGGGGCACGGGATGGAGGGGAGAGGATTGCCAACCCGCGGCGATGAGCCCGGACATCAGGGCTGCCACCGCTGCAAGGTTCATTTTGATCCGAGAATATTGGGATACGAATTCTCGTCGAGCCACGCCGCTGCCGCGCGCAGCAGGGCGTGAAAGTACTCGATGCAGCCGTTGGGGAGACGAACGATAAAGCTGGTGGCACGGAAGTCGTTGGTCTCGGAAATGGCTGAGACGGTCTCGAAGAACGACTCGGCGGTGGGCTCCGCTTCGTTCGGCGCGCCATGCACGCCCACCGAAAAGCCTTCCCGGAAGGTGAAGTGCAGGCCCACGATGCGCTGATCGAGGCGCAGGAAGGCCGGCTGATAGCGAGCGAGCCGCAGGTACGCGTCAAACATGGCCAGCGCCCCGGGAATTTCATCCATATCGGCGTGGATGCACGTGGTGCGCGCGCCATCCGCAACCCAAATTTCGACGCCTTTGGCGAAGCTGCCGCCAAACGGATCGGCATCTTCTTCGCCGTCCACTGCGGCCTCGGCAGCCTCCTCGCCTTCCGGCTTGGGCTCGGGGTGTTCCGGCTCCTGCGGAGGATTGCTCAGGTCGACGGCCAGCACCGCGACCACGCGGAAATGATTGCGCAGTTGCGGATCGTCGTAACCTGCCGCTTCCGCAACATAATGTCGGCGAAGCACCGCTGCCCCCGGCTTTTCGAGCAGGGTGCGCAGGCGGGTTGCAGGCTGGGACAGAGGTTCGGCCGCGACTTTCAGTTCAAGACAGGGCATTGCATCCTCAGTGTCGGAGTCTTGCCACCAAAGTATACGCAAGGCCGTCTGCTGCGCAGCATTTTTCGGGAGGACCGCCAATCACGAAAGAGTATGCTGAACCGGAAATCCTTTTTACGCCTCTTGAAAGGAATATGAATGATGCGCAGACCGGCAGGCGTAGTCGTTGCCGCTGTGGTTTTGGGGCTGATGGCCCTGGTTGCAATTCTTGGTACCATCGTCTCCCTTGTGGCTTCCATGGTTATGCATCCTCCGGTGACCATCCCCGGATTCCGGGTCATCATGGTGGTCTTTAACCTCGTTGCGCTCGGATTCTTTGGATTTTGCGGCTGGACGGTGGTGGGCCTCTTCAAAATGCGGCGCTGGGCCAGGGTTTCGATCGTCGTCATTGGAGCGCTGGATTTCGCCGTTTGCGCGATTGCGGGCTTCGGCACTCTCGCGGTGCGCCACATGGTTCCCGTCATGCCTCCTCCGCCCCCAGGCATGGCGCAACCTGGCCCGGACCTGTCTATTTTGCCCATGATTTTCGAACTCATGGCGGCGTTCTACTTTTTCCTCGCGCTCATTGGCGTTTGGTGGCTGGTCTATTTCAATTTGCCTTCGGTGCGGGCGGCCTTTTCCGGCGCGAACCTGATGGTGACGAACCCGGACATCCTGCCTCCCGGGGGAGCGGCAGCGTTTCCCATCGTCGCGGAAGCAGGAACACCCGGCTGGCGCATTGTGATCATCGTCTGGGCGTGCCTCATGTTGCTCGGCGTCCTCAGCCTCCCTCTCGTGCTGGTGATGCACATACCGTTCTTTCTCTTCGGGGCCGTCGTCACCGGCTCCAGGGAATTGCTGGTGCTGGTCCTGATGGGCGTGATCGAGTTGGTGATGGGAATCGGCCTGATCCGCAAATGGAAAGCTGCCTGGTACGTGGCGCTGTTTTGGCAGATCTATACCATCGCCTACTCGCTGAGCATGTTCCTTCCCGGCATGGGGGCGCGATTCCTTGCCACCGAGGAACAAATCATGGCGCAGAATTCTCCGGCCGGTGCGCCGCCGTTCCCAATTGCAACGTTCTTTCACGGCCCGTTTTTCGCTATCTGTTTCGGATTTGGTCTGGCGATTGTTGCTTTCTTCACGGTCGCGCTGTTCAAACGCAAAGAGGACTATCTGGGCGCTGATTCCGCGTAGTGGTCTACTCTCGAAGTGCTCGCGCGACCAACGCGTGATGAAGATTATGCTCAGCACGAAGGGACTTCTATGAGCAAATTGAAGACGCCGTCTGAAAAGAAGGATGCGAGCCTCGCCAACGATTGCCGTAATGTATACGGCGAGAACGATAAGGCCTCCCGAAAACTCATTCCTCTCGGAAAACAGCAAGGCCAGCAAGGATTGCGGAGAAATGTAAAGGAAGCTCTCAAGAGCATCACCAGCGAGCTTTCTGAGGATGAAGTCGTGGCCGTGGAAGCTGATGCTCTGGCCCGAGAGATTCAGGGCAAGCGCAACAGGTTCAGGAAGCGAGCCGACGCGCCTCTCGCGGGGGTCCTGCGCCAAAGGGCGGAGTCCTACGTACCCCCATGGCAGGGCGGCAATTTTTGGGGACCCTATCAAGAGCGCTTCAGCAAGCCTAAGAAAAAAGCATGATCGCGGTCATCGCTCAAAGTAGCCCACTATCTGACTGATTCCGTCGCGGTTTGACACCCGCGACACGCAAAAGTAGCGTCAGAGTGAATGCGGGACCTTCCTGAGCGAAGACGCCGCAGGAGTATCGATGCGACTGGGAATCCTGATCATGGCTGCGGGCAAAGGCACGCGGCTCAAATCGAAGCGCGCCAAAGTCCTCCACGCCATCGGCGGCCGGCCGCTGGTGCAGCACGTTATCGCCGCGGCGGCGCAGGTGGTTCCGCCGCAGGACATCTTTGCTATCGTTGGGCACCAGGCGGAAGCGGTGCAGACCGCGGTGCGCGCCACCGGCATTCACTTTATCGTGCAGGCAGAGCAGCGCGGCACCGGGCATGCCATCCAGTGCGCCGAAGAGGCCACGCGGGACTATGACGAGCTGATCATTCTCTCAGGCGACGTGCCGCTGCTGCGCTCGGAGACTATCGTCGCGCTGCGCGACTTCCATTTGCGCGAGCAGGCGGCTATGACCATCCTCACCGCCGCGCCCGAAATTCCTCTCGGCTACGGCCGCATTCTGCGCAAAAAGAAGGATGCGCCTGACGTGGCCGCCATCGTGGAGCAGAAGGCGCTTACGCCGGAGCAGGAGGGAATTCGCGAAATCAACTCCGGCATCTATGCGTTTCGCCGCGCCGCGCTCTACGGGCACATCGGCCAGTTGCGCGACGACAACGCGCACAAGGAGCTGTACCTGACCGACATGGCGCGCATCCTGGTCGACGCCGGGGAGCGCGTGGTCGCCATCGAGGCCGCGCAGGCTACCGAGGTCCTGGGTGCGAATACCATCGCTGAAATGATGGACCTCGATCGTGAGCTGCGCCTCGCCACCGCGCGCCGTTTGATGGCTGCCGGCGTCACCATCTTCATGCCCGAAACGGTGGTTATCGACGCCGGAGTGCAAGTCGGCCCGGACACCGTGATCGAGCCGTTCGTTCAACTGCTGGGCGAAACGCAAATCGGAGCGGACTGCCACATCCGCTCGTATTCGGTGATTGAGAACACGACGGTAGGCGACCATGTGCTGGTCCGCCAGTCGTGCGTCATCGCGGAATCCGACATTGGCAAGGGCGCGCTGATCGGCCCCTTCGCGCATCTGCGCACGGGCTCGCACATTGGAGAAGGCGCGCACATCGGCAACTTTGTTGAGACCAAAAAAATTCGCATCGGCAAGGGATCCAAAGCGAACCACCTGACCTACCTGGGAGATGCCCAGATCGGCAGCGGCGTGAACATCGGCGCAGGCACCATCACCTGCAACTACGATGGCGTGGACAAACACGAAACGCTGATCGAGGATGGCGTGTTTATCGGCAGCGACTCCACGCTGGTCGCGCCGATCGTGATCGGAGAAGGTTCCTACGTCGCGGCAGGCTCCTGCATCACCGAGAACGTGCCGGCCGAGGCGCTGGCTCTGGGGCGCGCTCGCCAAACCACGAAGGCGCACTGGGCAAAGAACCGGCGGGCGCAGCGCAAGAGCGGCGCGTCAAAATAGAAAAAAGATTTTAGGAGTGCAGTAGAAACTAGGCGGCCTGGCAGCCGTCTTCGCGCATATTCGCCAGCTCATGCCGCAGACGCATCCGGGCAATCACGGCGGTCCGCAGTACGGTGGTCTCGGGCATGGCCAGAAGGCCGGCAATCCGGCTGGCCGGGTACCCTTCCACGTCCATCAGCAGAAAGACCAGCCGCTCTTTGGCAGGCAGACAGCGGATGGCTTCTTCGAGATCGGCGCGCATGATGTTGCGCCGCCCAGGAAACTCGGTGGACGTTGGAACCGGAACGAATTCCGTTTCCTCCAGCAGCATGTGATCGCCTAACTGATCAACCAACGCCGTGTCTACCACCGTCTGATCCGGCTCCTCGGCCTGCTGAAACGCCGTGATGAACGTATCGCGGAGGAGGTCTTCGGCTTCCATCTCGCTCCCCGACATGTAGTACGACAGCGAGAACACCCGGTGCCGATGGCTCTCATACACATCCCGCTGCCTCTCTTCGAGGCGCTGGGGTGCTCTTTCGCGAGCGGCCATCCTGGCGGAGTGTTTATTGAAGTCGAACAGCATGAGGTGGGCTGGGGCTCCTGAGGTGAGTCTACAGCACATGGAGCATACCACGACTCGGCGATGGAGATGCTGTTAACACCTTTTGGGGATGCATGGCGTAACCTGACGCTCTTTCCTCCTGGTGCGTCCATCTATGTTTATGGTTCTGATGGGGTCAGAGGCGGGCGACGGCATTGACCCGAAATGGGCCTTTGAACCTGTCGTGACCCGGATTGGTTACTGCCGTGTAGAAGCGCCCAGGGTACGATAGATCGGTATTAGCAACCCAATCGACAAGATCCGTAGTAGTTCTGGCGGGCCTTCGGGCCTGGAGGGGAAGTGGCATCAGAGCGGATTCTGATAGTTGACGACGAGCCGTATGTTCGAACTCTGATGGCAGCCATGCTGGAGAAGTCGAATTACACAGCCGTGCTCGCTGCTAATGGAATCGAGGCCATCGAGCACGTCCAGCAGGATGCCCCGTACGACCTGATTCTCTCCGACATCGTGATGAATGGACTCGACGGCATCGGCCTGCTCGAGCGCATCCGCCAGGTGCACCCTGACACGCCCATGGTCATGGTGACGGCGATTCATGATGTAGGCGTCGCCATTTCCGCTATGCGCAAGGGCGCTTACGACTATCTGCTGAAGCCATTCGAAAAAGAGCAATTGCTGGTTACGGTACGCCGAGCGCTTGACTACCGCCGCCTGGTCCAGCAGAACTCGGTCTACCGGCACAATCTGGAACAACTGGTCTCAGCGCGTACAGAAATGCTGCGCCAGGCGATGACCGACCTTGAGCGCTCCTACGACATCACGCTGGAGGCGCTCGGCGACGCGCTCGATCTGAAGGATGCCGAAACCGAAGGACATTCCCGGCGCGTCACCGCTTACACCATCGCGCTGGCCCGCCATTGCGGCGTGGAGATGGCGCAGACCCGGGTCATCGCCCGCGGCGCGTTCCTCCACGACATCGGCAAAATGGCGATTCCCGACGCCATTCTGCTCAAACCTGGAAAACTCGATCCGGAAGAGCAGGCCATCATGCGCGAACACTGCGCTCGCGGCTACCAGATCCTGCGCAAGATTCCTTTTCTTGAGGAAGCGGCGGAGATTGTCTATAGCCATCAGGAGTTCTACGACGGCAATGGGTATCCCCGCGGCCTGCGTGGCGAGCAAATTGCTTTGGGCGCGCGGATTTTCGCGGTTGCCGATACACTGGATGCGATTACTTCCGACCGGCCGTACCGCCGAGCTCGCAGCTACGCAACCGCCCGGAAGGAAATCGAACGATGCTCCGGGACGCAGTTCGATCCGGGCGTTGTCGACGTCTTTCGTGGGTTACCGGATAGCCTTTGGGAAGATCTCCGGGGAGAGATGACCCGGCACCCACGTTTCTCTCCACTTTCCTTCGCTGGGTCCATCGAAGATCTGAAGCTGTAAATCGGCGCGTGCCGGTCATTCAGGAGCCTGGAGCCATCGCAATGCCATTGCTGGACGACAAGATCGTTGCGGGCAAGCTGCTGTCCATGCCGAAATGGAAGCTCGAGGGCGGCGAGCTGGTGCGCCGCTGCGAGTTTCCCAATTTCGTTGAGGCCATGCAGTTTGTGAACAGTGTCGCGGAACTGGCGGAGGGCGCTGGCCATCATCCCGACATCGATATTCGCTACAACAAGGTGCGCCTGTCTCTGGTGACGCACGATGCCGGAGGGCTGACGGAGCGCGATTTTGACCTCGCTTCAGCCATCGACAGCCTCATCTGACCCCGGCTCGCCGTTCCGGCAACGGGCTCGGCGCTTCCACCGCAACTTTTATTCGGTTTCCACGTCTTCTTCAACAGGAACCGGATGCGGTTCAGTCACGGGCTGGCGCAGTTTGGTGAGCGATTTCCGATGCCAGAACGCGACAGCCAGCCCTCCCAGAAATGCCGATCCTGCGACCAGAAGACCGGCTTCCAGGATCCGCAGGCCGCGGTTGGCAGGACGATCGGAATCGGTTTCAGGGTCTTTGGGCTGCGTTGTCATCGAGTTTGACCTTTTGAGCTAAGTTGTTGAAAAATGGTTCAAATCGGAAAAAGTAATATTAAATTGCATAGAAGCTTGTACGAATTCACCGTTTGGGTTACAGTATTTGGAAAGGGCAGTACCAAGCTTTCTACCCTGTTTCAGAGGAAAAATAATTGCCGCACATCGTAGGCGGCGGGCATCTGAAGTAGGGAAGAGTTTTTTAGCTGGAACCGGCGACATAGAATTCCCGGCTGGCTAACAGGTTTCAACACAAGTTGCGTCACTGGCCTCCCGGCACGGACCATCAAACGTTCGTGCCGTCTTTTTTTGCCTTTTTCAGGCCGTCCGCTCCCTTCCCCGCCGCTTCCAACCGGCTCCCCAATCAGTCTAGTACGATTAAGTCACGGAGAACCCGAGTGAAACGCGTCTTCATGAGCTTTGCGCTGGCCCTGTTGGTTATCGCTGCATACGCCGTTCCGGCCAGCACCTTGTCTGTACCTGCGGTCCACGCGCAGTGGAGCGATCCCCAGGACGACATTCCGGCTTACCATGCGCAAGCTCCTGCCAAAGGGGAAACTCTGCCGCCGCTGATGGCGGGCGCCCAGCTCACCGGACCCTTCTTCCGCGAGAAGTGGCAGGTTGAAGTCTATAAAGAAGCCGCCCAAATCCCCAATGTTCTCTATCAGCTACCGTGCTACTGCCGCTGCGATCGCGCGCTCGGCCACAGCAGCCTGCACAGCTGTTTCGAAGGCACCCACGGCGCCATCTGCTCCACCTGCGCTCAGGAGGGAGCCTACGCCTACAAAATGACGAAGCTCGGCAAGACGCCGAAGGAGATCCGCGAAGGGATTGAGCGCAAGGAATTCCAATCCATCGACCTGGACGCCCTGGGGCGGAGCTGAACTCGAGTGGCGATTCCTGATCCCGCTTGCCGAGCCTTCGCAGCCCGCCGGGTGCCGCTCTTTATGTGGTTTTTTGTGGGGCTTTTTCTCGTGGGATGGCCGGTTTCTTCGACCTCCGCCGCAGCCCACCGCAGGCCCGGGCCGTACGTCCTGCCCTGTACTGGCATCACCTTGTCCGCCAACTATTTAGTTGAGGCCGCCCCGGGCCAGGGGCCGGGGTTCGCCTTCCGCGTTGAGAACCACACGGCTCACGCCATCCACCTGGCGCAGCCTGTCCCCTCCAGCGCCCACTGGTACGCCCATGTGGGGAGTCGGTGGCTGTGGCGCGCGTCCGCCGGCCGCGGTGGGGCGCTGGTGAATGCCCTCAACGAACGCGGTCCCATGTTCGCCGGTTCACCGGCCTCGCCATCGGATTCTCCCGCAATTCTGACCGTGAGCGCGCACGCCTCAGAGCAGTGGACCGAGACGATGCTCAACAACCCCACGATCGCTTACCGCCCTACCTGTCCGCAATGCAACTACCCGGGCGAGAGCGAATATGAGGCCGTCTTCGCCTACGCGTATCTGCCCGGTCCTGAAGGTCCTGCGCCCCCGGGCGCGCCCGCTTTGCTGCGCTGCGGTCTGCGCTCGGGACCCGTGCCCATGCCGCCTCACGCGGTGGCGCCGGCACATTAAATTTCACCTGGCTGCATCTCCAGCCTGAAATCCCCCGTCTCTCCGCGTGAAGTCAGGGCGTTCAGCTCCACGACAGACCGCATCAGAGCGGGTTAAAGAGAGCAGGACGACCGGAGGTAATGGATAACACCCATGCGCAACCATCTCATGACGATTGCACTTAGCGGATTGCTGGCGTTCGGAGCCACCACAGTCATCTACGCCCAGGACAACAGCGGGCAGCCTCAGCAACAGGGACAGTGGGGCGGCGGCCACGGCCGGGGAATGAATCCGGACGAGCAGCTGAAACACATGACGAAGGAACTTGATCTCAGCTCGGATCAACAGAGCCAGATTCGGCCGGTTCTGCAGGAGCGCCAGCAGAAAATGCAGGCGGTCTTTCAGGATCAGTCGCTCTCGCGCGAAGATCGCCGCAGCAAGATGATGGCGATTCGCCAGGACAGCGAAGGCAAGATCACAGCGCTGCTCACCGATCAGCAGAAGCAGAAATACCAGGCCATGCAGGAACGCATGCAGGAGCGGCGCGGAGGGCAGGGACAGGGCGGCGACAACGCGCCTCCTCCCAGCAGCCAGCCACAACCCCAGTAGTTTTCCCTTCCAGGGAAGCAGCGAGCCGCGTGAGCTCCCTCACGCGGCTCGCATTTTGGTTTCTGCGACCAGGCCGCGCTTCCATTAATCTTTTCCTTGTGGAGGTTTTCTAATGGCAGCTACTGAATCGGCCATGCTCGAACTGGGAACGCAGGCCCCGCACTTTTCCCTTCCAGACGTTCGCGACGGCAAGACGCATACGACGCAATCTCTCATCGGCCCGAAGGGGCTGCTGGTCATGTTCATTTGCGCGCACTGCCCCTTTGTGAAGCACGTGGAGCAGCAACTCGCCCGCATTGGCGTGGACTATCAGAAATCCGGCATCGGCATCGCCGGCATCAGCAGCAACGACGCTGCAAGTTATCCCGGCGATTCGCCTGCGAGTCTCGCCAAACAAGCGCAGGTCTTGGGATTCACCTTTCCGTATCTGTACGACGAGACTCAGAAAGTGGCGCGCGCGTACGACGCCGCCTGCACGCCCGATTTCTTTCTCTTCGATGGAGCAGGCAAGCTCGTATACCGCGGCCAGTTGGACGCAAGCCGTCCCGGCAACGGCATTCCGGTGACAGGCAAAGATCTGCGCGTGGCGCTCGACGCAGTGGTCGCTGGTCAGCCCATCAGCGCAGACCAACACCCGAGCGTCGGTTGCAACATCAAGTGGAAGTGAGGCGACGAGGCGCTACTGCACCGGCAGAATCGCCGCGTCGTTCGCATTAAACGCCAGGTCCGTCACGATCCAGCCCGGGTCGGCACGGTAGAGGACGAACTTCGCGAAGAGCGGACCCCTCTCGTAGTCGATGGTCATGTAGAGAATGCGGGTCGAAGGGGTTACTTCGCGTGCGGAAACGACCTGAAATCCCCGGTAAGCCCCGTACGTCTCCTGAACCGAGCGCAGCACAGAAGCCTGGCTGAAGACATCGCGGTTGCCCTCGTTCGGGCTGCCGCGCAGCCAGGTCCGCATCGCCTCATCCGGGCCGCCCATCTTGTAGGCATCGAAGCCGAGGATCAGGACCTTGGGAACGTCCGGTCCAGCCTGCGACTGGCTGAATGCGCAGGAGGCCGGAAGAAGAAAGAACACGCACAACAGCCAAGCGATACGACGCATCGATTCACCTTTTCTGGAACGCGGTCCTATCCTAAACGGCCCGCGCAAAGCTGACAGATAGACGCGCGGCCTCTCGCTTCGTTCGGCTGCAGGGCCAGCGGGCTCCAGGCGGATACGCAGCAGACGCCCTGTGTTAGTGTTGGGGTAAAGCTGGATGTTTCAGTTTTCCGGGGCGTACGTGCGTCCCCGCACTACGCGCATGATGTCGCCTTCACCCAACGCTGTTTCCCAACCGCCGCCTCCGCCTGAACCCTCCGCCCCTCCTACTGGTCCGGTTCCCGCTCAATCTGCGCCTCCGGGACAGTGGATTCATCGCGCCGATCTCTTCCTGCGCGTCATGGTGCGCCTCTACCTCGGACTCATCCTCTTCTTCCTGCCCTGGACCCATCTGTGGATGTTTAACCGCTTCTTTCTCTACTACGCCCCCATTGCTCATGTGGCCCAAAACGGCGCCGTGCGCGGACTGGTCTCCGGCCTCGGCCTGCTGAATTTGTGGATCGCTCTTGCCGAAGCCATCCATTACAAAGAGTATTGATTTCTACCGAGGGAACCGACATGCCCCGCAAGCCGCCTAATCCCCTCGAACGCGCCGACCTTGCGTACGAGAACGACGCTTTCCTCAACGGGCCCGATGGCCGCCCCATCCGCATCCTGGCTGAATACTCTGAACCGCTGGCCCGTTTTCGCCGCGAGCGCATCCAGGACACTGTCGTCTTCTTCGGCTCTGCGCGTTTCCGCGCCCTCGATGAGGCGAATCGCGAACTGGAGTTGCTGGAGAACACCGGTTCGCAACAGCGCGCTCCGGAAGAAGAGCAGCCCGCCCGCGAGCCCATCGAAGAGGAAACCAGCGAGTTGCGCCGCCGCCGCGCGGAAGCCTCAGTGGAGATGGCCCGTTATTACGAGGACGCCCGCAAGCTCGCCTTCCTGCTGACCCAGTGGGCCAAAGATTTGAAATCGCGCCGCAACCGTTTCGTGGTCACCTCCGGCGGAGGCCCCGGCATTATGGAAGCCGCCAACCGCGGCGCCTGGGAAGCCGGCGGCAAGACCGTGGGCCTCAACATCAAGTTGCCCTTTGAGCAGATGCCCAACAGCTATATCACCCCGGCGCTCAACTTCGAGTTCCATTACTTCTTCATGCGCAAGTACTGGTTCGCTTACCTGGCCAAGGCGTTGGTGGTTTTCCCCGGAGGCTTCGGCACACTCGACGAGATGTTCGAAATTCTGACGCTGTCGCAGACCCAGAAGCTTGCCAAAAAGATCACCGTGGTCCTCTACGGCTCGTCGTACTGGCAGGATGTGCTGAACATGGATGTGCTGATCGACAAGGGAGCGATCTCCCCGCGCGATCGCGAACTGTTCCAGGTGGCTGACACTCCGGAGCAGGCGTTTGAGATTCTGCGCGAAGGGCTGACCCGGAATCATCTGGAGCCGGAAGCGGCGCAGGAACGGGAAGTGCCGGATATCGCACAAACGCGGCGCTAGACGGCTGCGCACAGCCCTGGACAAAACAAATCATTCGATCCGCGCAACCTCTCTGTTTACATGGCCTTAATCATTGTGGTCCAGAGTTGCAGAAATATTGTCTTTCCAGATACTTCCCTCCATTTCTTCAACCATTGTTCCCCGGGTAATGCCCTGTTCATGGGGCAAGTGGGATACTGACGTCAGTAGAACGACCTCAGGAGGAATCCAATGGCCGGACTGCGCCGCATCTCGTACCTCTGGAAAGAACCTGACGCCGCTCGGGAGTATCCGACGGCGGTTTCGCTGCACAGCCACACCAACCAGTCGAAAGAGACGCTCGATTTCCTGGCGAACCTGGGCAATCAGATTCCAGTGCTGCGTCCCGTTCTGAACCACTATGAACGGCGCACGCGCGAGCGGTATGGCATTCCCCTCAACTACGCCTCGGCGTATTGGACCCCGCCGTTGACGCCGAAACTGGCGTTCGACGTCGAAAGCAATCAGATCGCGCAGCAACTCGGCGTGATGCCCCTCGTCTCCATCACCGATCACGACACCATCGCGGCGCCCATGCTGTTGCGCACCGTCGCCTCCGCCCGGCACATTCCGGTTTCGGTGGAGTGGAGCGCACCCTACGGCGGCGACCAGTCGTTTCATCTCGGCATCCACAACCTGCCCAGCGACAGCGGCGCAGCCTGGATGAAAATTTTTGAGGAGTACACGGCGCATCCCGATGAAAGGCGGCTGACCGAGATTCTGGCCGCGCTGCATGCGCTGCCCAACGTGCTGATCGTTTTCAACCATCCGATTTGGGACCTGTACCTGATCGGTGAAGAGCTGGCGGCGCAGCGGGTGCAGGAGTTTCTCGCGGCGAATCACGAATTCATCCACGCCCTTGAGCTGAACGGCCTGCGACCCTGGGATGAAAATCGGAAGGTGAAAAAACTGGCGCGGCAGTGGGACAAGCTGCTGATCTCCGGCGGCGATCGCCACGGCCTCGAGCCGAATGCGAACGTTAACCTGACGCGTGCGACCAGCTTCACTGAGTTTGTGCACGAGGTTCGCTACGAGGGAAGCAGCCACGTCCTCTTCATGCCGCAGTATGCCGAGCCGTGGAAGCATCGCATTCTGGAATCGACGCTGGACGCGATACGCGATTATCCGGATTTCCCGATGGGCTCGCGCTGGTGGGATGAGCGCGTCTACCATCCTGATCGCAACGGCGCGATGCGCCCAGTGCGCGAAATCTGGCCCACCGGAGCAGCTCCGGCCTGGGTGAGCATGATTATCAAGTCGGTGCGTTTGATGGGAAGCAGCCCAGTTTCCGGGAGCCTCCGCCTGGCGTGGAGCGAGTCGCGCGAACTGCAGTTTGCGCTGGGTGAGGATGCGATCGGCTGATCCGGCGGTAGAGCTGGCGGCGGAGCAACGGCCGGGAGCGATTCGTCCCCCGCTGCGCGTCGCGTACTTTCCCGATTCTTTCCACGAGGTCAACGGTGTGGCGCATACGTCGCGCCACTTTGAAGGATTTGCGCGGCGGCGCGAGCTGCCATTTCTCTGCGTGCGTGCCGCGCAGGGCCGCGAGAAGCTGCGCAGCGAGCGGCTCTCGAGCGTTGGACCTCTCACTACGCTCGAGTTTGCGCGAGGGGCTTTGTCGTTTCCACTCGACAAAGATCTCCGTTTCGATCCGGGATGGATCGGCCATCTGCCCGCCATGCTGCGCGCGGTGCGCGCCTTTCGTCCAGACATTGTGCACGTCACCGGCCCCAGCGAGTGCGGTCTGCTGGGCGCGTGGGTGGCTCACGAACTGGGCGTCCCGCTCGCCGCTTCGTGGCATACCAACGTGCATGAATATGCGGCGAAGCGATCGCGCTGGCTCCTCGACCGGCTGCCCGCTCGCCAGCGTGCGCCCCTGTCGCAGCACATTGAAGACGCTGCGCTGCAGCTCGCCTGTGTCTTCTATCGCTGGGCGCGTGTGCTGTTCGCGCCCAATCTGGAGCTGTGCTCGCTGCTGGAACAGCGGACGGATCGCCCCTGCCACCTGATGCAGCGCGGCGTCGACACGCAGGCGTTCTCACCGGCCTTTCGTGATCGCGACCCGACCGACACCGACTTTGTGCTGGGCTTCGTCGGGCGCATGAGCATCGAGAAAAATGTCGCTCTGCTGGTGCGCGTACAGCAGGAACTGGAAGCGCGCGGGCTGTGCAACTTTCACTTTCGCATCGTGGGGCAGGGCATCGACGAGCCGTGGCTACGCCAGCATTTGCCGCGTGCGGAATTTCCCGGCGTGCTGCGCGGCGATGCGTTGGCGCGCGCCTATGCCGGCATGGACGTCTTCGTCTTTCCTTCGCACACCGATACTTTCGGCAACGTGGTGCTGGAAGCGATGGCTTCCGGGGTGCCCGCGATCGTGACGCCGGATGGCGGACCGAAGACGCTGGTGCGCGATGGAGCGACCGGCTTCGTCGCCGCCGATGCGGATTTTTCCGCGGCCGTCGCGCAAGTCCTCAACAATCCCGCACTGCACGCCAGCATGCGCGTGCAGGCCCGCCACGATGCGATGAATGCCTCGTGGGACGCGGTCTTCGAGAAGGTCTACGCGGCCTATTTGCCGGTAGCGTTGTCAGGCTCCGCGATAAACGCAGCGTAGCTGTGCGGTAGGAGCGACAGAGCGAAGCTGGTTTTCGGCGAACCGGCCGCGCCTCTGCGCCCCATTGCTGGAGCGGTTTCACCGGCAACCAGTTCACCCGTCGCCAGATTGCGCAGATGTTTGCTGGTTCCGTCGAGCGAGACTTTCAGCGAAACGGGCTCAGCACGGAACGATTCAAGCACAAACGTGTTGTTGTCATAAGCGAACAGGCTCACCTGGCTTGGCGCATCCAGTTGTACGGGCAGGCCCTCGGCGACATAGCTGCGAATTGTCGTGAGTACACCCTGCGGCAGCGAATAGAGGTCATTGAAATTGTCCGGGATGGTGAGCACATAGAGCACGCCTTTGCCGTAGCGATCCATCAGCAGCATCGGCACACCGCCACCGTTCGCCGTGCCGCGAATCAACGGCCACGCATCGTTGGTCATGAAGTCGATCTTCGGCACCAGGATGGGCGCGGATGAGCCAAGGTTCGATCCGCCGCCTGCCCCATAGGCGCCCCAGTAATTCGTGGGCGTCATCTTGCGGCCTGAATTGCGCAGCTCGCAAATGTCATCGAGCTTGTCTCCCAGCACACGCTGCAAGCCCGACGTGATCACGACGTTGCCGCCGTCCATCAGATGCTCTTTGATCTTCGCCACAATTTGCGGATCGGCTTTCGCCGCCTCGGTCAGCAGGACGGTCTTGGCATCTTTGGGGAAATCCGAAAACATTTCGACGGGAATCCCGACTTCGCCCAGATAATTCTCGAGATAATCTTCGCCGGTGGAGTTGAGAGGACGATACACGGCGACGCCGACAGGCTTGCCCAGCTTGCCGACGATGGGATCGATTTCGTTCAACGCGTGCCCGGCAACGGCGGCATAGTCGGGAGTCTGGTCAGCGAACCAGGCAGAGTAGTCGAAGCTCGGATGCTGCCCCGCCCACTGCTGTCGGTCGCCAGCGGGAGCGGGACGCAACAAGCCATTCCATTCGAAAAGCATGATCTGCGGCGCTTTGGCGAACATCGTGTCCCACAACTGTTCGACATAGCGGTCGACGTAACGGATGTCGTAGGTGTCGACCCATCCTCCGCCGTTGTGCCCAGGCGCAACGTTGTCAAAGTAGCGAATGATTCCGTAGCTCTCGTAGGCCTGCAGATGCTGATCGGTGATTTCGCCGTCGCGCGTTTCGGTGCCCGTGTAAATGCCACTGAAAATCTTCGGTTCTGCCGCCAGGTCGTATCCATCGCCCTGGAAATGCGGATACCAGTTCGGAAACTTGATGATG
Organism: Acidobacteriaceae bacterium; assembly: GCA_035482355.1. Classification (GTDB taxonomy): domain Bacteria; phylum Acidobacteriota; class Terriglobia; order Terriglobales; family Acidobacteriaceae; genus Palsa-343. The sequence continues at coordinate 90,970 of DATHQV010000210.1, read as the reverse complement.
ATCTTCACTTTGGGATTGACCGCGCGCGCTGGACCCATCACCAGATCGCCCGACACGCCATCCATCAGCTTCAGGCGGAAGTCGCTCCAGCTTTGCGTGCCTTTCGCGGCGATGTCGGAGGAGTCTTTCGTGTTGTTGAAGAAAAAATCGTCGAGCATAATCTCGTCGAAGTGCCGTGCCGTCAGTTCCGCGACATGCTTCACATAGGCGCGGTCTTCCGGATTGGTGTAGGAAAACGAGCGGAACTGTGCCGAGTCGCCGTCGCTGTAGGCAATGCCTCCGGCCACCATCACTCCGTGGTCGGTGAAGAATTTCTTCACGCTCTCAATCAGGTCGTCGTCGGCGATGGTGCGGCTGCGATAGGTTTCGATGTAAACCTTATCGACCTTCACGCCGCTGGAAATCTGCTTCCATGAGGATTCGAGCCACGCGCGATCGCGCATGTGCTCAACGACGCTGACCGGAATGTAAACCGCAACGCGAAAGCTTTGATTGGGCGACGGCTGGCCTGGCATTGCGCCCGAAGTATTCTGTGCTCCAGCCCCCATTCCCAAAGCAGCCGCCAATAGCGCAAATAAACCAAAAAATGAGTTTCGCAAACCACTCCGCACGCACTAACCCCCTTACTGAATCGATTCAGCATACTCCGCGGGTCGGGACGAAGAAAGGCCCGCGAGCCGGGCACGCGGGCTGGAGTAACGATGAGGGAAAATTATGCGGGAGGAGTGAATTCGAGGCCAGCCTGCTGCGCGGCCTTCTCCGTGGCGGGCACATTCAGGTCCGTCAGCGGAATGCGCTGCTCGCGGCCGGAAGGGGCGTTGTCGAGCACCAGGATGTAGTTGCTGGTCAGCGCGTAGTTGCGAATCGACTGCTGATGTCCATCGTTGAAGATGAGTGTGAGTGCTGGCTCGTCGCTGACAGGAGCTGATGCGGCGTATGGAGCCGGACCATACGGCGCATCGGTATACGGAGGCCGATCGTCGTCCGGAAGCGGTTGACCGGAATCGACCGGCTGCTGCGAAGCGTCCATGTCGGGCTGCACGTAATCGTTGTCATAGCCGTAGCCGGCGAAATCGGGATAGCCAAGATCCCACGGCAGCACTCCCCACGAATTGCCGACGCCATACGGGTAGCCGTAACCGCGGTAGGGAGAACGGTAGGGAGAACGGTAGCGGCCCCGATCGCGGTAGCCGGAACGATAAGCCTGTATGGAACTCCGCGCCGGAAGCGCATAGCTGGCGCGAGGAGCGGCGCTATAGCCGTGTGGCGCGTAAGAAGCTCGACCCGAGAAAGAAGCGCGGCCGGAGTAGCTGCCGCCAAAGCTGTGGCTGGCAAATCCGCCGCCAAATCCACCAGCGTGACCGCCGCCGCTGAAGCCTCCAACGTGGCCGCCGCCGCCCCCGTGCCCCCCGCCACCGCGTTGGGCAATTGCGGTTGGCGCAACCATCATCAGGGCCGCCAGGGCCAGCATTCCGGGAATCGCGACTGAGAATACGCGCCGCATGGAGATGATCCTACTCCTAAGTTCGATGCCGGAAGGACCGCTTCGGTGCAACGATTCGATCCCGCTGCATACTACACTACAGACGCACGACCCCTCAGATTAGTTCAGTGCCCCACAAGTCATGCAGATGGAGCACGCCTTCGACCCGCCGCTCCTCATCGACCACAATGAGGGAAGTGATCTTCTTTTCCTCCATCGTATGCAGGGCGCGCACCGCCAGTTCAGCGGCGCTGATCGTTTTTGGGGCGGGATTCATGACGTCGCCCGCGATCTTGCGCAGGCCGTCAGGGCCATCCTTTTCGAGCAGGCGGCGCAGGTCGCCGTCGCTGATCACGCCAGCCAGTCGTCCATCATGCTCGACAACCGTCATGCCCAGCTTTTTGCGCGACATTTCGTAGATCACATCCGTCATCGGCGTCTCCGCCGCCACACGCGGCACGGCGTCGCCCGCGTGCATGAGCTGCCGCACGCTGGCCAGACGCTTGCCGAGCTTGCCGCCGGGGTGCAGCGCGGCGAAATCCTCTTCGCGAAAGCCGCGTCGCAGCGAAACGGCAATGGCCAGCGCGTCGCCCAGCGCCAGCATGGCCGTAGTGGACGCAGTGGGCGCCAGGCCCAGCCCACAGGCCTCGCCGGGAACCGAGCAATCGAGTGCCACTTCGCTGGCGGCAGCCAGCGTGGATTGCAGGCTGCAGACCAAAGAGATGAGCGGATTGCCCATGCGTTGAATGGTGGCAAGCAGCCGCAGGATCTCCTCAGTCTCGCCGCTGGCGGAGAGCGCGACGACCAGATCGCCCTCGGTGATCATGCCCAGGTCGCCGTGCACGGCTTCCGCGGGATGCAAAAACAGCGCGGGGCTGCCCGTGGAACTGAGCGTGGCCGCGATTTTTTGCGCGATGATCCCGCTCTTACCCATGCCGGTGACCACCACGCGGCCGCGCGACCCGGCGCACGCCACAATGTGTTCCACGGCGCGCTCGAAGTCCGCCGCCATGGGACCGTCGAGGCGCTCGGCGAGGGCCAGCAATGCTTCGGCCTCAATGCGAACGAGGCGCGACGGTGTCCGGGATGATGGTTCGGCGCTCATGCTCTGAAACTCCTGATGCTATCACCCTCACGTCTGCCGGGTTTCCGCGGTTACCGCTAGAATGAAAGCTGGAGAGGATCGATCGTTTTGCGGCGAAATATTCTGGTATTGTCGGCCATCGTGGTGGCTCTGGCGCTGATGCTGGCAGCGGGAGTGATGAATTTTGCCCAGCGACGCCGCGCGCAGCAGGCCAGCGTGCAGGCGATGAAGATGGAGTTGGTGCCCGACAACGGGCAGCCCGGCACGAGCACCGACGCTGCGCCTGGATCCGATCCGGACACAGGTATGGACATTCCGGCGAACGACATGACCACGCCGCTGAATGGCAGGCACGCGCCGAACTTCACGCTGGAAGATCTTCACGGCCAGAAGGTTTCGCTCGCCAGCTTCAAAGGCCATCCGCTGGTCGTCGATTTTTGGGCGACCTGGTGCGGCCCCTGCAAGATTGAGATTCCGTGGTTTGAGAAGCTGCACGATCAGTACTCCAGCCAGGGCCTGGAAATCATCGGCGTTTCTGCCGACGATCTGGACAAGGGCGATCCCGCAAAGCTGTTCACGGACAAGCGAGACATTTCCGACTTTTCAACGAAGATGGGCATGAACTACCCTGTGCTCATCGACGGGCAGTCGGTGGAGGACCAGTGGGGCGGGCTGGACGCGCTGCCCACCACCTTCTTCATCGATCGCAATGGGAAGATCGTTGCGTCGACGGTCGGCCTTGCGCCGCGCAACCAAATTGAAGCCGATATCAAGAAGGCCATCGGCAGCGGAGCATCCTGATGAAATTCGTCACAGTTCTGGTTGCATGTTTGTTTCTTCTTGCCGGTGCCGCGGCGGCCCTGCAAAAGCTGCCGTGGCAATCGTCGGATACTCCGGGCGGCGGCGCAGGTCAGCAACTGGTCCACTTTCTCTATCCGCAACAGGTCACGGTCCAGGCCGGCGTTCCGCAGACGGTCGAGATGCACTTCCGCATCGCCAACGGGCTCCACATCAATTCGCATACGCCGCGCCAGAAGAGCCTGATCCGCACGGAACTCATTGTCGCGGAGCCCACAGGCGTGAAGATCGCAACCGTTGATTTCCCCGACGGCACGGACTTTGCGTTTCCCGCCGATCCGTCGCAGAAGCTCAGCATCTACAGCGGTGAATTTGTGCTGAAGATGCACGTCAGCGCGCAGCGCGGCGATCACCTGATCCAGGGAGCGCTGCGCTACCAGGCGTGCGACATGACCACCTGCTTCCCGCCGCGCAATGCACCTGTCGCTGTCGACGTGATCGCGCACTAATCGCTCGAGCTACGTTGTCGAGGCAGCCTTCCCGGTTGAATGCCGTTTGACGAAAGCCGGCGATACCAAAATCGATGGCGGATAGGGGAGCGCAGGCCCCGATCGAATCAGGCGCAACAGCGTCTCTGCGGCGCTCTGACCCATTGCGCGTAGGGGCTGGCGCACCGTCGTCAGGCTGGGATGCATGGTGGCCGCGCTGGGTATGTCGTCGAATCCGACCACCGAAACGTCCCGTGGCACGTGCAGTCCCGCCTCATGCAGCGCGTTGAAGGCGCCGATTGCGGACGCGTCGTTGAAGGCGAAGATTGCGGTGAATCGATGGCCGCCGCTCAGCAGCTTGCGCGTCGCAATCAGCCCGGGCTCGCTGCCTGGCGCCGTTCCTTCCAACTGCACCACCAGTTCCGGATGCACACGGATGTCGAGCGTCGAGCAGGTCTTGCGGATGGCTTCCCAGCGCACCCGCGTGTCCGAGCTAAAAGTCTGGCCCTTGATGAACGCGATCCGCCGGTGCCCCAGATCGTGCAAGTGGCTCAGCGCCAGTTTTGCCGCCGCCAAATGGTCGAGCTCGATGGTCACTATATGATGCTTGCGGCTATGACCGGAGACGGCCACCACCGGCACAGGCAGATCCTGATGGATCGGCGTATCCACGGCGATGATACCTTCTACCGAACGCGACAGCAGCAGCCGCGGATAGCCCTCCAGCAGATCGGCGCGGTGGCGATGGCTCACCACAAAGTAAAAAAACTCTTCCTGCAGCAGCGCGTCTTCAATGCCGCCCAGCACCTGCGCTGAGTAGCCCTCGCTGATCTCGGGCACCATCACGCCAATGGTGAAGCTGCGGCGCTTGCGCAGGCCGCGGGCAAAAGCGTTTGGCTCGTAATTCAGCTGAGCCGCCGCCTTGATCACGCGCTCCTGGGTTTTCGCCGCGATCCGAAATTCGCCTCCGGAATGGTTCAATACGCGCGACACCGTTGTCGGCGAGAGACCGAGGTGCGCGGCGAGTCCCTTCAGCCCTTCAACGCGGCGGGGGTTCGCCGGAGGGTCCTCGCGATTTGTTTTTGCGCGTTTGATGCCTGCTCCTTCCGCTCATCGCTTCGGATACACCGGGGCGTCGAAGGCCCTGCGATGAACGAGCTAACGATGCAGCCCCATCGTACTGTGCGAATGCCCATTTTCGGACACGCTTGCGAAGCTTCCGTAAACCTGGAAAGCTTTAGCCGATTCTCCTGGGCTGCGAACCAGCCGCGGCACCGGCCCCGACGTGTACAGAGTGATCCCTTTTGCTCCTGGCCGCTTGACAGTCGAATCAGCCAAATGGTAACGATCATAACCGTGGCGCAACCGTTTGTGCAACGGTGCACAAACGATTGCGCTCAATCGAAACGGGCTCCGCCGCCTGCGGTCGCAAATTCTCCAGGACCCCAGGCATCCCCACGGGCAGAGAGCACATCACGGCGTATGCACGAACTTTAAGGAGAGCCAGAATGCAAGGTCAGACCCTGCACCCAATCCGCGCTGCGCGGATAACCGATCGCTGTGCGCTGCCAAAACAAAATAGAGTCGCGCGTGCGTTCCTGTTGATCTTCCTGCTTATCGCGGGGGTCGGATTTCTCGCGCCCGCGCTGCACGCGCAGTTTTCCGCCAGTTTGGCCGGCACGGTGACCGACAGCAGCGGCGCGGTGATTCCCAATGCGACGGTGACCCTCACCAACCCCGCCAACGGGACGCAGCGCGTCACCACCGCCAACGGGAACGGCTATTACAACTTCAGCGAACTTGGCCCCGGCACCTACTCGGTCAAAGTGACGGCGAAGGGATTCGAGGAACAGGATTTTGCCAGCGTGGCAGTGACCGCTGAACTTCCCGGTTCGCTCAACGTGACCATGACCCCCGGCTCAGCCACGCAAACCGTGACGGTGAACGCCAACCAGGCGCCGCTGCTGCAAACTGCGGATGCGTCTGTTTCCAGCACCATCACCACAGCCGATGTGACGCGGTTGCCGGCCTTTGGCCGCGACCCGTACGAACTGCTGCGCACCGGCGTGGGCATTACGGGTGACAGCGCGCGTTCAGGAAGCGGCGGTGCGATTTCGCTGCCCAACAACACCAGCCAGAACCAGTCGAACTACGGAATCTTCCAGACGGAAAACCAGATTCAGATCTCGGCTTCCGGCCAGCGCGTCACTTCCAACACCTATGAGATTGACGGCGTCACCGTGGACAGCCTGCTGCATGGCGGTTCAACGATTGTTACTCCCAGCATCGAATCCGTCGGGCAGATCACCATCCTCGCGGCGAACTACGATGCATCGCTGGGGCGCAGCGTGGGCGCACACATCCTTACCGTCACCAAAGCCGGAACGGATGAGATTCACGGCAGCGCATTCTTCCAATATGACGAGCCGGGCCTCAACGCGTACCAGTCCTATGGCGGGCCCACCAGCACGCCTGGCGTGTTTGCCCCGGCGACGCGCGATGACCTGCAGCAGCGGGAATGGGCGGCGAGCCTCGGGGGTCCGGCTATCCGGCACAAGCTGTTTTGGTTCGGCAGTTACGAAGCCGTGAAGAGCACGCAGCAGTCGTTCAGCGAACAGTATGTGCCCACGCCGCAATGGTATTCAGGTCTGGCATCGGCGCGGCCCAGCGGCCTGGTGGCCAGTTCGGTTGCCAAGCCTTCCGGTGAGGCCGTGGTCCGCGCAGTTCTGCCTGGAGCCTGCAGCGCGATTCAAACCGTGTGCGCTCCTGCCGGCACGGGATTCGATATCGGATCGTTTGGCGGGACCGATGGGCAGTATCTGCCCAACGTCAACGTGAACGGCACGCCGGCCACCCCCAATATGTTTACCGGTGCGGGCCTGGACGGAGTCCCGGATATCGAGTTTGCACAGATTGTTACGCCGAGCCGCTTTCGCGGCACCCAGTTCCATGGACGCGGCGACTGGTACATCAGCCCGAAAGACCAGGTCTTCGCCGGTTTCTACACGCAGAAGCTCGATCAAAATTCGCTGAATGCTACGGCGGGCGCGGCTCCGGATACAGCGGTGCCGTTCCGGCCGTTCAACTCGTCGGCCACCCCGGTGTATATCCATACCTTCGGGCCGAACCTGATCAACGAGCTGCGCGCTAACTACACGCGCTTTGCCGATAACCAGATTTCCGACAGCAAAGGACAAGTGAACTGGGGAGTTCCGGGACTGTACGCGCAGAACTTCAATTTTGGCCAGGTCCAGTTCAGCACCATTGCGGCGCCGACCACGCCCTACATTGCCGCGGAGAATACGTACGAAATTCGCGACATCGTAACGAAGGTGATGGGTGGGCAATCGCTGCGCATGGGCGTCGTGTACCGGAACGAACAGGATAACGACGACGACTCTGGACTGGCGCGTCCGAACTATGCGTTCCAGGGCTTTTGGGATCTGGCCAACGATGCGCCCATCTACGAAGGCATCTCGGCCAATCCGATTACCGGTGGCGTCGGGAATGCGCAACGCTACTTCCGGCGCAAGTACTTTGCCGGCTTTGTGCAGGACGACTGGAAGCTGGCGCCGAACATGACGGTGAACCTTGGCCTGCGCTATGAGTATTTCGGCGCGCTCACCAACAAAGGATTCCCAATTAACGATATGGTGTTGGGCACGGCCGGGGGCGAACAACTCATTACGTCGCACCTTGCGCTCACCAGCCAGCTGTATCCCAGCACCACCGATGCCTTTTCACCCAAGCTGGGATTTGCGTGGCAGCCTCCTCAGTTGAACAACAAGATGGTCGTGCACGCCGGCTTCGGCATGTCCTTTGACAATCTCGATGAGGAACCGATTTCGCCGGCCTATGAAAACGGCCCGGGCTATTTCAACTATGGCCTGTGCTGCGGCGGGTTGCAGGCAACCGACCCCAACGCGACCGGAACTGGCATCGTCTTCGAATACGGCAGCAGCGATTCCGCGTTCAGCTATGCGCCGAACTCGAATCTTGCCGTCGGCGTGAACCCCGCTTCTGGAACGCCCAACGCTTTCACGCCTCCGGGTGGCACACCATCCACGCCGCAGGTGGAAACGTACAGCATCCTGCCCGGCATGCGGCAGCCGACACTTTACAACTTCTCCTTCGACACGGAGTGGCAGATCCCCGGGCAGATGGCGCTGACCGTCGGTTATCAGGGCGCAACCGGCTTGCACTTCCTGCGCCTGGTCGATCAGAACTTCCTCTATAACCAGTCGAACGGCACCTGTGCCACCGGCGGACCCTGCATGCCGGGCGTGAACCAGTCGCCCTTCTACGCGTCCTACGTTCCCACCTCGGACGTGCATACCAACTACAACGCGATGAATGCCCACCTCGAGAAGCGGCTCCAGCACGGGATTAACTTCAGCGCTGTCTATACGTGGTCGAAGAGCATGGACAACGCCTCGGAAGAAGGCCCTGGCTTCGAGAGCAACCAGACTGACCCGGGGAACGACGCCGCAGAATATGGGCCTTCGGATTTCGATGTGCGCCAGCGTTTCACGTTTGCAGGAACCTGGTCCCTGCCGTTCCCCGGCCAAAACGGCCTGGTGAAGGATGTACTGGGAGGATGGCAACTGAACGGCGTGTACAGCTTCCATACGGGCTTCCCGTGGACTCCGGTGATCGGCGTGCCATCCGTCGTGATCACGAACGGTGCATCGACCATCTCTCCCACGCGGCCTACCGGCTACGGTCCTGGCTCGGGTGCGCCGGCGAATGCCTATGCGGGCAACGCCTGCGGCAACAGCAACTTCGTCAAAGGCGGCAATTTCCCCGACGGCGGAGCCAACTACTTCGTCTACGGAACCCCTGGGCCTCCGGGCATTGGCCGCAACCACTTCAACGGCCCGTGCTTCCACGATACCGATATCAGCGCGGCCAAACAGTTCAACTTCTCCGTGCACGATCATCCGGCGCTGTTCCGGTTCCAGGCGAACACCTACAACATCTTCAACCACACCAATCTGCAGCCTATTTCGTTCGGCAGTTCCGAGGCGCTCATCTCCGACAACACGGCGGCGGGGACGCACGTCAACAATCCGTTGTTTGGATTGTCACCTGGATCGGACAACGGCAGGGTGATCGAGTTCTTCGGCCGCTTTGAGTTCTAACCGCTTGCTGTCCGCCTGTGCGGGCAGCAGGCAAATTTGGTTTGCATAACTCGTTCAGCTTCCAGATAGCCTCCCTGAAGCTGATGACTCTGGAGGGTGTTCTATGTTGAGCTCCCTCCAATCTTTCCCGCACGAACCCTGGTATCGATCCGAGCCTTCCGTCAATATTGCTAGACCTTCTTCGGAGAACATGAATGCAACGCAGCTGGTCTGTTCTGCTCGCCGCCGTTTTCCTTTTGCAATTTGGAACTGCACCAGCTACTCAGGCCGCGGCGCAGGAAGCAATCGATGTGGACGCCCATGGCGCCGCAAAGCCCTTCCCACATTTCTGGGACGGCATGTTCGGCTCGGGTCGCGCCAACCTCGCTTTGCGCGCTAATTACCGCACCGATCTGCGCCTCGTCCGCAAGGTGACGGATTTTCAATTTGTCCGCTTCCACGGCATTTTCGACGACGATAATGGCGTCTACAGCGAGGATGCGCAGGGGCATCCGGTCTACAACTGGTCGTACGTCGATCAGATTTACGATGGCGTGCTCGATAACGGCGTCCGGCCGTTCGTCGAAATCAGCTTCATGCCGAAAGCGCTCGCAGCCATCCAGAAGACGCAAGCGTTCTGGTACAAGCCCTATCCGTCGCCGCCCTCCGATTATGCGAAGTGGGATGCGCTGATCACGGCCTTCGCGCAGCATTTGATCGATCGCTATGGCATGGAAGAAGTCTCGCAGTGGTATTTCGAAGTTTGGAATGAGCCAAACCTTGACTTCTGGATCGGCAAGCCCGCGCAGTCCACTTACTTCGAACTGTACGACCACACGGCGCGCGCGTTGAAGGCGGTCAGTCCGCGCATTCGCGTGGGAGGCCCAGCCACCGCGCAGGCCGCGTGGGTGGGTGACATGATTGCGCATGCGACGCAGAATCATGTTCCACTCGACTTTGTCTCGACGCACGTCTACGGCAACGACTCAGCGGATAACGTGTTCCACGACAATCGCACCGTTGCGCCGCACCAGATGGTCTGCGCAGCGGTGGACAAAGTGCACAGCGAGATCGTTCACTCAGCGCGCCCGGATATTCCGCTGATGTGGAGCGAGTTCAACGCGACCTACGCCAACGAACAGCAGATCACGGATTCCATTTACATGGGGCCGTGGATGGCGGACACCATCAGCAAATGCGACGGCAAGACGCAGATGATGTCTTACTGGAGTTTCTCCGACGTGTTTGAGGAGCAGGGCGTGGTGAAGACACCGTTCTACGGCGGCTACGGATTGGTGGCCGAAGACGACATTCCCAAGCCTGCTTACGACGTCTTTATGCTGCTGCACGAGCTGGGCGACGAGCGTCTGCCCGCTCCGATTGACGAAGCTCTGGTGACGCGGCGCGCAGATGGCACCCTGGTGATTGCCGCCTGGAACCTGGTGGAACCGGGCGCAAGCGGCGCGGACAAAACCGTCACCTTCCACTTCAAAGGCGTTGCCGACGGCGCTTACGCTGAGATTCGCCGCGTCGACGCCGATCATGGCGACACGCTCGACGCCTGGAAGAAGATGGGCAGCCCGGCAAATCCTTCGCGCCAGCAGATTGAGGATTTGCGGAAGGCCTCGGAGATCGGCAAGCCGGAAGGTGCGCCGATTCACGATCATGCGTTGACCGTGACGCTGCCGCCCATGGGCCTTGCGGTCATCGAGATTCACTAATAGCGCCGGCCGTCGGGTGACCGGCATCACAGAGCGGCAGGCAGCAGACCTGCAAGCATCGGTGCATGTGTGCCAAGCGCTTGCCGGTTCTGGCTGCGATCCTGTTCGTGATCGTTGCGTTGCCGGGCCATGCCCAGGGGACGCCGGCGCAAAAGCAGTGGCCCGTCTCCATTGATTATCCCGAGGACGGCTCCATCTTTCCGCCGGGCATTTCGCCGCCAACGTTCCTGTGGCGCGACGCGGCAGGCAGTTCGTGGACAATTGATATCGCTCTGAGCGGCAAGGCCGCGCCTATCCATATCGTCGCGCGCGCTGAGCGTTTCCACTTCGGGCCGCTGGATCCGGAGTGCCTGCTCAATTCCGACCAGCAGCCGAAGCTGACGCCGCAGCAGGCCGCCACCTGGACGTGGACGCCGAATCAGGCCACGTGGGCCGCGATCCAGGCGCACAGCGTTCAGCCTGCAACCATCTCCATTTCCGGCCTCAGCAAACGCGGTGCGCCGGTATCGCGCGCGCAGATCAGCATCACCACTTCGCAGGATCCCGTGGGCGCGCCCATTTTCTACCGCGATGTTCCCCTGATGCCCACGTCGAACATCACCGGCAACGTGCAGCCGCTGGCGGCATCGGCGATGCCCCTCATCCATTGGCGCGTGCGCGACATTCGACAGCCGGAGAGCCACACCGTCCTGCAAAAGATGCCGACCTGCGGCAATTGCCATTCGTTCTCAGAAGACGGCAAGACCATGGGGATGGACATCGATGGGCCGGAAGACGACAAAGGTCTCTACGCGGTCGTGTCGGTACAGAAGCACATGTCGATTGAGAGCAAGGATCTGGTTCACTGGAACACCGATGGGCGCGTCGGCGCAACCCGGGTTGGATTTATGTCGCGCGTCTCCCCGGATGGCCGCTATGTGCTCAGCACCTTTGCCGGGCCGTCCTACCGCTTGCTCGACACGTTTTATGTCACCAACTTCACCGATCACCGCTTTCTCCAGGTTTTCTATCCCACCCGCGGCATTTTGGAGTGGTACGACCGCGAAACCGGCCTGCGCCAGCCATTGCCGGGCGCGGACGACCCGCAGTTTGTGCAGACGGACGGCGTCTGGAGCCACGACGGCAGGACCATTGTGTTTGCGCGAGCCACAGCGCGGCCGCCGCGTGTGCCCGGGCAGGGAAGCGCATTGCGCGCAAACGACGCCAATGAGACGCAGATTCAGTACGACCTCTATCGCATGCCGTTCAACAACGGCAAAGGCGGCACGCCCGAGCGCATCGAAGGCGCTTCGCAGAATGGGCTGAGCAATACGTTCCCGCGCATTTCGCCGGATGGGCGATGGGTGGTCTTCGTCGAGTGCCGCAATGGCCAACTGATGCGCCCGGACAGCCAGCTTTATATTGTGCCCATCGGCGGCGGCGGCGCGCGGCGCATGCGCGCCAACCTGCAACTGATGAACTCTTGGCACAGCTTCTCGCCCAATGGCCGCTGGATGGTCTTCTCGTCGAAGGGACGTTCGTTCTTTACCCAGATGTACCTCACCCACATCGATGCGGACGGCCACGACAGTCCCGCGATCCTTATTGATAACGCGACCGCTGCGAACCGCGCCGTCAATCTGCCGGAGTTCGTCAACATGGCCCCGGACGCGATTGAAAACATTGCAGTACACGTGGTGCAAGCCGGCAAACCCGCTGGCCGGACGGGGAAATGAATCTCTCCCGCAGCGTCATCATGGGCCTTGCGCTGTGCACGGGCGCTGCGATGCTGCCCGCGCAACAAACCTGTCCAATGCCGGAGCCAATGAAGTCCCGCTTTGCGGCCACGCCTGATGCGGATACGTTTGCGGACCTCGGCATTGCTCTCGCCAATCAGAAGCTCTATGACTGCGCGGCGCTGGCCTTTGCTCATTCGCTGCGAATGAAATCCGACTCCGCCAATGTGCTGTTCATGTATGGAACCAGCCTGTTCCTTTCGGGACACGCGCAGGAAGCGATCGAGCCGCTGCAGGCCTCCGAGGTGATCAACGTCCGCAATCTGAAATTGCATATGATCCTGGCTGCGGCGTTCGATCAGCTGCATCGCAACGCTGAGGCGCAGGCGGAGTGGCGCGCTGCCGTCGACGCCGATCCGCTGTCTACCGATGCTGTCGACGGGCTGGCGCAGGAGCTGGTCCTGGTCCAGCAATATCAGGGCGCAATCGATCTGCTCACCGATCCGCTCTCGGCGCGGCAGCGGACGGCGCTGCAAAGCTTGAATCTCGGCGTGGCCTATGCCGGCGCCGGCCAACTGGACGCAGCCGCCGACGCCCTGCGCGACGGCCTGAACACGACGCCCGATTCGCTCACCCTCGCCAATGAACTGGCTGATGTCCTGGCACAGGCAGGCCACACTGATGAGGCCGATGCGGTGTTCACGATGGCGCTCGAGCGGCATCCCGCGGATATCGACACGGCATTGCATCGTTTTCGCATGCTGATGGAGGCGAATCCCGAGCGAGCGAAGACCGCAGGACAGGAACTGCTGCGGACCAATCCGCAGAACTGGGAAGTCCTCTACCTGAATGGCGTGCTCGACACGCAGAACAACGATATGGAAGCGGCGCGCGCCCACTTGCAGGCCGCCATCGCACAAAATGACGGATACGCACTGGCTCACAGCCTGCTCGGCGTAGTGCTGGCGCGGCTCAGGGATTTTGCCGGCGCGCAAACGCAGCTGGCGCGCGCCATCGCTCTCGGCGACACCAGCCAGGAAGCGCAGGAGAATCTGGCGCGGGTGAGAGAAGCGCAGCGGCCGTAAAGCGGCCAATTGTTGCGATTCGGCGGGCAAACGGAGCGCTTGTGATCCCATTTCCCACCTGGGGCAATCGATAGTGCCGGAACCATCCTGCTGCTCTCCCGCGGCGCGCCCCCAATTCGCTTGCAATCCCCACCGCAAATCGGCGAAACTGGCGCTCTCCGCCCCACACCGGACGAGCCGGGCTGTGCCTGTCTTGCCGACCGCTGCGTCGCTTCCCTTTTCGTTCGGGAAGGCGCAACGGAATGGGTCGCAGCCAGTATTCGCTTCCGGCCCCCGGGTCTGTTTTCTCTTATGGATACCATTCCGTTCTTGCCGCAGGACAGTCTCGAGCAGCAGGTCGCGCGTCTGCAGGCGCTGCTGGAAGCGACGCGGCAGGTCCATTCGACCATCCAGACGAACGAGGTGCTGCTGCAGACGGCGCGTATCCTGGTGCGCGAACTGGAGTTGAGCGGTGCGCTGTTCCTGCTGCCCGGCAATCCTTCACCAGTGGCCGTGTACGGCGATCCTCCGCCACCCCCGTATACCGGATGCGGACGGTTTCCTCTGTTTTCGCGGGAGAATAATCGTTTGCTCGCGGAACTGGTCGTTGCCGCGCCGGAGTGCGGCGAATTCTCGTTGTTCGAGCAGGATTTTATCGAAGGCCTGGTGCTGCAAACCGCCGTCGCCCTCGAAAATGCGACGTTGCACGAGCGCGATATGGAGTGGGCGCGGGTGCAGCAGGATCTGGACGCAGCGCGCTCCGTACAGCGGTCTCTGCTGCCCAAGGCGATGCCGGAGATTCCCGGCTATTCCATCGCGGCCCGTTCGACCACCTGTTACGAGGTCGGTGGCGATTACCTTGACACGATTCCCATGCAGGACGGCACCCACCTGATGGTGGTGGCGGATGTGGCCGGCAAAGGGCTGGCCTCCGCCATTGTGGCGACCAGTTTCCGCGCGGCGCTCCGTTCGCTGGCCAGCCAGGATGTTCCCCTTGAAAATTTGGCAGCCCGCATCGGCCAGCAACACTGGGACGAGGGCAGCGAGGCTCGCCGCCGCTACATGACCGCGCTCTTTCTGCGCCTGGACGCGGAAAAGGGCGAGTTCGAAGTGGTGAATGCGGGGCATAACCCGGCCGCCTTGCTGCTGCGCGACGGCACCGTGCAGATGATTGAGGCGTCCGGCACGCCGCTGGGCATGTTGCCCGGCATGCAGTACAAGGCGGAACGCTACGCGTTTCCCGCCGGGTCACGCCTGCTCCTGTATACGGATGGATTGACGGAAGTTTTTCAGGGCGACGACGAATTCGGGCAGGATCGTCTGGTCGAAACGTTTCGCGGACTGGCTTCACCTGAGGCCGAGCGCATTCTCGACGTATTGTGGGAGACGCTCGATACCTTCTCGAACCACGAACCACAGACGGACGACATGACCGCTTTGGCGATCTGCCGTCCAGGGCCGGATACGGAGCCTTCATGAAGAGTGGGAGTTCGGTGCAAGTCCGCCTTCCTTCGGAACTGGGATTCGAAAAAGTCGCCATGAGCACGGCCGCCAGCATGGCTGCGCTGATGGGCTTTAGCGAGGACCGAATCGAGGATTTGAAAACTGCCGTGGCCGAGGCGTGCATTAACGCCATCGAGCACGGCAATCAACTCAACAATGGTCTGAGCGTCGGAGTGGTACTCTCGACCAGCGACGATGAACTGGTGGTCAAAGTCATCGATGATGGCACCGGAGTGCGCAATGCCCCGCACGCCCCCGACATCGACCGCAAGATGCATGGGGATGAGGATCCGCGCGGCATGGGAATGTTCCTGATCCAGGCCCTTGTAGACGAAGCCGAATGGCACCAGGGGCCCCCGGGAAAAAGCTTCGTACGACTCGTGATTCGCCTCGACAAGGAGAGCCAGTAATGCAGGTTACGACCAAAGTAAGTGAGCGCACGGCGGCAGCAGCCTCAGGGGGCGCGGTAACGATTCTCGCCTTTGCCGGAGACATCTCGTCGGCTTCCAAAGACGCAATTCTGGGCGCGTATCACGGCCTGAACGGCGGGGCTACGAAGATCCTGCTGGATTTTACTGGCGTCGATTACATCAACTCGTCGGGCATCGCGATCGTCATCCAGATGTTGCTCGAGGCGGGCAAATCCGGGACACAGTCGGTGGGGATTTTTGGGCTCAGCCCGCATTTCCAAAAGGTCTTCACCATGGTGGGGATCAATAAATACGCGGCCATGCACAAGGACGAGGCCACGGCTCTGGCGGCCGCCTAATCCGCTACGCGCGCGGCATTCCGGGCTGGAACAATTCCAGCAGCAGCTCAGCGGCGCGCTGAGCGTCGAAGGTGTGGAAGTTCTCCTCAAGCGACAGCACGTTCGCGTGGGGAACCAGGGGCTTCAGCGAGGCGGCGCCGGCTTCCACTGCTGCCGGCGGCGAGCTGGGACCAAACAGCAGGAAGTCCGTGGTCTGGAAGCGCAATAGCATGCGCGCATCGGAGATCAGGCTGGCAGATCGCACCTGAAATCCGTGCTGGCTGAGCACCGCGCGGACAAACGCGCCGAAGTCGGGCGACCTATCAATCACCAGCACGCGATGGCCCGGCGGGTCCGCTCCCCGTTCGTCGCCGGTCTCCGTGAGGAACGAGACGATCGCTTCATCCTCGTTGCCGTACGATTGCAGAAATTCCGTCAGCCTCGTCATCTTGAGCAAATGCGAGACAAACGCCGGAGGATCCGCGAGCCGGAGATCGCCGCCGCGCTTCCGCAGGCCGTCGACCGAGCGCACCAGCAGGCCCAGACCGATGCTGTCCAGGCGCGTTATTTGTCCGATGGCGAGAACAACCCGCGTGAACTCGCGCGTGGCCATTCGCAGGGTTGCATCCAGGTCTTTCGCTTCCTGGCCGATCACAATCTGGCCTTTGCACTCCACGATGAACACGTTCTCGCAAAACCGCGACTCAAGGGTGAGGGGCATAGTTCCTCGCTCGGAGGGGGAGATGTGCTGACAGCGGGGGCAGTGAAAACAAGTTATCACGGGGCAGGGAGCGCTGGCGCAGGGCGGGCGATGCGCAGGGGTTGAACATTCCGCCTCTGCGGCAAAAAAGGACAATTGCCCCGCCCCAGCGCGGATGGATACACTGGGAAACCAGCCAACCAGCGCGATGCCAACTCCCGCGGCGATCCATGCAGAAGGCCGGGTATCAGGTCCGCAGCATTCAGTTGTGAACGAGAGGAAATCAATGAACCTACCGAAAGGCCGATTCATCCGCTTGCACTGGTTTCTGCTGGTCCTGCTGGCCGCTTCCCTGGGGAACCTGGCGCTCGCGCAGAAAAGCGTCGAGCGCGCAGCGCAAAACCCGCGGCACATCGACGGCCTCTCCATGGGTGGACCGCTCGACCTGGGATCTCGATGGCTGGCGCATCAGGGCGACGATCCGCAGTGGGCGCAGCCTGGTTTCGACGACAGCCAGTGGCAGGTGTTCGATATCGGCGTGCCTCCAATACAGCAGGGGATGCAGAATGTCAGCGACCTCTGGTTCCGGACCCACGTCCAGGTTCCGGCGGGCGCGCGGCATCTGGCTTTGATGCTGACAGCCACGGGGGGCAGCGCAGAGATCTTCGTCAATGGTCAGCGTTTGGCACAATGGGGATCATTCAGCGCTGACGGCGACACCCGGTTCACGAATATGTGGGTGGGCGCGATTCCCGACGCTGCGCTCGGTTCGAGCGATTTAACCATCGCCATGCGCTTTGATGCCGGCAATTTTAGCCATCACGGAGATTTTCCCGCCGCGGGAATGACGGCCATCAGCAAAGCCCTGCTGGGACCGGCACGCGAAATCCGGGAGACCGCCGCTCTCCAGGATTTTCGCAACTTCACCTCGAACGCGACGAATCTGACGCTGGTGCTGCTCGTTTTCGTCATCACGGTGGCCCTGGCTCTCACCGTCCGCAACGAGCCGGAATACAGGGTGCTGGCTGTCGCTATCGCTGCCATGGCAGTTGAGCAGGTACTGGACCTGGCCAGGCTCGTTTTCAATGTGCCCGCGACCCTTGCGCTGACGCTGTTTCAATCGTTACTGGGTTTGGTGGGCACGATCGCTCTCATCGAGTTTGTGCGCGTGGTGCTGGGTCTGCGGCGCTCCCGGTGGTTCACTGCGTATTACGCGGTGCTGCTGCTGTTGCCGATAGGCAGCGTCTTCTCGTTCTACTGGTTTCCCACCCATAGTATCGGCAGCGCGGTGAACGTGGTGGTGAGCCTCCTTTTTCAGATTATTCATGCTCCCGCGTCCATGGGCCTGCCGCTGCTCGCGCTCTGGGTGGCATGGCGCAAGCGCAATACGGATGCATGGCTGTTGTCGGTGCCGCTCCTGGTCAACGCATCGTTCGAATACTATTCGTTCACCGTCTACCTGCTGTACGTGACGCATGCGGTCAGCGCCAATGCGGTGATGTCCGCCGGTCAGACGCCGATCAGAGCATTCAACGTGGCGTGGACTGAAGTTGTGTCCTTCGCGTTCTCAGTTACGTTGCTGATCTTCCTGGTGGTCCGCACCATCCGCCTGGCGCGAGAAAAAGCGCGAGCGGCCAGCGAGATGCAGGCAGTGAAGACGCTGCAAAGCCTGCTGCTGGCGCGCTCGCAGCAGCCAACGCCGGGCTATGCCGTTGAGACGGCCTACCGCCCCGCGGCGGAGGTCGGCGGCGATTTCTTCCTCGTCTCGCCCGGGAAGGATGGCTCGCTGGTGGTCGTCGTGGGCGATGTGAGCGGCAAAGGATTACTGGCGGCAATGCGCGTCTCGCTCATCCTCGGCGCGCTCAACCGCGAAAGCTCGCGCCTTCCCGATGAAGTGCTGAATCGCCTCAACCTCGTGCTCCTCGGCCAGGGCGATATGGGCTTCACCACCGCCTGCTGCGTGCGCGTGGAGTCCAACGGCGATTACAGCTTCGCGAACGCAGGACATTTGAATCCCTACGTCGATGGGCGGGAAGTGGAAGCGCCTGGCGCGCTGCCGCTGGGACTCAAAGCCGATCAGACATACAACCTCCTCACCGGCCATCTGGAAACAGGACAGCGGCTGGTACTGCTCTCCGACGGCGTCCCCGAAGCGCGCGCAAAGAAGCAATTGCTGGGCTTTGACAAGCTGGTGGAACTGACGCGCCTGGGCGCCGGCGAGATTGCCGACGCAGCGCAAAACTTCGGTCAGGAAGACGACATCACCGTGCTGGCGCTGGCGCTGGCCTAGGTCCGGAGAGCATCATGCGTAAAGGCTGCACGCTCGTCTTCCTGCTGTTGCTGGGGACGTTGCTGCTCCACGCACAAATTCTGGATGCCACTGGCTGGCGCTCCGGCAATATCAGCATCACCGACGGATGGCGCGCGCACGACGGCGACAACCTGGCCTGGGCCGCGCCGACCTTCGACGACAGCGCCTGGAAGACCGTTGAGATCGACGACATGGGCCCCGCGCAGCTTGGCTGGCACTGGTACCGGCTGCATATCAAGCTGGCGCCCGATCATCCTGCCGTGCACATTCTCGCAGCTGGAGGGCAGGGAACCTACGAGCTTTACGTGAACGGCGAGCGCATGGAAGGCGCGAGCCTGCGCTCGTCATTCGCCGTGGAACGCCCAACGGAGCAGGTGTTCTTTATCGGCAAAGGGCAGACCGACCTGGAGCTGGCGCTGCGCACGCATGTGCTGGTCGCCTTTTCCACCTGGCACCTGCCGCTCTTTCTTGATTTCCGCCTGGGTCAGCCTGGCAGCATTGACAACGTGCGCGCCGCGCTCCAAAGCCAGCGCCTCTACTTCTTTCTCCCCTCCTTAGGCATCAATCTGCTCCTGATTCTCGCCAGCATTCCCAGCTTTGCTCTCTTCAGGAGCCAGCGTGCGCGCAAGGAATACCTGTGGCTCGGCCTCTATCTGTTCCTGCTGGGCACGTCGAACCTGTTGCTCAACAGTTCTATGAATGGCGTCTTCCCGCTCGCCTGGAATAACCTGGTCGGCGACTCACTGATCTATTTCTTCACGATCGTTCAAATCGAATTCACCTTCAGCTTCGCGGAGCAGCGCGTAGGGCGGCTTTGGCGGACCTATGAGGCGCTGCTTGTCGCGATGCTCATCACCAACGGACTGACGTCATCCGGAATCCTCTCCAGCAGCATTTACGTCATCGTCGAGGCGCTGGCCGTCTTGCCGGCCGCACTGATGCTGCCCGTGCTGCTCTTCGCCTGGTACCGCCGCGGCAATCGAGAGGCGGGTTGGCTGATCCTGCCCAGCCTGCTGCCACTAGCGACAACCGCTGTCACCGACCTCGGTGACGCGTCGGTTTTTGCCGGATGGGGCAAGCTGGATTTTCTGGCGAACCCCATCCCCGTCGGCGTCATTTCATTGCAGCCCGCCGACATCGGCGATTTCCTTTTCCTGCTGGCCATCGGCACGGTCATGTTCTTCCGCTTTACCCGCGTCAGCCGCGACCAGGCGCGCGCCGCAGCGGAGCTCGACGCGGCGCGCGAGATTCAGCGCCGCATGGTGCCCGTCACTCTGCCCCAGGTGCCGGGCTACTCCCTCGAAGCGGCTTACCTGCCTGCGGCAGAAGTGGGCGGCGATTTCTATCAGGTCCTCGGACAGCGGGACGGATCCACCATCGTCGTGGTGGGCGACGTCAGCGGCAAAGGACTGCAGGCTGCGATGACCGGGACCCTCGCCCTCGGCGCGCTGCGAACCCTCGCTGCCGAAGGCCTCGGCCCCGGCGCGCTGCTCACACGCCTCAATGAGCAGATCCTTTCCACGCGCGAAGCAGGATTCATCACCTGCGTGGCCGTGCGCATCGCGCCCGATGGACATTTCACCGCGGCAAACGCCGGCCATCTGATCCCGTATCGCAACGGAGAAGAAATCGAGCTGGAATCCGGCCTGCCGCTCGGTATGTCCGCGGATTCTCAATACCTGGAAGGCGCATTTGCACTGGCTCCCGGCGATATGCTGACGCTGATGAGCGACGGCGTGGTGGAAGCAATGACGTCGAGCGGCGAGCTGTTTGGATTCGAGCGCACGCGCGCCATCAGCCGAGGCCGCGCCTTCGATATTGCCGACACCGCACGCCGATTCGGACAGGCCGACGATATTACCGTGCTCACCCTAACCTTGACTGGAGCGGTCGTGGCGCATGTATAGGCGTAGCCGGGTCCTCGCTTTTTTCATGAGTGCGTTGGCGCTCGGAGCATCGGCCCAGTCCGCGCTCGATAACGGCAGCGGCGCGTACGCAACGGGCAAATATCGCAACCTCTTCAAAGAAGACGGCCGCTCCGAAAAACAAATCCGCGTGAAGATCGACGCTGCGTATCAACAACTCTTCCATGGCGACCCGCAAACGCAGGCCGTAGCGTTTGCCGCCGGCGGCAACGCGAATGGCCCTCTCATGTACCTCACCGACTGGGCGAATCACGATGTCCGTACCGAGGGCATGTCCTACGGCATGATGATCACCGTCCAGTTGAATCACAAGGCGGAATTCGATGCGCTGTGGAACTGGGCGAAGACCTACATGTACGTCAGCGACCCCAAAGCGCCGAGCTACGAGTACTTCGCGTGGTCGTGCAAGACGGATGGCACGCACAATTCCGAAGGCGCGGCGCCGGACGGCGAATCGTACTTCGCCATGGCGCTGCTGTTTGCGGCGAACCGCTGGCCCGGCGGCACGGGCATCTACGACTACCACGCCGAGGCGGTGAAGCTGCTGACCGCGATGGTGCATCGCGGAGTCATCACCGCGCCCGGCAAATACGGCCCGCAAAGCGTGGGGCCGGAGATGCATCCCGACCCTCCGATGGTTTTGTTTGTTCCGGAGATGATGCCGCATCCCTTCACCGATCCCTCGTACCATCTGCCCGCGTTTTATGAATTGTGGGCGCGCTGGGGTCCGCCGCAGGATCGCGAATTCTGGGAGCGCGCAGCCGATGCCAGCCGCGCATTTTTCCCGAAGGCAGTCAATGCCGACACCGGCCTCGCCCCGGACTATGCGAATTTCGACGGCACGCCGGCGGTGAACCGCTTCAGCCAATCGGGGAAGTTCGGCTATGATGCGTGGCGCACCGCCAGCAACTGGTCGGTCGACTGGTCGTGGTGGCACAAGGCGCCCAAGGAGCAGGCGCTGAGCGATCGCATTCAGAAATTCTTCCAGACGCAGGGCATCGATACCTACGGGCCGGTCTTCACGCTGGATGGGAAACCGCAGGGATCCGTGCCTGGGCGGACGCACGAAGAGCATCCCGAGGGCCTGGCAGGCACCAACGCTGTGGCGGGTCTGGCCGCGACGGATCGCGCCCGCGCGAAGCTGTTCACCGAAGCGCTGTGGAACACGCCCACTCCTTCCGGACAAAGCCGCTATTACGACGGCATGCTCTATCTGATGAGCCTGATGCACGCCGGCGGCGAGTTTCGTATCATCCAGCCGAAGCATTGATATGGCGTACTCGACGACAGCCGGCGGCCGCACCCGAACCTTTTCCGACCTGAAGACGCTGCTGGCCAGGGCAACGCCGGCGCGTTCCGGCGATGTGCTGGCTGGCATTGCCGCTGAGAACGAAGAGGAGCGCGCGCTGGCACGCCGAGCGCTGGCCGATGTGCCGCTGTCGCGTTTCCTCGAAGAATTATTGATCCCCTGGGAAAACGACGAGGTCACACGCCTCATCGTCGACACCCACGACGCGCAGGCCTTCGCGCCTTTGAGCGGCTTCACGGTTGGCGCGTTTCGCGAATGGCTGCTGGACCCTGCGACGGATTCGGCAGCGCTTGCGAAGGCGGCGCCGGGCATTACGCCGGAGATGGCTGCGGCCGCCTCGAAGCTGATGCGCAATCAGGATTTGATTCTCGCCGCGCAGAAGTGCCGCGTGGTCACCCGCTTCCGTAACACGCTTGGACTACCGGGACGGCTCTCCGTCCGCCTGCAGCCCAATCACCCCACCGACGATGTTCGCGGGATCGCCGCGTCCATGCTGGAGGGTTTGCTCTACGGCTGTGGCGATGCGGTGATCGGCGTCAATCCCGCGTCGGATAGCCTGCAGGCCGTGGTGCGGCTCCTCGAGATGATGAACGCGTTTCGCGAGCGCTTCGACGTGCCGACGCAAACCTGTGTGCTCGCTCATGTGACGAATACGCTGCGCGCCATGGAGCAGGGCGCTCCCGTGGATCTGGTGTTTCAATCAATCGGCGGAACCGAAAAGGCAAATCGGAGCTTTGGCGTTTCGCTGGCACTGCTCGCCGAAGCGCGCGCAGCGGCACTTGAGCTGAAACGCGGAACGGTCGGCGACAACGTTATGTATTTCGAAACCGGGCAGGGAAGCGCGCTCTCCGCCGATGCGCACGCGGGCGTGGATCAGCAAACCTGCGAAGCGCGCGCCTACGCGGTGGCTCGGCATTTCCAGCCGCTCTTGGTGAATACGGTAGTCGGCTTCATTGGCCCGGAGTATCTCTTCGACGGCAAACAGATCGTCCGCGCCGGCCTCGAAGATCACTTCTGCGGCAAGCTGCTCGGTCTGCCCATGGGGTGCGACGTTTGTTATACGAATCACGCTGAGGCCGATCAGGACGACATGGATACGCTGCTCACGCTGCTTTCGGTTGCTGGCGTGAGCTTCGTGATGGGCGTACCTGGCGCCGACGATGTGATGCTCAACTACCAGAGCACCTCGTTCCACGATGCGCTCTACGCCCGCAGCGTGCTGGGTCTGCGGCGCGCACCGGAATTTGAAGCGTGGCTTGAGCGGATGGGGATTGCCGACGAACGCGGCAATCTGCTTAGCGCAGGCGCAGAGAAAAAGTTGTTGCCGGGAGCCAGCGAATGGCTGAGCTGAAACAGTCTGATGTGTG
The DNA here is from genome assembly GCA_035482355.1 of Acidobacteriaceae bacterium. Taxonomy (GTDB): domain Bacteria; phylum Acidobacteriota; class Terriglobia; order Terriglobales; family Acidobacteriaceae; genus Palsa-343. The sequence continues at coordinate 67,634 of DATHQV010000210.1, read as the reverse complement.
GACCCAGCTGCGGCGCTGGACACCGGCGCGCATCGGCCTCGGACGCGTGGGCGGCAGCTTGCCCACCGAGGCTCTGCTCGATTTCGAGCTGGCGCATGCGCAGGCGCGCGACGCGGTCCACGCCTCCTTCGACGCCGACGCGCTGGCGGAGAAAGTGTGTGCGACCGGCTTTGGCGATGTGGCAATCGTCCGAAGCCAGGCGCGCGATCGCATGGAATATCTGCTGCGTCCAGACCTCGGCCGCGCGCTCGACGCCGCCAGCCAAACGCGACTCGCGGAAATGTCAAAATCGGAGTCCAAATTGGCTGTAGTCATTGCCGACGGCCTCTCGGCCCTGGCTCCGGAGCGGCACGCCATCCCGCTGCTCACCGAACTGCATGCGTCCCAGGGTTTCGAAAATGTCACGGTAGTGATTGCAAATCAGGCGCGCGTGGCGCTCGGCGATGCTATCGGAGAAATCCTGCGCGCGCCGCTGGTGCTGGTGCTCATCGGCGAGCGTCCCGGCCTTAGCTCGCCCGACAGCCTGGGCGCCTACCTCACCTGGGCCCCGCGCGTGGGACGCACCGACGCTGAGCGTAACTGCATCTCGAACATCAGGCCCCAGGGGTTGTCGTATGCCGAGGCGGCCCACCGGCTTCGCTACCTGCTCGATCAGGCGCGGCGGCTCCAGTTGAGCGGCATCGGCCTGAAAGACGACAGCGAGGAATCCCCTCAGCTATTACCGTCCTGCGAATCGCCCCGTTGATCCGCGCAGCACATCGAAGCTCAATGCCGTCTGTCGCCCATTCGCACTTTTTTGATGCAATGGCAGCGAACCTGAGCCGTCGAGTAAAAAACCATAATCCTTCCCGGGGAAGCACAAGTATCCGATGCGTAAATTCCACGCGCACAACCTTTTGCGTCGAATTACGTCAGGAGAAGAAAGGTACGGGCCATCATTTCACGCCTCCATAAGGCGGCAATGCAGCCTAAAATAGTGACTAGTATGGCAATCCGATTTCTTCGCGCTTCTCTTGCGCTCCTTGTGTTTCTCGCGGCAGGGTTATCGGCTCGCGCCGACGCAGCCCCCTTTGATTTGACGGGCCCCAAACTGGAAGTAAAGGTCACGCGCGGAGACAAGACGCTGCCCATCTCCCAGGTGCCGAATCTCGCGCCAGGCGATCGCGTATGGATCAAGGCCGACCTGCCGGAGGGCCAGTCGGTGCACTATCTTATGGTCGCTGCGTTCCTGCGCGGTTCGACGGATTCGCCTCCGGAAAGCTGGTTCTTCCGCCAGGAAACCTGGAATCGCAAAAGCGAAGATGCCGGGATGACGATCACCGTGCCCGAAGGCGCGCAGCAGGTGCTGGTCTTTCTCGCGCCGGTTACGGGTGGAGACTTCCGTACTCTGGTCAACGCCGTGCAGGGTAAGCCAGGGCAGTTTGTTCGCGCGTCGCAGGACCTGAATCAGGCGATGCTCGATCGCTCCCGCCTGGATGCCTATCTCGCGGCGGTGCATTCCATCCTCGCCAATGATCCGTCGAAACTGAAAGACGCGGCGCCGCTGCTGGCGCGCAGCCTCGGTATGAAGGTCGACGACAAATGTCTCGAAAAGATGCCGGAGCTGCAGGCCGCCTGCATGACCCAGGGCCAGGAGGCGATGATCCTCAACGACGGCCACAGCATGTCCATTGTTGCCGCGCTCACATCGGGGAACGCGGGCGATCTCGCCATGCAAATGAGCTACACGCCCCAGGCCAACTACGGCTACTTCAGCCCGTACGTCGGCTCGGTTATGGATATTGCGCGCATCCTCGACACCTTCCACACCGCGCAGTATCAATACATTCCGGCGCTGGCCACGCAGCAAGGCGATGGCCTGGCGCTCATGCTGAATACACCGCCGTCGTTCCACAATCCGAAGTCGGTGCTGGTTACGGCGCTGCCTGCGGTGGAAGCGGCACAGCCGCCGCCTCTTCATCCGGTTGACTCAAAACAGAATTACTGCGCTGAGAAAAACTCTCTGGTGCTCGCCGTGGATGGCGCGCCTCTGGTGTTCTCCACCGGCTACGCGCACGGCATGACCCTGCGCCTGCAAACCAAGTCCGGCAAGACGGTCGACGAACTGGTGAAGCCGGATGCCGTGAGCGGCGGCCTCGTGCTCGAAGCCAATGACCTGAGCGCGAGCGACTTTGGCAACTCCATTGACGCTTCGCTGCACGGCTATTGGGGATTTGCGAAGTACGACGGACCGACCTTCCGCCTCGAAAACACCCACGCGCAGCACTGGGAACTGGCCTCCGCCGACCGGGAAGCGCTGATTGTCGGGCGGGAGGATACGATTCATCTCTCCACCGACGACGCCAGTTGCGTCGACACGATCCTGTTGAAGGATTCGACGGGGAAGGAAATTAAAACCGACTGGAAAGCGACCGGCCCCGATCAGGTGCAGGTCACGATTCCGTTGAAGGAAACCCATCCTGGCGCGCTGGCGCTGGAAGTGAAGCAGTACGGCACCGTGACCGCGCAGACCATCCCTCTGCGTGCATTTTCTGAGGCTGGACACCTGGACAGCTTCACGGTGCACGCCGGCGATACCCAGGGCATCCTCAAAGGCAGCCGCCTCGAAGATGTTGCGACCCTGAGCTTTGATGGTGTTTCCTTCGCGCCCGGAAAGATCAACTCCACCATGCCCAGCGATGAGCTGCCTATGGTGGCGAAAGATACGAAAGCGGCGGCGGCCCTGAAACAGGGCGCCACCGGCAGCGCCGAAGTTGCGCTCAACGATGGCCGCACTATGAACGTGGACGCGTCGGTCGGCGATCCGCGGCCCGGCGTCGAGATGATCGGCAAAAGCGTTCAGGCGTCAGCATCCAGCACCGGCAGCAACATCGAGCTGGCGAACCAGGACGAGCTGCCACAGGATGCAAAGCTGCGCTTCTCCGTGCGCGCCCAGTCGCCCAAATCCTTCACGCGCAGCGAGCAGGTTGAAGTCGCCACCGAAGACGAAGCGTTTTCGACGACGCTGAGCCTGGACAACGGCGGCCTGACGCTTGAGAACAGCAAAGTGGCGCTGGCCACGCTCGATCCCGCCAAAGCTTTCGGCGGATCGGCGTTCGGTCCGCTGAAATTCCGGGTCCTGGCCAACGGCGCTGCCGGGGATTGGCAGCCGCTGGCGACGCTGGTGCGCCTACCCGTGCTGCAAACGCTTAAGTGCCCTGCGGGTGCAGAAGAGCAGTGCCGCCTGAGCGGGTCCAACCTGTTCCTGGTGGATTCCGTCGCGAGCGATCCGCAGTTTTCCAATGCAGTTGCCGTGCCGGACGGCTTTCCTGGCTACGTGCTTCCCGTGCCGCGGCCCCAGAGCGGTCAACTCTATGTCAAGCTGCGCGACGATCCTTCCGTCGTAAACCAGGTCACGCTGGCCGCTGAGAAGCTGCCGCCGCTGCCGGGCGAAGCTGCCGCACACCACGGCCCGCGGCCTGCCTATCACGGTGGAGAACCTGCCCCGGCACCCGGCGCAGGTGGAGCTGGCGCGCAGGGATCCACCCCCTCTGAAACTTCCCCGCCCCCTCAACCGTCTCCGAACAGTGAGCAGAAGCCGGCGGTCCCGCCGGTGCCGCCGCAGGGAATTGCTCCAACGCCCGCGCAGCCTCCGGCTACTGCTCCGCAAAGTCAGGGGGGACCAGGCCAGACCCCGGTTCCGCCATCCTCGGGCGGGAGCGCCCCGTCTTCCTCGCAGGGTGCAGCTTCGCCGAGCGGGCAGCAGCAAAGCCCATCGAATGTGCCGGCGCAGAGCCCCGCCCCCCAGCCATAGTTCGTTGTCAGCCGCCCGAGGCCCGGAGTATTCTCTGTTGGCTGTCAGGTTTGGAGGGACGCAATGAAATTGCGGGGAGTCCTTTATCTATTTCTGGCAGGTTTTGCCGGAGCCGCTGCGGCACAAAATCCGGTTCATGCACCGGCACTTGGACCTCCTCCTGCCGCCCAATCCGGTCCGATGGAACTGGACGTCGTCGTCACCGATAAGGCTGGCCATCCTGTTCCCGGTCTCCAGCAGAGCGACTTCACGCTGCTCGATGACAAACAGCCGGCCACCATCAAATCTTTCCACGCTTTCGACAGCACCGACCCGTCGACCAATCCCACCCAGGTGATTCTTCTCGTCGACGAGGTCAATACGACATTCTCCGCCATCAGCACCGAGCGCGACCAACTGCAAATCTTCCTGCTGCAGAATCAGGGACATCTCCAGTTTCCGGTGTCCATGATCTTCCTTACCGATACCGGAATGCAGACGTTGAATAAGCCCACCACCGACGGTAACGCCCTCAATGACCAGCTGAAACAGAAGCAAAGTCAGTTGCGCGCGATTACCAGGTCGAGTGGTTTCTACGGCGCGGCAGAGCGTATGCAACTCTCGCTGCAGGGACTGCAGACCGTCGCCACCGCAGCCGCCAATGTGCCGGGCCGCAAACTGCTGGTGTGGATCAGCCCTGGCTGGCCCATCATGAATAATCCTGATGTTTACGTTAGCGAGAAGCAACAGAAGTCCTTCTTCGGGGTGATTGTCGAACTTTCCAACTCGCTGCGCCAGTCGCACGTCACGCTCTATTCGGTCGATCCCCTCGGCGCCGCGGCTGCGGCACAGATTCGCAATGCTGAGTGGAGGGACTTCGTTAAGCCGGTGCGCAATGCAAATCATGCGGAGCCGGCCGATTTGGCGCTCCAGGCCATTGCCACGCAGAGCGGCGGTGAAGTCTTGTTCGGCAGCAACGATGTCGCATCCGAAATCTCAAAATTCGTTGAGGACGGAACCGCGTGGTACGCGCTGACCTTCGATTCGCAGCGCGCCGATGCGCCCAACACCTGGCATGACCTCGAAGTCAAACTCGACAAAGCCGGCCTCAAGGTGCGCACGCGCAACGGTTACTACGCCGGGCCGTAATTTGATAGACTCCGCGGATGATTGAGGGACGCCGCAGCGCAACGGCGGAGCGGGTGGCCATGCGCCGCGCCGCTCACCAACTCTACGACGAGCCGATCATCTTCGCCGATCCTCTTGCGTTTCGCATCCTCAGTGACGAGGCAGCCGAGCAGGTGCGCGCCGGCCTCGAACCCGAAAATCAAGTTCCCTGGGCGCGCGGACTGCGAGCCTTTGTTGCTGCCCGCAGCCGTTTTGCGGAGGACGAACTGGCGAAGGCGTATGCCGCTGGCGTGCGTCAATACGTTGTGCTCGGCGCGGGGCTGGACACCTTCGCTTACCGCAATCCTTTTGTGGACCTCGCCGTCTTCGAAGTGGATTTTCCCGATACCCAGGCGTGGAAACGCGCGCGGCTCGAGCATGCCGGGATTCAAATCCCGGAGTCGATGCGCTTCGCCGCGGTGGACTTCGAACAGCATTCCTTCAGCGACGGTCTGCGAGAAGGGGGCTTCCGCAGCGACGAACCAGCTCTTTTCGCGTGGCTCGGCGTGGTGCCCTACCTCACCCGCCCCGCGGCCTTCGCTACGCTTACCTTCATTGCCGGATTGCCGCAGGGCAGCGGCGTGGTCTTCGACTACAGCATTCCACGCGAGATGATGGGCGAGCGCGAGCGCGATGCTTTCGACAACCTGGCCGCGCGCGTAGCTCGCGCCGGGGAGCCGTTCCGCCTCTTCTTCGCCCCCAATCAACTCGCAATGGACCTGCGCGACCTGGGATTCAGTACCCTCGAAGATCTCGACGTCGAGGCCATCCGCGCGCGCTGGTTCAACGCCGGCCAGCCGGAGCAGCGCCTGCACGGACGCTCCGGACACCTGATCTGCGCGTGGGTTTGAGCGGCTTTCCCATCGTACGACCGCGGACTCAACGAATCATTGAACCGCTGAGCCCCCATCCCCGTATTACCCGGCCTACAGGAGAAATCCCCAATGGCAGCACTCCGCCAGGACCTTGCCTACACATTCCGGCGCATCATGCGCTCGCCGAGCCTCGCGCTCACCATCATGATGTCCATCGGCCTCGGCATCGCGGCCAATGCCACCATCTTCGCCATGGTTAGCCGCTTTGTGCTCAAGCCCCCGCCAGTGGGAGATCCCGGCACGTTGCTCTCTCTGCACATCCTGGAAGACGGCAACCGCTGCTGCAATCATTTCTCCTGGCCGGTCTACGCTGACGTACGCGACCAGGCCCATTCATTCTCCAGCCTTGCCGCTTATGACGAACTGATTCCCGCCTCCGTCGGCGGCCTCGGCGAGCCGGAACGCGCGTGGGGTCAGTCGACGACTGCGAATTTCTTTCACGTCGCGGAATTGCCCATGGCCCTCGGCCGCGGCTTTTCGCCCGATGAGGAAAACCAATCCGTCATCGTTCTCGGCTACCGTATGTGGCAGCGTCGTTTCGCCGGCGATCCCACGATTATCGGCAAATCCGTCACACTTTCCGGCAAGCCCTACACTGTCGTCGGCGTCACCCCGCCGGCCTTCCACGGCTTCGGCATCATCCTCGATCCGCAGTTTTGGATTCCTCTCGGCAACGTCGAGCAGTTAGCGCCCAGCGTTCCCAGCCGCACCGCGCGCGGGGAGCACTGGCTCGCCGTCATCGGCCGTCTGCAACCCGGCGTCACTCGCGCCCAGGCGCAGGCTGACCTCAACACGCTCGCCAAAAACTATGCGGTCGCCTTTCCCGCCACGGACAAAGCCATTGGCTTTCGCTTCGAACGGGCAGGTTCTTTGCCAGGACGTCAGAAGGCGACGGTCATGCTGTTCCTTGCGGCACTCTCCGTCGTGGTCCTGCTCGTGCTCGGCATCGCGTGCGCCAATGTTTCGAATCTCCTCCTCGCCCAGGCAGCAGCCCGCCAGCGCGAGATGGCCGTCCGCATCTCGCTCGGCGCGACGCGCGGCATGCTGCTGCGGCAAATGCTTCTGGAGAGTGTGATCCTTTCCATCGGCGGCGGCCTGATCGGCATGCTGCTCTCGCTCTGGGCGACTTCCGCGCTCGGCGCCTTCCATGTGCCCGCTCCTATCCCTCTCGACCTCAGCCTCAGCCTCGACTGGCGTGTCCTCACCTACACTCTCGCACTCAGCGTCGGCGCCGGGTTACTCTTTGGATTGCTGCCCGCGTGGATCGCCGCGCGTCCGGTACTCGCCAGCGCGCTCCGCGGTGAAGATGTGATGGCCCGCCCCGGCCGCCGCTTGACGCTGCGCAATGTCCTGGTCGTCGCGCAGATGGCCATGTGCATCGTGCTGCTTTGCGCCACCGGCCTCTTCCTGCGGAGCCTCCGGAACGCCTCCAGCATTGACATCGGCTTTCGTTCGCACGGCGTCCTCATGGCCTCCGTCGACCCGCCCATCCACGGATATACACCCGGGAAGACAACGCAGTTTCTCACGCAGGCCAGTGAGCGCATCGCTGCGCTTCCCGGCGTACTGTCCGTCGCCGCAACCGATGTTACTCCGCTCTCCGGCGGCGACCGCAGGGATGCCTTTGTCGTGGAGGGCAGCAAGCCCGCCACCGAACCGCCCAGTGTCGAAGAATTCATGGCCAGCCCTGGCTATTTCGCAACGCTGGGAATCCCGCGTCTGGCGGGGCGCGACTTTGCCCATGAGCCGGCCGAAGGAGCCAAAGTTGCCGTCGTGAATCAGGCTTTCGTCGACCGTCTGTTCGCCGGCCAGAATCCCATTGGTCAGCGTGTGACCGGCGGCGGCGTCACCTACGAAATCATTGGCGTGGTCGGCAACATCAAGTCCGCGACCCTCGGCGAAGAGTTGCGCCCCGTGCTCTTCCGTTCGCTGGCCCAGAGCACCGCAAGCGATCCGTCATTCATGGGATATACGCTGCTCGTGCGCACCGCGGGCGATAGCGCACCCATCAGCAATGCCGTGCGCCAGGCGATTCATTCGCTCGACCCGGCCATGGCGGTTTATAACGTCGAGACCATCGAACAGCACCTCAGCAAGGCCTTGTTCCTGCCCCGGCTCACCGGAACGCTCTTCGGTGTCTTTGGGGGCATCGGCCTCGTGCTCGCCACCATCGGCCTATACGGCGTCATGAGCTTTTCCGTCACGCGCCGCCGCCGCGAGATCGGCATCCGCATTGCTCTGGGATCACAAGTAGGTGCTGTGCAAAGGCTGATCGTGCGCCAGGGAATGCGGCTCACGCTCATCGCAGTGGGCCTTGGACTCCCCGCAGCGTGGGCTGTTGCCCGCTTTTCAGCCAGCTTCCTTTACGGCATTCACCCGCACGATGCGGTTACCTTTGCGGCTGTGCCGGTGTTCCTCACAGGCATCGGGCTCGTCGCCTGCTGGGTGCCGGCGCGCCGTGCCGCCAGGGTTGATCCGCAATCCATTCTGCGCTGCGAGTAAACGGAGTCCGTTCGCACAACTACATGTTCGTGTGGCCGGCCCGCATTTCTTCGTTGAAAGTCGGTCGCGTCGTCGCCAGCGCCGCGTCGAGTTTCGCGCGGTACTCTTCCGCATGACCCATCAGGATCGGCGTAGCCGTCGCGTATTCGCCATCCAGCGCGATCAGCCCCTGGCGCGACAAATCGGCGGCCATCCGTCCGAGTTCGTCAGCGGTGGTGTTCAGATACTGCGCGTCCCGCGGGTCGACCACCCACACTGGCTGGCTGCCGCCCAGCACCCCTGAGAGCCAGTACACTTTCAGCGCCAGGAAATCCATGCGGCTGCGATCGTCCGTGTCCGTGAAGAAAAATTTCTTCTGCCAGCGGCTGTAGTAGCGCGTGGTTACCGGAACCGGCTGCCGGTTGCCGCTCTTGAGCAGCTCCAGCTGCCCGCGGTCCAGCGTCTTGCGCACCGCGTTGTAGATGAACGTTTCGGCGTATGGCTGTTCCGGCGCGGGCACAATCTCGGCAAACGTCACTGTCATGCTGGCGGAAACCAGCGTGTGCAGCGGAGAACCGGTGCCGTCTTCCAGATGCGCGGTCCCGTGGACGATATAGCTGTCCGCTCCTGACGTCGACCGGTGAAACGGCCAGCCGAAGTGGCTGAAGCTCACCGGCAATCCTGCCAGAGTCACATAGGCGTCAGGCCGCGGATTGCGCAGGCGATGCGCCGCCTCGCGCAGATACGTGGTCATCTCCGGCAGCAGCTCGGGCCTATGGAAATCGAACGCCTCGCTCAACTCCAGCTGGAGCGTGCGGTCGGCCGGCGCATCGGGCGCCGTTCCCAGGCGAAACCGGGTCGTCGGGTGCCCGTTAAAGTCCGTGCCGGCATCGGCGGAAAGAACGCTCAGGCCAGCCTCACGCGCGGCGGTCTGCAGAGTGGCAGTCAAATTCGTTTGTACAGGAGTGCTCATAATGTTTTTAGGAAGACTTCCTTCATTGTAACGACGGATGACGGCTTGCGGGTGCGCAAGTGAACAGCGTTTGGCCCCATCGGGCCATCGCTGCGGGTCGTTTCGTTGGCCCACAGGGTGTTTACCACTTGTGTATCATGGACAGGAGAACAATTCCATAACTGTAAGCAGGCCAATCCGGCTGCAACTTTTGCTTCCGAGGGACCGTCTAGACATTTTCCTCGACAAACACATTACAGTTTCATGACAATGGTTGCAGGTTTATCAGTGAAAACACTCAGTCGCATTGCACTCGCAGGATTCGCGGTATTCGAGTTTCTCGTACTACTCGCAGCTTTCACCAAACCGGCCTACGGCTACGTAGATCCAGGTTCGGGTCTGCTGGCCGTCCAGGTGGGTGGTTCCATGCTGGCGGGCGGGCTGTTCATTCTGCGCACCAAAATTCGCAAGCTGCTTCGCATGGCGCCCAAGACCGAGCCGAAACCCGAGTCCGACAAGTAACCCCACTCTCGCAGTTTCTCCCCTGTAGAAGGCACGCCTCGGAATGACCTCGCTGCCGCGCACGCCCTGGTCACGCTCCTGGCTCGAAGGGGCAGGAGCCGCAATTCTGCTCGCTCCCGGCCTGCTCTGGCTTCAGCTTTCCCAATCCCACGTCGACGCTTTCCACCGGCTGCTGCCGCTTACGACGGTCACGCGCGCGCTCGCCGTCGATCTCGCGCTCCTGTCGCTGGCCTCCATGCTGGTCATCCGCGGATTGGAAGCGCAGGGGGCGCACTACACCACCATCGCCGCCCGGCGCAGCGTTCCCGTTCCCGTCTGGGCTATGTGGTTCGGCTTGCTGGCTGCGCGCGCAGTTGCGGGCATGATCGTCGCGCAAGTCCTTTGGTGGCAGCAGATTACCACCGCGCGCGCATTTCTGCTGGTCGCCATCCCGTTAACGATTCTGTGGCTTACGTCCGTCCGCGGCTACGACTATGCAGTTCGTGCGCTTCGCTTCGTAGTACTGCTCGCGGGCTTCTGCATTCTCTGGATGATCCCCGCCCTCATCGTCGCCAGCTTCGCGCATCAGCCGCACGATGAGGCGCAGTTCCGCAAGCCACTGCCCGCGGTTAACGCGCCGCATCGCCGCATTGTCTGGCTACTCTTCGACGAGATGTCGTACGACCAGACCTTCGCGCATCGCTGGCCGGGCCTCGATCTGCCCAATCTCGACGCCCTGCACGCCCAAAGCGTCACCTTCTCCGATGTGCAGCCCGATGGCTTCTACACCGAAGACGTGATCCCCTCCATGTTCCTCGGCAAGCCCATCAACGATGTGCGCGGCACGGCGGCAGGATGGATGATCTATCAATCGGTCCCGAACGGCTCGTGGCAGCCCTTCGACGGCAATCAAACTCTGTTCGCCGACGCGCAGCGCGATGGATGGACGACCGGCGCCCTCGGCGAATACAACCCCTACTGCCGCATCCTCAAAGATCAGCTGGACTCCTGCTGGATGGGCATGCCGCCGCTCCCGGATCACTTTTCGCGGGATAAGAGCACGCTGGGCAACGTCATCGCGCCCATCGCGGCGGACCTGGATCGCATCGCCGGGCACCGCGCCAGGCTGCAGGCTCCGGCCGCGTCCCCCGACGCTTCTCCTCTGGACGCGCTCGGCCCGGTCCGCCACGGCCGCGCGCTCATCGGCGACGAGGCGATCGACCTTTGCTTCCTGCATCTGCCTATGCCCCACCCGCCCGGAAGCTACGACCGCAAGACGGGGCGCATCGGAGCCAGCGGCAGCTACATCGACAACCTCGCGATGGCCGACCGGGTGCTGGGCCTTCTGATGGCCGACCTGGCGAAGACCGGCGACGCGCAGCAGACCACCGTCATCCTCTCGTCCGACCATAGCTGGCGCGTCTGGCTCTGGCGTAACACTTTTGGCTGGACGAGGGAAGACGAGCTGGCTTCAGGCCACGGCCATTTCGATCCGCGCCCTATGCTCATGATTCGCTTCCCCGGCCAGAACGCGCCGCAGGAGATCAGTCATCCCGTCCCCCTGCTTGGCATGCACGACCTGATCGAGCAAATGATGACCGGGCAGATCGAGAATCAGCAGCAGCTCGACGCGTGGGCCGCCCAGCAGCAGTAGTAGAACCTTCGCAGCATGGGGGGTGGGGGGATACCCCTCAATACCACTATGTGTATGTAAACAGAGGGCTTATATTTTGGCCTGTTCCGTATGCGTTGCAAAACAAAAGACTTATGGTGCTTTATCGCCGTATGGGCATAAATATACTTGACACACCACACGCTTTTCGATAGAGTGGTTTCATGCTCGATGACGCCAAATTCCCCAAAAGCCTCCTGGAAGCCAGCCGCTACTTCGATAACCCCGATGTGTGCGTAGAGTTTGTGGCTGCGATGCGTTGGCCTGAGGGTCCGGTCTGCCCACATTGCGGCGGCAAGGAACACTCGTTTCTGAAGACGCGCCGCATCTGGAAGTGCAAAGCGTGCCGCAAGCAATTCAGCGTGAAGACCGCTTCGATCTTCGAGGATTCGCCCATCGCGCTCGACAAATGGCTCATCGCGATCTGGCTGGTCGTGAACTGTAAGAATGGCGTGAGCAGCTACGAAATCATGCGCGATCTGAAGGTGACGCAGAAATCCGCGTGGTTCATGCTTCACCGTATCCGGTTGGCCCTGAAGAATAGCTCATTCGAGAAAATGGGCGGCAAGCGTGGCGGTGGCCCCGTTGAAATGGACGAGGCTTTCATCGGCGGCAATCCTCAGCGGATGCACGCAGCGCGGCGTAACAAGCTGCGCTTGGGCGAGAAGAGAACCAACAAGACCGCAGTGTTCGGGATGCTGGACCGTGACACGCGCCAAGTGCGTGCGAAGGTGGTTCCCGATGTGAAGCGCGACACCCTTATGAACGAGATTCTGGAAAACGTCGTCTGGGGTTCAACGGTCTACACCGATGATGCGCTCCAGTATCAGAGCCTCAAGGTGTGCCAGTTCGTTCGCGAAACCGTGAACCACGTTGAGGAGTATGTGCGCGGCGAAGTTCACACCCAAGGGATTGAGAACTTCTGGTCACTGCTGAAACGTGGGCTGCGCGGAACCTACGTTGCCGTAGAGCCGTTCCACTTGGACGCATACGTGGATGAGCAGGTTTTCCGCTTCAATAACCGGGCCACAAAAGACAATCCGCTGGACGATATGGACCGCTTCATGCTGGCAGTGTCGCAGATTTCCGGCAAGCGGCTCACCTATGCCGAACTGACTGGCAAAGCCGAACAGAATCAGCCGCTTTGAAAACCGCGACAGCAACGCGGGAAACGCCAAAATAACCCCCACTAATTGTGGGGGTTTCTACTTTGCCACCAGGTCTTGAAATAGTTATTGAACTGCGAGCCGCTTTCTGCCAATACTGGATCAGAATGACTTCGCCGTCTTTCTAAACATTGAGGTGAAACACAAACGCCCCGACTGCAATCGGGGCGAATGCCATTCCAGATTTGTCGGACCGGGGAAGAGGCCTGAACACCCTCAGATTAATTCTGTAGTGCCCCCGCGTCAACCCAAAAGTTCCCTACGGGGAATCTCTGTTCTAAACAGAGACAGCCCCTCTCCGGCATGGCTGACACCATGCCGGAGAGGCAACATCCACGCAGTCTAACCAAGGAGTAGCGCGAATGTTAACCGGAACACTCACAATCAACGGGATCGACGACAAGGAGCTGCGCACGCTGCTCACTGTCAAGATCGAGCATGAAGAATCGCTCGTCTTCAACCCTAACCAGTTGCAGCCGTTCACGCACCCACCGCAACAGCCATATCGTCCTGGTCAGCCTCCGCAGCCAGCGGCGCGCCAGGAACAGCGGTATAACAACGCAGTTGTCTCGTGGAATCAAGAAGCGGGACTGAAGGCCGTGAAAGAACTGTTACACCGTTTAACTGAACACGACGAGAAGCGCGAACAGGCAGTCTAAGCAAGTTCACTTCTCCTCATGATTCGCAGCGGAAGCCTTAATTGGCTTCCGCTTTTCTTCTTCCATCCGTCGCAGCAATTCAGTCTTCGACACCTTCATAATGTCCTGCATCGCGGCGGTGAAGCGTGCGAACTCTGGTGAATCCGGGGGTGTTTTCATCAGCTCACAAAATTGCGTCTTTAAAGTCAATGTACTTAAGTATCACGCGATCGGCGTCAAATGTGTAGATGGTTAGAATATCCGGAACGTCTTCGTCCGCGTCCCCGTCCTGTCGGTATACCCAGTTCACGTCATCCAATGCTTCCCCCCTCTCGGGGGCACGTGCGAGATACCACTTCATGCCTTCAAACACATCGCCCAGTCGCGGATAGCGATTTCTTGCCTTATCGACAGCTTCACTTACAGATTGCTCTTCGACAACCGTACGCATAGGTGACGCCTTACCTGCATTGAGCCGCTAACTGCTGATGCGCCCACTGACGGTCAGCGTCAGTAATCTTGCCGGGCCGCACAAACACAGTGTTATAGGGCAATGTCTCGCCATCTGCCGCCACCTCCCACACTTGGTCGTGGGTAGCCTTGCTAATCGACTTCGCAGTGTGATGCTCACAAACAAACGCGATTATGTCTTCGACCAGCTTGCGCTCTTCTTCGGACAAAAACGACGTATCCGCCGGCTCGTGAACGATGTACTCCTTCTTCACCATGCCGTGAAAAGTCGCGTCCTGTACGGTCAGTTTTCCCTCCTCTTCCAGTTCGCGCAAAACGGGCAGAATTGGGGCTGGAACTGGCCCATGCTGGCGGCGAACATAGCGCGCGCCAGTCAGAGGCTGTCCCGTTGAATAGTACCGTGTCGCATCTGCGATCCACAGAATCTTATTCAGTTTGACGGCTCCCAGCTTAGTGGGGTCGCTCGAACAACGCCAGCACACGTAGTGCACCAACTTCTTGAATTTTCCCAGATCCATCTTTCTCCACCCCTCCGCGTTCTAGCGAACGTGGCCGCCTCAAAGGGTGTTACGCCGGTAGCTATCCGGCAACCACTACATCTAGTGGTTGGACGCCACGATACCAGTGTCTGCGCATCGTGCGACACAATTATTTACGTGGCGCGCCCCACCCGTGTTCCTAGTTTAGCACACTGTTTCACCTTTTGTTCCCCAAAGAAACCTTGGGGTAAATAGCGTTAATTGGCTGTCTCTTGGGCGGGGACGTATAATTCCGCCACCATTCACATCGACACATTGGAGGGAGCGTATGGCGCTAACGACGCGGCAAAAAGTGGCATGTTTCGGTTGCTCCCTACTGCTTTTAGGCATCCTCGTTTTGAGTGGGAATGACTCTGGCGGTTGGTCGGGGATGATCGGGACGTGGTTCGCGTGCGCGTTTGTCTGCTTTGTACCTGTCTTCCTGTACAACGTAGCCACGAACCGCAAGCGCAAAAGTGAGTCGGCACCTGACGTCTAGGTGCGCCAAGTATATTTATGCCGCCGTATGTGTTGAGAAATACATGGGTTAGCGCACCTGTCAGCGAGCCGGATGCACCCCATCGCGCCCCTTGTTGACTCATCGACGGCCGCGAGGCCGTCAATCTTTCGAAAGCGACTGGAAGCTCAAGGAACGTTCATGCGCGCGATCAACGAGGCGCATGGGGTCCTGGGACCCGCAACGACGGACCGGGCAAAAAAGGACTCGCGTTGGCGAGTCCTCCTGGTTCAGGTTGCTGGTTTAGCTTGAGCGGGCCGGAGAGCCTGGGCAAGAAAAATCAGAGCCGCAAGGGAACTTTGGTCACGCGGGATCGATGAGACCGCTTCCGATTCGGCTCAATGCAGAATCGGCGTGTACCCGGCCGGCAGCTTCCACTGCGCCTTGGGCCGTGCCACGGCGTACATCTGCGCCGCGATCTCATCCATCATCGCCATGCGGTCGCCGTTCTCCTCATACAGATCGAAGTGCGTGCGGCCCTCGCGGAATGTGAAGTGCGGATCGCCATGCAGCCGGTTGAGTATCGCTTCGAAATCGTGCGCCGCTCCGTCCAGATAGAACGTGTCCGCGGTGCCGACCACCAGGTGAATCTTCCCCGTCAGATCCGCGCCTCGCGCCGCCCAGTTCTCCTCGGTGATATGCGCCAGATCGTAGTGGTCGTGCCAGTAGGCGACGACCTCCGGATGCACATCGCCTGTCGCGCGATCGAACATCTGCAGCGGGCGTCCATCGGTCCCACGCGGCGAAAAGACCCACTCGAACGAAGCCACCTGGCCTCCGTACGGCCCCAGCACAGCTTCCTGGCGTCCGAACTCTTCGAACGTCGCCATCACCTGGCCCTTGTCGCGCACAATCGGCCACGCCGTGCCGTCGGGACGCCGGTAAACATTGGCATGCGGCGCGTACAAATCGATCCCGCTGAAAGCGTGGAAATCGCTGGGATCCGGTGAAGTCGACCACGTTCCGCCAAAAATCTTCGGGTAATTCACCTGGAGCTGCAGCGTCGCCCATCCGCCCGACGAATGCCCGTTCAAGAAGCGTCCGTTGACCCGGGCGTCCATGCGGTACTTCGTCTCAATCCACGGAATGAACTCGGTGGTGAGCGCCTGGCCCCACGGACCGTTGTTCACGGAGTCCGCAAACTCATGCGTTCCCGTCGCCAGCGATTCGTCGAGAAAAACCCAGATCATCGGCGGAATCTTGCCCGCCGCCATCCGCCCGTAAATCATCAGCGCGGTGGGCCGAATCGTATCCAGCTTCGCGCCAAAGCCATGGGTCCAGTACACGGTGGGATAGCGTTCTTTCGGATGCTGCGCGTAATGCGGCGGCAGCACCACCCAGGCGCGAATGTGCGTCGGCCGTCCGGAAAATGCGGTTAGCGCCGGGCTCACAAAGTCCGCCGGCTCCGTCGCATGTTCGGCCGCGGCCAGCGCATCGGCGCTCAGCGGCATCGGGCGCATTGGCGGCGCGGGCGCGACTGAATCCAGCACAAACGTCGGCTCGTCTCCCGATCCCGGCGTCCAGTTCGGCAGTGCCACAACCTGGCTCTCCAGATCGCCGGCCTCCAGCCCGTCGTACGAATAGGTGTGGTTTACGTCGAGCACCGCCTGCGCCTGGTACGTTCCAGGTTTCAGCGAAGAGAAGGGCGCGGGAAAAGCAACGTTGTCGACGTCAATATCGATGGAAGCGCCCGGTTGCAGATCGGCCACTTCTTTCCCCGCGATCGAGGTCGCCGACGGCTGAAATTCATTGCCCTGCACGGCCTTCGCGCCGCTCCCTGCTTCGAGAAAAATCAGCACGCGGCCAGAGACCGGACCCGTCATGCCAGTTCCCAGCGTGACGCGAAAGAAGAGGTGAGGTGACGCAGTCTGCGCGCACGCGGCAGTGGCCAGCAGGAGGAGGGGGAAAACCAGTCGATTCAAGGTTCTGGCGATCATGCCGGCGAGTTTACCAGCCGCGTCCTCGGTCCGGCATCCACCCTGCGGTGGATTTACGGACGCAGGATGCGCGCCGGTCCGCCCGTGGCGTTCTGCACCTTGATGCGGCGCGCCAGGCCCATCCAGCCCAGCAGCCGAATGCCCCAGTAATTGATGTCTACTTCGTACCAGGCCATGCCGTGGCTCGCAGAGACAGGATGCGCGTGATGGTTGTTGTGCCATCCCTCGCCCCCGGTCAGCAGTGCCACCCACCAGTTATTGCGCGAGTCGTCGCGCGTCTGGAAGCGCCGGGCGCCCCAGATGTGCGTCGCGGAATTCACCAGCCAGGTTACGTGCAGGCCCAGCGTGATGCGCAGGAAGATGCCCCACAGAACCCAGGGCCATCCGCCCACCGCTAACAGACCAACGCCGACGACGATGATGGGAACCCAGTGCCAGCGGCTCAGCCACTGATAGAAGCGGTCGTAGGCCAGGTCTGGAACGTAGCGCTCCAGCAGCGGATTGCGATTGTGCAAAGAGCCGTGGAGGATCCAGCCCATATGCGACCACCACTTGCCGTCGCGCGGCGAGTGCGGATCGCCGGGGCGATCGGTGAGCTGGTGGTGCATGCGATGCACCGCGACCCAGTAAATTGGCCCGCCCTGCAGGGAGAGCGTGGAGCAAACCGCCATCGCGTACTCCACCCACTTGGGCGTGATAAAGCCGCGATGCGTCAGCAACCGGTGGTAGCACATGGCAATGCCCACGTTCTGCCCCAGCACCCAGAGCACCGCGAAGACCGCGAGCGCGCTCCAGCTGAAGCAAAACAGCGCAGCAATGGCGCCGATGTGAAACACCGTGAGGGTGATGACGAAAACCCAGTTCAGTGTTGTCGAGCGAGTCTGCTCAAGCGCCTCAGAATCGGCGCGGACCGTCTCAGCGGCGGGGGCAACGGGCATTTCAGCGGCAGCGGACATTAGCAAGTAGCACTCCATCTGCAAGGCTAATGGATCAGCCTCGCAGGGAGTGTAAGACTTGCGTAATGTTCCAGTTCGACGCTATTGGGCTGATCGCCTCAGGCCTGCGTGCTCGTAATCTCAATGGCCCGAATCGGCTCGGGTCGCGGTGTCTCATCCAGCTTTCCGAAGATCATTTTGCCGGAGGCTGTCTGCAGGACTGACGTCACCGAAATATCTACCGCGCGCCCAATCAGCCGCCGCGCATGGTCCACCACCACCATGGTGCCGTCGTCCAGATAGCCCACTCCCTGGTCGTATTCCTTGCCTTCCTTCATCACCAGGATGTGCATTTTCTCGCCCGGCAGAACCACCGGCCGCAGCGAGTTTGCCAGGTCGTTGATGTTCAGCACCGGCACGCCCCGCACCTGGGCGACCTTGTTCAGATTGAAATCGTTGGTCACAATCTTGGCGTCCAGATGGCGCGCCAGTTCGATCAGCTTCAGATCTACTTCACGAATCTGCGGATAGTCTTCCTCCGCGATCTGCACCGTGAGCTGCGGGTTCACGCGCATGGCCTGCAGCACGTCCAGGCCGCGCCGTCCGCGCTGCCGCTTCGACGAGTCCGACGAGTCGGCCACCATTTGTAACTCGCGCAGCACAAATTCCGGAATGATCAGCGTGCCTTCAAGAAAGCCGGTGTCGGCGATGTCGGCGATGCGGCCGTCGATAATCGCGCTGGTATCCAGCACCTTCGTGTTGCGCTTGGACGCGCGCTCGCCGCTAAACAGGCCGCCCAGCGCGGCCAGGTTGAGCAGGTCGCCCTTGCTGGCGCCCACCACCAGGCCGATATAGGTCATCAGCAGCAGCACGCCCAGCTGCAAAATGCTGCGCTCATGTCCCTCGGGAAGGCTGTTGCGCAGGACGAGCGAGAAAAGAAACGCCCCGCTGATGCCGAGCAGGCTGCCGATCACCGACCCAAAGAGCCGCCGGAGCGACAGGGCCCGCACGCGGATTTCAAAGAAAATAAACAGGGCAGCGGCAACAGCTCCGCCCACGGCGTCAACCCACGGTGGCAATCCGAACGGATGAAAAAACCACGAAGCGACGGCAAAAATGAGGACAAAAAGAAAACGCAGAGCAAATAAATCCAACATAATGTGGCCCCCGGATCAAACCCGGCCAGGCGGGGAAGGCTTGCCTGGAAAGCGATGATAAAGGCAGAATGCCGGGCACACGGAGTATACCCACGCCCCGTCGCGAGGGCAAAGGAGATTTTATGAAGGGTTAAACGCTCGGATTTTCGCGGCTGCGAACGGTCTTCAGTACTTCTTGACCGTTGGATCGATCTCGTTCGACCACGCCGTGATCCCGCCCGCCAGGTTGTGCACATTCGCAAACCCGTTCTTCGACAGAAACTCGGCGGCGCGCTGGCTCCGTCCTCCGGATTTGCAGTGGATCACGATTTCCTGCTCGGGGTTCAGTTCGCCCAGGCGCGCCGGCACCTCGCCCAGCGGGATCAGCTTGCCGCCGATCTGGGCGATCTGGTTTTCGAAGGGCTCGCGCACATCGAGGACGAAGACATTCTCTCCGGCATCGCGACGCCGCTTGAGTTCCTTCACGGTCATTTGCGGGATGCCGTTCACGACGGCAACAGGTGTAGTTGGCTCAGGCATAATTCCACAAAACTGCTCGTAATCGATGAGTTTAGTCACAGTGGGGTTCAGGCCGCAAACCGGGCACTCGGGGTTCCTGCGCAGCTTCAGCTCGCGGAAGCGCATATCGAGCGCATTCACCAGCAGCAGACGACCGATCAGCGGTTCGCCCTTGCCGATAATCAGCTTGATGACTTCTGTCGCCTGGATCACGCCGACCAGCCCCGGCAGAATGCCCAGCACCCCGCCTTCCGCGCACGAAGGAACCAGGCCTGGCGGCGGCGGTTCGGGATAAAGGCAGCGGTAGCACGGCCCTTCCTCCGTCGCGAAGACGCTGGCCTGCCCCTCAAACCGGAAAATCGACCCGTAGGCGTTCGGTTTGCCGGTCAGCACGCACGCGTCGTTCACCAGATACCGCGTGGGGAAATTGTCGGTCCCGTCGGCGACGACGTCGTACTGGCTGATGATCTCGAGAGCGTTCTTGCTGGTCAGCATCGTCTCGTGCTTCACGATGGTCATGAAGGGATTCAGGGCCTGGAGTTTCTCCGCCGCGGAATCGATCTTGGGCCGGCCAACATCCTTCGTGCTGTGAATGATTTGCCGCTGAAGATTACTGGAATCCACCACATCGAAGTCGACCAGGCCCAGCGTGCCGATGCCGGCCGCCGCCAGGTAGAGCGCCAGCGGCGATCCCAGCCCGCCCGTGCCCACGCAGAGCACCTTCGCCGCCTTCAACTTCTGTTGGCCCTCCATGCCCACTTCGGGCAGGATCAGGTGCCGCGAGTAGCGGGCGACTTCGTCGTTGGACAATTCAGGGAGCGTAATGGGGGCAGTCGTCGTAGCCATGGTGTTCCTTAAGGATGCGGCTTCAGGGCCGCAAGGTGCAAGGGAGGAGGGTGCGCCGGCCTTGGTCAGATGGTGCGCGTAGGCGCGGCCTATGCGTTCGTAACGTCCGTAGCGCCGAAGGCGCCCCCGCCCATGCGGCAGCATCCGCCGGCTATCGAGGGGATGATGGAGAGGGTGTCGGATTCCTTGACCGCCGTCTCTTCGCGCTGCGGCAGATAGCGAACGTCTTCGTCATTGAGGTACAGGTTGACGAAGGAGCGCAGCTTCCCGTCGGGCGTGTAGAGATGCTTCAGGAAGTCGGGGTAATCCGCGGTGAGCGCGGTCAGCGCCTCGGCGACAGTGTTCGCGGCCACCGTGACGGCGGATTGGTTCTTCGCGTAAACGCGCAGCGGTGTGGGAATTTCGATGGTCATCCGTTTCCTATCCTAAAAGAAGCCCTCAGGCGCCGTCCGTCGAGGATGGCTCCAGCCCCGGATCCAACTGGCCCGTGATTATGATCGGCTGATTCTGAAAAACCTTGTCGTCTTCGGTCGTTCCTGTCAGCAAAAATGAATTCGTCTGCCGCGCTGCGCCTTTTTCTACCGCGGTGATCACGTAGCTGCAGCCCAGCCAGTGGGCCTCAGCGAAATCCGTCGGCGACCATTGCGCCGGGTGGTCGGGATGCGAGTGATAGAACCCGACTATATCCAGCCCGCGCTCGCGCCCGATGCGCTGAATCTTCACCAGCTCCTGCGGCGCAATGTTGTACCGGTTGTGCGCGGAATCCGTCCGCGTATTTCCCGCGCGAATCGCATCCTCCACATCATTCACCGCGCTGCCGTCCTCGGTCGCGAAACGGCCCAGCAGCACGCCGCAGCACTCGTGCGGGTACGTCTCCTCGCCATGCTGGCGGAGGGCGTCGAAGACCTGCTGGCTCAGGCGCAGCATCTCACCCCTCCTCCCAGAACCGGTCGCTCATGTATTTGTCGGCAGAGTCGGGCAGCACGGTCACAATCACCGCCTCGCGTCCCTGCGCGGCCAGCTCTTCGCCGAGGCGCAGCGACGCCACCACCGCCGCCGCAGCGGAGATGCCCACCAGCAATCCCTCCGTCCGCCCCAGACGCTTCGCCATGGCGTAAGCCGCTTCCGTCTCGACCTCCAGCGTGCGGCTGGCCAGCGTCGGATCGTAGATCGCCGGGACGATGGACGTGGCGTAGTGCTTCATTCCTTCCAGTCCGTGAAACGGCGAATCCGGCTGCATCGCCATGCATTCAATCTCCGGATTGAATTCCTTCAGCCGCCGCGACACTCCCGTAAACGTCCCGCTGGTGCCCATGCCCGCGATGAAATGGGTGACGCGGCCCTCGGTCTGCGCGATGATCTCGTTCGCCGTGCCGCGAAAATGCGCGCGCCAGTTGTTGGGATTGCTGTATTGGTCGGCGTAGAAGTATTGCGGATCCTGAGCCAGCTCGCGCGCCTTGCGAATCGCTCCATCGGAGCTGTCCGCGGGATCGGTCCACACCACCTCCGCGCCATAGGCCTGCAGCAGGCGCTTGCGCTCCGGCGAAACATTCGACGGCATGCACAGCGTTACCGGGAAGGCCAGAGCCGCGCCCAGCATGGCGTAGGCAATGCCGGTGTTGCCGCTGGTCGCATCCAGCAACCGGGTTCCGGGGCACAACTGCTCGCGGGCCATCGCATCCAGCACAATCGCCGCGGCGGGACGATCCTTCACGGAGCCGCCAGGATTCGTCCACTCCGCTTTCGCCAGCAACGTAATTCCCGGCAGATGCGCGGCCAGCCGCTCGAACCGCACCATCGGCGTGTTGCCGATGCGATCCAGCAAACTGGTCCCGTGCAAGCCCGTCTTTGTGGGGGAATGTGCAGCCATGATGAGTTTTTGCGGTTACTTTTGGCTGAGGAGCAGAATTGCAGCCCCTGGCTGGTTGTGCGAACCTTGAAACAGCGGATTCCGCTTCAGTGTAGCGGAACCCAGGATCAACCCCTCATGATCAAAAAGCCGCGCCCGCTTACGTTTACCGAAGTCCTCAGCGAGCTCCGAAGACGCCAGTTTGATGTTTTAGACGTCGCCGGAGTCGCAAATCAGCACCGCATCTCCAAAGATGGCAACGCTATCGTGCTGGAACCGGCCTCCAATGCCGCTGGATTCCGCATGGCTGTCCGCCCTGGGCCGGTATTTGGCGGCGAAATCGCTATTCTCGTCGATCACGGCTTCCAGAAGTTCTTCAAAACCAGCAAAGCCGAGCTTCCCGCCACGGCCGATCGGCTCACGGCGCTGCATCGCTTCGTCGAAGAAATCAAGGAAGTCGCCGGCTCGGTCACCCTCTATAACGAAGCCCTCGGCACGGTGAGCGACGAGTACCTTTACGACCGCGTGAAGGGCCGCGACCTGCCCGAAAGCAAGCGTCCCGTCCCGGCGTGGGACGTCCCCACCCGCTGAATCTCGGAATATCGCCAAACGCCTTTCGCCTGGATTGCGTCTATGCATTCATGCGCATTCGTTGGGACAACCTGCCCTTCATCGGAGCAGGATTGCTGGTGGCGATTGGCCTGTTGATGTTGGCCGCGAAAGGCGTGGGCCAGCACGCACACCAGCCGGCCGCTCCGCCCGTTCCAGGCGCCCCTATCGCCATGCCGCCGGACCGCGCCGACGATTCCTACGCCATCTATTCCATGCTGATGCCCGGCGAGACCTTCTCGAGCATGGCTCCCGACCAGGCGGCGCGATGGGCGATTGCCGATGTTACCGTCAGCCTTCAGGACCGCAATCCCGCCGTCCCGCCGCAGGGCCAGCTCAAGCCGCCCACCGACAATGTGCAGGCATTCAACGAAGCGGTGAGCGATTACGACGCCAACCGCAATGTTCGCGTGCAGCTCACGACCAAACCCTTTCGCATCTCGCACGACTTCACGCTGCTCGCGCCCGATCAGGTCAACGCCCTGCGCGGCTCAAAAGCGGCTGGCGCTTACGACAGCTCGGAGACGCGAAGCCAGTGGGCGGGCTATCCCGGCATCACGTTTTTCAGCGAAGTGTATTTCGATTCAAAGCACGGCGCGGCTCTGGTTTACATGAACGACTGGTGCGCGCATCTGTGCGCCGCTGGTAGCTGGATTTACCTCGAAAAGCAAGGCGGACACTGGGTGCGCCGCTCCGGCATCACTTCCGGCGGCGCCTAGCTTACGGGTTAGCCTACTTCCCGCGTGCGCGTTCCCTCTGCAATTCGCGCCACAACTCACTTTTTGAAACGCCGCGCTCCCGCGCAATGCGCTTTAGCGCATCTTTCTCGCTCAGGCCGTCGGCCTTCTCCAACTCCGCAATGCGCGCAACCACGCTCCCCGTGCTCGGAGCGTCCCCTGCGCCGCGCGGCTGCGCTGCCACCAGCAGCACCATCTCGCCCCGCACGCTCTCCCGCGCCGCTAATTGCTCGCGAACGGCATGCACCGTGCCCCGCAGGAATTCTTCATGAATCTTCGTCAGCTCCCGCGCCAGCACCACAGCGCAATCCGCGCCCCACACCGTTTCCACTTCGGCCAGCGACTCCAGGATCCGATGCGGCGCTTCATACAGAATCACCGTTGTCGGCTCTGTCAGAGAATCCGCCAGGTCTTCCAGCGCCGTGCGCCGCGCCCCTGCCTTGGCCGGAGGAAATCCAAAAAAGAAAAACCGCTCCGTGTCGAGTCCGGAAGCCACCAGCGCGCTCAACGCAGCACTCGCTCCAGGGATGGGATAAACCGTCACCCCCGCCGCAATTGCCGCCGCCGCCAGCACCATGCCCGGATCGGACAGCCCTGGCGTGCCCGCATCGGAAACCACCGCAATGCGCGCGCCGTTTTTCAATTCCTCAACCAGTTGCAGGCTGCGCTCACCCTCGTTGTGTTCATGGCTGCTGATGGTCGGCGTCGTGATGCTGTAGCGATCCAGCAGCTTGCGCGTCTGCCGCGTGTCCTCGCAGGCAATGCGATCGGCGGAGCGCAGCACCCGCAGCGCACGCAGAGTGATGTCTTCGAGATTGCCGATCGGAGTTGCGACCAGGTAGAGGCCTGGCGCTAAAGGTGGGTCAGTCTCGCTCATCGCCGCCGCGGGTCAGTCACGGTCCTCGCCTCCGCGCTCGAGTCTGCGGTATTCGGCCAGCAGGCCCATGCTGCTGCTTAGATTTTGCCAGGTCACGATGCCCACGATGCGGCCGCTCTCCGCCACCGGGATCAGCGACATTCTCCCGCTCCCAATGCGGCGAATCAGCACGCCGAGCGAGTCGTCCGGCTGCGCTACCTGAAAGGCGCGCGACATAATGCCCTGAATGTACCCGTTGCCTTCGTGCCGCAGCGCCTGCACAATGCCCTGGCGCGAAACCACGCCCACCAGATTCGGCCCGCGCACCACCGGAAAATCATCCTGCAGGCTGTGAATGGCCTTATAGAGCGCGTCCGAAAGCGTGTCGGAAGGGGACAAAGTGTCGAAGTCGGTCAGCATCACGTCGCGCATCCGCACCGTCTCCACCACCGACTGAAACATCACGCCCTGGTCTTCCAACTGTGCGCCAATAAAGACGAAGAAGCCGCCCATAATCAGCCACGGGCTAATCGATGCGGCTACGTGCGTATTCGGAACCGCCAGCAGCGCCAGTCCGGCAATCACCGCGCCAATGCCGATCATCTGCCCCAGCCCCGAAGCCGAGCGCGTAGCCTGCGTCACGCCGCGCGTGGCCGTCATGCCGCTGCGCAGCAGTCGTCCCGCATCCAGCGGATACGCCGGCAAAAAATTAATCAGCGCCAACGCAACATTCAGCCATATTGTCGAGCGCATCAGGTGCGAAGCGGTCACGATGGGCAGCGCGAAAATCGGAACCTGCGCCGTGGCTCCCCGAATCAGACCCGCCATTAGCACCGCAAACGCAAGATTCGCGAGCGGACCGGCGATGGTCAGCGCGGTCTGCGCCCATCCTTCTGAAGCCTGTTCCGCCATCTCCGGGCTGGCGTAGGAGAAGAGGCCGCCGATGGGCAGCAGCAGAATGCTCCGCACCGCCAGTCCGTGCCATGCTGCCGTGACCGCCCGTGCCGCCTCCCGGCCGAGCACGGCGCCAAACAGCAGAAACCACAAAATGACCCCGCGCCACGCGGCAATGCCGGAAAGGTTGGTCGAAAGCACGCAGAAGAAGAGCAGGAGCAGGAAGAAATAATGGATGCGCAGATGCACTCCGAACCAGCGTCCCAGCGGTAATGACCATGCGCGCATCTCGATCTCCAGAGCCCTTCCGATTATTGTAGAGGGTCAGCCCGTTTTTTCGAACGTTGAGGATAAGGCATGCGCGTGATCGCCGGACAGTATCGCTCAAGGCCGCTCAGCGCGCCACGCGGCCTCGACACCCGGCCCACCAGCGACCGCCTGCGCGAAACTCTCTTCAACGTGCTGGCTCCCCGCATCGCCGACGCCGTTTTTCTCGACCTTTATGCCGGATCGGGCGCCGTCGGCATTGAAGCGCTCAGCCGCGGCGCGCGAGAAGCCATTTTTGTCGAACAGGCTGACGCGCCGATGAAAGCCATTCGCGGCAACCTGTCTGCGCTCGGCATCGCCGGCCGCTACGCGCTGGAAAAGCGCAGCGTGGCCGCCGCCCTGCGCAGGCTGGCAGAAAACGGCCGTGTTGCGGACATTGTTTTTCTCGACCCGCCGTACAGCGAGGTTGCTGAGTACACGCAGTCTCTGGGGCTGCTCGGAGGCGCATCCCGCAGTATCCTCGCGCCTTGCGCCATTGTGATTGCCGAACACGAGAAGCGCCGCGAACTGGATGAGCGTTACGGCCTCCTCGTCCGCTACCGGGTGCTCAAGCAGGGCGATGCGGCGCTCAGTTTCTTCCGGCTCGACGTGGACTAAGCGCGCCGCCCCGTCTTCAGATCAATCGCAAACGGAGTCTCGCGGTCCGTAATCACATCCCACCCAAAGCCGTGCAGTTGTTCGTCCCGCACCTCGGTGATGCGCAAACCTTCCGACGAGAGCCGCGGCGTTTGCCATGCCAATCCATTCGCGCCCCACGCCAGCAGCGCATGGCTGCCGCTAAACAGCAGAAGGCTGTGCGAGGCCAGCGTCCGCACCTCGAGCACCGGGCGAAATACGATTTGCGTGAACTGCTCGGGCACGGCGGTGTTCACCATGTAGGCATAGCCACCAGCCACAGCGCAGAGTTCCTCTTGATTGGGACAGCTCCAAACCCCCGTAGGCACAACCGATCCGGCAAACCCCAGCGCGAACGTCGCCAGAAACGGCGCATCCGTCGCCGGACGGATCATCACCTCCAGCGCCCCGCGCTCCACTTCCTCTGCCTCGCGCGGATACGTGAATTGCCGCGGCGGCAGAATCAGCGGACGCTTCTGCAAAATCTCAGCTTGCCAGGAAGGGGGAAAGGTTAGATCGAGAGTGGGTGTCATGGAGTGGGCCGAAAGTTCAAAATCCATTCTCGCTGTTCAGCGGTATCGGGAACCACCAGGCCGCGTGCACGTTCGATTTTCTCAAGCGCATCCTCCGCGTCCGACCCAAGCGCAATCATCAGCGATGCGATGAGTACGGTCGAGCGTCCAATGCAGCCGCGGCAATGCGCGCCCACCCGCTTGCCCGCGCGAACCTGCTCGGCGAGCTGGCCCACCAGTTTGCGAAAACCGGCAACATCGCTCGGAACCTGCGTGTCGGGGATCGGATACGAAATGAATTGCAGCCCCGCTTCCCCGGCGAGCCTGCGTTCCTCACTGAGACCCAGCAGAGTGTTCTCGTCATCGGACAGGAAAGAAACCAGCACGTCGATCCCGCCACGCTTCAAAGCCGCCAGATCACCGGCCAACTCGTCGTCGGGTCCCGGTCGAGCAACAATCGCGAATCGCGGAGGCTGCCCGGACTCAATCCAATAGATGTTGTTCATGTGCTTCTCTCAGCCTTACGAAGCCGCCAGCACCGGCTCGCTCGCCACCGGCTCAACCGTCCGCTGCCTTGCCCACAAATACCACCCCAGCCACGCAGGCCCGGTCCACACATACACCGGCGACGTGATGGAAAACTTCAAAATCATCACCGCTGCAATGCCGCTCACAGTCACCAGTCCCGCGACCGTGCTCTTTGCCACCGGCTTCGACAGCACCTTCAGGATCGCCGGAAGGAACAGCACCTGATCGAAGGGCCAGGAGTACGGCGACACCAGCACGGAGACGCACAGCAGCAGCGCGCCCTGGTCGGTCCAGTCCCACGCCGCACGCTTCCGCCAATAAAACCAAATAGCCCAGAAGACGCCCAGCACCGCGGGGGTAACCTGCACCCATTCGGGACGGCCCGGCACCAGCATGCGCAGCGAACAGGGAAGATTCGGCATGTAGTGCAGTTCCATGTGCTCGTCGCGCATGGACGTCAGATAATCCGCCACAACGTGATGGTCGAACACGAAAGCAATCGCCGTCGCGGCCACCAGGCCCGCCACGGCTCCGGCCAAAATGCGATACCGCCGGTTCCGGATGCAGTCGATCAGCAGGATCGGCCAGAACAGCACAAAAAGATGCGGTTTGATCGCCGCCAACGTGAGCGCCGCGCCTGCCCACCACGGCCGTCTCTCGTAGAAATGGAAGAACACCGCAATCCCCAGCAGGAAAAAAAGCGGCGTCTGTCCTGACATGGCGGTGTAAAGAACCGGCGCGAACAAATACACAATCACCGGCGGCGGCTTCGATCCCGCGCTCAGCAATCGGATAGATACCACCAGCGCCACAATCATCGCCAGCAGCCATACGAACGCGGCCACCTGCATGCTCATGAATCCCAGCGGCGCCACCATGAAGAGCGACCACGGAGGATTCCGCATCACGATCGGCACGTGCAGATCGCTCCCCATCTTTTCTTCAAGCTGCAGAATGGCCGTGCGCGAGTAAGGATTGGCGTGCTCCTTCATCAACCGCCCGCTGATCCAGTAACCGATGAAATCCAGATCCGCAGCCTTGCCGTAGAAAACCGTGCTCAGCAGGGCGACCGCCAGCAGCACCATGCCTCCGGCCGCTGTCAACTGCAGACCTCGCACAATCTTCTTACGCCCTGCGCTCAAACGAATGCTCCCATTCCCGGACGATTTGCCCAATCATCTCGAAGTCTAGGCCACGCGCTCTCTCTCCGCACATAACACCTTCGTGCGAAGCGCTACTTCCCACCCGCGCTGGCGTGCAGGTATGAGTGATAGCGCCGCAAATACTCCGCTTTGTATGCGTCCACTGCATGCTCGTAGCTGTACGCCGTCGAACCGGCCACGCGCGTCCAGCTCAGCCGCACCGCTTGCGTTCCAGACGGCAGCGTCACTGCGTTCCCGGACACAGCAACCGCCTTCCCGTCCGCGGTCACCGCCGCAACCTTCATGAACCACGGCAGATGCAGCACCAGATGCTGCGGCGCATCCACCCACTGCGAAGTAACATGCAGCACCGCGCTCGACGCATCCGGCTGCTCCAGGTTCAGGCTCACCGTGCCAAAGTCGGTCGGCACGCCGGTCACGGAAATCGTCTTCCCCACGCCAATCCACTCGGGCGACACCACCGGCAGCAAATGCAAATCGTCGCTCTGCTCGCGTACGAACATATTGCGCAGCAGCGTGCGGTACTCCGCGGCAAACCATCCATGCGGCGACAAGTTGTTCTGGAAATTGCGATCGCCCCACGGCCGGATGCAATACTCAAACCCCGCCTGCGTTGAGCTGGTATGGACCAGCAGCGCGTACAGTTCGCGCACCGCCTGCTCCTGATCGCCGCGCACCACTTCGGTCAGCGTGTTCTTGATGGTCAGGTAGTGATGCAGCCAGCGCCCGTCGCCGTAGGTGATCAGGCCCTCCTGATAGCGCGCCTGCGTGTTTTTGAGCGTCGCCGTAATCTTTGGATCGTCCGGCGCCAGCACCGGCTCGGGATAGGCACCCAGCAAATTGCCCCAGTCCTGGCCGCCCTTCTTCCCGTCGAGCGTCGGCGGAATATACCCGCCCGTCGTGGCCGTCACCTCATCCAGTTTCTTCAGAAACGTCGCGCGAAAGTCGTCGTACTCGCTCTGGAAATTCGCTGCGTCGTCAGTTTTTCCCAGCGCCTTCGCCATCAGGATCGCCTCATGCAGTCCATCCAGCGCCAGAAAGTCGTAGCCGGTTATGTGTCCGGGGACGTCCTCGTTGTCTAGCGATGCTGACGCCGGAATCAGATGCATGGGATCGCCGGCGCGCGCCTGGTGCAGCCACGCCACCGCGCGCACCATCGACGGAAACACCTTCTCCGCGAACGCCCGATCGTGCGTGATGCGGAAATGCGCTCCGTAAATCCACAGCGTTTGTCCCCACGCGTCGTACTGCTCCGCCTGCGACAGGAAATTCCCATCCGGCGTCTGCCAGCGCGGGAAGAAATCCAGCACCTCGCTCGCAATCGCCGAGTAGCCGGTCACATCGTACGAGCGAACAATGTCCGACGAGTCGCGCAGCCAGAACGCGTGATAGTGCAGATCGTTCACCGTCTGGATGTAGTTGCCGTCAATCTTGTTGCGCGCGATCAGGTCGTAAATCAGGTTGGCGCGGAAGGTGTCCGTCACCTTCTTCTCCGGCAGCGTCACCTGCATCCCCTGGTGCAGCATCCCTTCCCAGAAATTCACGACGCGGCCGTGGAATTCGTCGAACGATGCCTGCTCTACCGCATCGAGCGCCGGCCCCGGAGCCACAGGAATCACCGGAAGCTTGAAGTCCAGTGTCGTCTCTTCGCCGGGCTTCAGCATCTTCGCGAATCGCGCTACTCCGGCCGGCGTATCCGGCAAAAGGTTCAGCTTGCGCGGGGTCAGGTCCGGCACATCGTTGGATTCCTCATGCAGCGTGAACGAGAGCTGCGCCCCGGCCGGGAACACATACATCGCTTGTCCGTCGCGCAGAAACGCATTGCCGGCAAAGCGGTACTCCCACGCTGTGCTGAAAGCCACGCCCGGCTGCCGATAGTTGCCCAGTTGCTTCGCGGTGGCAGGCCGGTAAAACCGGTTGTCTCCCGTCCGGCTCGTCGTGGTCGCCGGAGGCTGGTAGCGGAACCCGGTCGCAAGCAGCGCGCGCGTCGGCTCTGTGCTCTCGTTCTTCATCGTTACCCGGATGAAATCCACCAGCTGGCCCTCCGGTGTTCCATCCAGCGTGGCCGCGAACATTGTGAAGCGGTAGGCGATCCCGTCCTTGTGCCAGACATACGAGTCGATCGGCAAATAGCCCTGTTCCAGGGTGCGCAGCCGCTGGTTCACCGGCTCATCGTCCGCCCCGGTAAAGAACATCAGCTCGCCGAAGCCGGTGTAGAGGTAGCCCTCCGGCGTAATTTCCGTCGCCTCGGGCGCATCCATCACGCCAATTTCGTCCGTCGGCTGGCTGAAATAGGAGAAGGGCTGGTGGGGCGGGTCAATCGACGGAGAAACCATCTGGCCGGGAAGGGAAGCTGCGCCGCCCAAAGCCAGCGCCGCAACCGGGATCAATCTGGCCCACAAATTGGAGTTGGGCAACCTGCGCCGAATCAGGTTCACGGGAACACCTCGCGCTGGTAAGCCTAACAGGTTGCGGGGGTTCGCTCGGTTGCCTTCACGGCCCGTCCCGAAATAAAACTGCGCCCTTTTCCGCCCCCGGAGCGGGTGACGAGCGTCACAGAGAATCCCCCTTCCGCGGGCGTACCTTACAACGGGTTTGGAGCGACAGAGAATGACCTGGAAAGACGAGTATCGGAGCCGCTGCGTCACCCCTGCGGAAGCTCTGGGCGTGGTGCGTTCCGGCGATCGCGTATGGATCCAGTCCGGCTGCGGCACCCCCTCCACCCTGGTCAACGCTCTGGTAGCCCGCGCCCCTGAGCTGCACGACGTCGAAGTCGTCCACATGATGACCCTCGGCAGCGCCGACTACACCCGGCCCGAATTCCAGGGACGCTTCCGCCATCGCGGCATGTTCCTGGGCGCCAATGTCCGCGAGGCCATCGCGGCCGGACGCGCCGACTACACCCCCATCTTCCTCAGCGAAATCGAAGGCCTCTTCACCAGCGGCGCGCTGCCGCTCGACGTCGTCCTGATGCAGGTTTCTCCGCCGGACGCGCACGGCTTCGTCAGCCTCGGCACCACCGTCGACTGCACCCTTACCGCTTCCCGCTACACGACGCACCTCATTGCGGAAGTCAATCACCAGATGCCGCGCACCCATGGCGACACTTTCATCCACATCAGCCGCATCTCCGCCATCGTCGAAACCGACCGCCCGCTGCTGGAATACCGTTCCGAGCAGTTCACCGACCTGCACCTCCAGGTGGCCCGCAACGTGGCCACGCTCATTCCTGACGGAGCCACGCTGCAACCCGGCATCGGCGGCATTCCGGAAGC
Source organism: Acidobacteriaceae bacterium (assembly GCA_035482355.1). GTDB lineage: Bacteria > Acidobacteriota > Terriglobia > Terriglobales > Acidobacteriaceae > Palsa-343. Next base: position 36,166 of record DATHQV010000210.1, on the reverse strand, counting down.
CGTGCTCACCTGCCTCCACGACCGGCGCGACCTCGGCATTCACACGGAGATGTTTTCTGACAGCGTCATCGATCTGATCGAAGCGGGCGTGATCAACGGAGAGCGCAAGTCGCTGCATCGCGGCAAAGCGGTGGCGGCCTTCGTGCTCGGCACCAAGCGCCTCTTCGACTTCCTGCACGAAAACCCCATGTGCGAGTTCCGCCCCATCTGCTACACCAACGATCCGTTCATCGTGTCGCAGAACGACCGCATGGTCGCCATCAACTCCGCCATCCAGATCGATCTAACCGGCCAGGTGTGCGCGGATTCGCTCGGCACCCGCCCATACAGCGGCTTCGGCGGCCAGCTTGATTTCATTCGCGGGGCAGCACGCTCTCAGGGCGGCGTGCCGATCATCGCTTTGCCCTCAACCGCTCTTCATGGATCCATTTCGCGCATTGTGCCGGTGCTGGAGCCGGGCGCAGGCGTCGTCACTTCACGCGCCGACGTTCACTATGTCGTTACGGAGCACGGCATCGCCTACCTGCATGGCAAGTCGCTGCGGGAGCGCGCCGAAGCCCTCATCGCCATTGCCGATCCCCGCTTCCAGCAGGATCTGCAGGATTTTGCCGTGCGCTCCCACTACCTCGAGCGCAAAACGGAGAGCGTGCTGGTGTAAGCCGCCGCTCGCCGGGAAGGAGCACCAGATGACCGAGCCCCAAAGAAGAGATCGCGGAAACCTGCGAGTCGACCGGGACGAATGCAAAGGATGCGGCCTCTGCGTCGAAGCCTGCCCACCCAAGGCTATCCACCTCACTGACAAATTCAACATCTACGGATACCGCACCGCCGCCTACGCGGGCACAGGCTGCACCGGCTGCGGCATCTGCTTTCTCGTCTGTCCTGAGCCAGGAGCGATTACCGTGCTGCGCCTCACGCCGCGCGCCGCCAGAGAGGTGGACGCCTCATGCACCGGCAACTGATGAAAGGCAACGAAGCGATCGTGAAAAGCGCGATCCTTTCCGGATGCCGCGCATATTATGGATACCCCATCACCCCGGCCAGCGAAATCGCCGAGACCGCGGCCATGTTTCTGCCCCAGTCCGGCGGCGTCTTTCTGCAGGCTGAGAGTGAAGTAGCCGCCATCAATATGCTCTACGGCGCAGCCTCCGCCGGAGTCCGCGTCATGACTGCCTCCAGCGGCCCCGGCATGAGCCTGATGCAGGAAGGCTTCAGTTATCTCGCCGGAGCGGAACTGCCCTGCGTGATCGCCGACATCACCCGCGGCGGCCCTGGCCTTGGCAACATTGCCTCTGAGCAGAGCGACTATCACCAGGTGGTGAAGGGCGGCGGCCACGGCAACTACCGCACCATCGTTCTCGCTCCGCATTCCGTCCAGGAAATGGCCGACCTCACCGCGCTGGCCTTCGAACTCGCGGACCGCTATCGCAACCCCGTCGTTCTGATGGCCGATGGCTTCATTGGGCAAATGATGGAGCCTGTCCACTTCCCGCAGCGCGCCATCGAGCCGAAGCTGCCGAAGTGGGCCGTCGCCGGAACCCAGGAATCACGCGGCAACCTGATCTCATCCATCTATCTCGACGCCGACAAGCTCGAAGCCCACATCCGTCACCTCGAAGCCAAGTACTACGTTGCTGAGCAGCGTGAGACTCTCGCCGAAGAGTGGCGCACCGAGGATGCGGAGCTTGTTCTGGTCGGCTACGGCATCGTTGCGCGCATTCTCAAAGCCGTCGCTGCGGAAGCTCGCGCGGCAGGTCTGCGCGTCGGCGTCCTGCGGCCCATCACGCTTTATCCCTTCCCCAAACTGCACTTCGAGCGCGCTGCCACGCATGCCCGGCAGTTCCTCGTCGTGGAAATGAGCAACGGCCAGCTGCTGGAAGACGTGAAACTGGCTCTGAACGGAACACGGCCCGTCGATTTTCTCAGCCGCGTGGGCGGCAATGTTCCCTCGCACCAGGAAGTCCTGCAGCGTGTACGCGACCTCACGCAGAGCCATGTGGCCGCGGAACAGGAGTGCATCGCTTATGTCTAACGAAAAGTCTGGCGCAACCGATGCCGAATACACGGTAGCGCAGTCGAAATCCCCGGCGTTCTACCAAATCTACGAGCGCAAAGAAGAGCTGCAGCACCAGACGCACTACTGCCCCGGCTGCGGCCATGGCATGGTGCACAAGATGGTGGCCGCGGCCATTGACGAGCTTGGCGTGCAGGATCGTACCATCCTCATCAGCCCCGTCGGCTGCTCAGTCTTTGCGTATTACTACTTCGACGTGGGCAATATACAGGCCGCGCACGGCCGCGCCCCCGCTGTCGCGACCGCCGTTAAGCGCAGCCATCCCAACAGCATCGTCGTCAGCTATCAGGGCGACGGCGATCTCTCTGCCATTGGCTCCGCAGAGATTCTGCACGCTGCCAACCGCGGCGAAAACATCACCGTCATCTTCGTCAACAACGGTATCTACAGCATGACGGGAGGCCAGGTCGCCCCCACCACGCTGATGGGCACCATCAGCACCACCACTCCACGCGGCCGCACCGCTGCGAATGAAGGCTACCCGCTGCACGTCAGCGAGCTGTTAGCCACGCTCGAAGCGCCTGTGTACATTGAGCGCGTCGGTCTCGGCGACAATCGCCAGGTTGTCCAGGCCGGCCGCGCGGTGCGCCGCGCCCTGGAAAATCAGGTCAAAGGCCTCGGCTTCTCCCTCGTCGAAATCCTCGCGCCCTGCCCCACCATCTGGAAAATGTCTCCGGTGGACGCGCAGAAGTGGGTGCGCGACGTGATGGAAAAGACCTTCCCGCTCGGCGTCTGCTGCGACCGCACCAAAAAGGCTGAGCCGCGTCCCGCGCCTGAACCGGCGCCCGCGCCCGAAAAAATCCCCCGCACGCTCGGCGTCACGCCGGGCGACCTCATCGGCGGCGACTCCATCGGAACGTTCCCGCCGCCCGCCGTCGACCTCCAGGTGCGCGTCGCCGGCTTTGGCGGACAAGGCGTTCTCCTGCTCGGCGAGGTGCTGGCCGAAGCGGGTCTCGACGCGGGTCTCGAAGTCTCTTGGCTGCCTTCCTACGGACCGGAAATGCGTTCCGGCACTTCCAACTGCCATGTGCGCCTGGCGCGCACTCCCATCGACTCGCCGCTCGTCACCCATCCCGACGTCCTGGTCGCCATGAACGAGCCTTCGCTCCACAAATTCTGCGCAAGCGTCCCGCCCGGCGGCTGGATCCTCTACAACGGCGACGAGCTTCCCGCCGATTGCGAGCGCGAAGGCGTGCACATCCTCGCCTGCTCGTTCACCCGCGTGGCCGACGAACTGGGCGATTCGCGCGCCGGCAACATGGTCGCGCTCGGCGCTCTGCTCGCCATCGCTGAAGCGCTACCCCAGGCCTCCGTCGATACCGCCCTCGGCCGCCTGGTCAAAAGCCCGCGCTGGCTCGATCTGGACGATCGCGCGATCACCCGCGGCAGGGAGCTGCTGCACGAGTGGCTCGAAGAGGTGCCCCATGCCGTCTGAAGTCGATCCCAACCTGATTGTCTATTTCCGCGGCCGCTATGTGCCGCTGGCGGAAGCCAATGTCGGCATTCTCACCCACGCGCTCCACTACGGCACCGGCGTCTTCGAAGGCATTCGCGCGCACTGGGACGAGGCGCAATCTCAGCTATTCGTTCTGCGTCCGCTCGAGCACTACCAGCGCTGGAAGCGCAACGCCGCCATCCTTCACATCGACATCCCGGCTACGGCTGAAAATCTCTGCGCCATCACCCTCGAGCTGATGCGCCGCAATCATTTCCGCACCAGCGTCTACGTTCGCCCGCTCGCCTGGAAATCTGCGGAGCGCGTCGGCGTCAGCCCCGACGATCAGGATGCTTTCGCCATCATCGCGCTGCCCTTCGGCGAATATCTGCACAGCGAGCACGGCCTCCACGCCGGCGTCAGCGCCTGGCGCCGCATTGAGGACAACGCCATTCCCGCGCGCGCGAAAATCTGCGGAGCCTACGTCAACAGCGCCCTCGCCAGCGACGATGCCCGCCGCAGCGGCTTCGACGAAGCCATCTTCCTCAACGAAAGCGGCCACGTCGCGGAAGGCGCCACCTGCAACATCTTCATGGTGCGCAACAGTCAGCTCATTACCCCGCCCGTCACGGAAAATGTGCTGGAAGGCATCACGCGCGACTGCGTCATGGAATTGGCGCGCCACCAACTCGGCGTCACGGTCGTCGAGCGCCCCATCGATCGCAGCGAGCTGTATATCTGCGATGAGCTCTTCCTCACCGGCACCGCCGTTGGCATCGCGCCCGTCGTGCGCGTCGACCACCGTCCTGTGCAGGACGCAGCCGTCGGCCCGCTCACCTGCCAAATCCGTCAGTTGTATGCGGACGCGGCGCGAGGACGCCTGCGCTCGTATCGGTGGTGGGTCATCGAAGTCAGCCCGGCCGTTGACGAGCCGGAACCAGCCCTGCTGGCATCAGCAACTCGCTAAGCTCACCCGCGCTCACCCGAATGAGGCGATCGCCTCCTGGTCATCGCCGAAGACCTGAAACAACGGCAAGAGCCGGCACATGCTCAGCGCCTGCACGACGACCCTGGGCAGACTGCTCAGCTTCAGCGCTCCGCCCGCGGCCTTGGCCGACTGCATCACCTTCACCAGCAGCCCAATCCCGCTCGAATCGAGCCGGTCGATGCCTGCCATATTCAACACCATTTTGGGCTGACCCTGGGTCACCAGACCATCCAGCGTCTGTCCCAGCGAGTCGACCGGCGGCCCCAACACAAGTCCTCCCTGGATCGTGACCAGGGAGACTTCCCCGACCTTTGCAGACTGAATCTCCAGTGGCTTCAATGCAGCTTACCCCCGATCCCCTCAGGAAGATGATGCCTGAGAGGCAGCTCAAACCATGCGTCGCCCGCCCAGCAAAGAGCGGATCAGCGGTTCCGGCGGCCAGCCGCAGAGTATTGACGCGGCCGTACAAGTTCAAATACGCCGCCATCCAAAGAAGCGGCAGGATACCATACTGCCCATTTCCGCTTGTCATTCCGGAAGCTCCGCGGTTGAGCCATTTATCGCGGTGTTTCCCGCAGCGGAAATGCCAGGGGTGCCCCTTGAGGGGGATGGGGACTCGCCGTCAATTCCCCGTGATAACCCCAATGGCAAGCTATAATTCGCCCACTGGAGAGTGCGGATGCCTTCAGGGTGCGGCGACGACGAAGAGCTTCGCTTGCGGCTGCAGGGAACGCTGAATGCGCAGGACGCGGAGACCGGTGACATGAGTCATCCTCCGGTGGCTGCATCGCAGAGCGCTCCCTCTCGGGATACTCCGTCTCTGACTCCTGGCCAGGTGCTTCTCAACCGCTTCAGAATCCTGCGACGCATTGGCCGCGGCGGTATGGGAGAAGTCTACGAAGCCTTCGACATCGAACTGAATCAGATCATCGCATTGAAGACGATTCGCGGCGAATTCGCCAGGAAACCTGCTGCTCTTTCGCTCTTCAAGAATGAGGTGCAGCTCGCTCGCCGGGTGAGTGGACCCAATGTTTGCCGCATCCACGAATTTTTCGTCGCGCCTGCTCAGGAGGGCGCTCCGGCCTTTGCCTTCCTCACCATGGAGCTTTTAAGTGGGACCACCCTCGCTGCGAGGTTGCGCCAGCCCAACACCCTCTCTCTGGCGGAAATGAAGCAAATCGCACTCGATATCTGTGCCGGATTAACGGATATCCATCAGTCGGGAATCATCCATCGGGATCTGAAGCCCCAGAACATCATGCTGGTGCGGCGCTCTGACCGGGAACATGCCGTTCTCATGGACTTCGGCGTTGCAAATGAGTCGAAGGGCGTCGCCTCTGCGCAACGGGAAGGCATGGCGGGCACGCCCGATTACATGGCGCCGGAGCAGTTTGAAGGCAACGCGACTTCGCCGGCCACCGATGTCTACGCGCTCGGAGTCGTGCTCTACGAACTTTTCTCAGGAACCCACCCGTTTAGCGCTGCTACGCCCATTGCGGCGGCGGCAAGGCGCGCCAGCCATCCTCATCCGCCGTCATCCGCCCGGCGGAACATTCCGAAGCACTGGGACCATATCATTGCGAAGTGTCTCGAATACGATCGTGCAGAACGATTTCAAACATCGTCTGAAGTTTCAACGGCGCTGCTGACCGGCCCTCTGAACATTGCAAACCTTCGCCATGATCATCCGAAGCTTCTGCTCGCGGCATGCTGCATCCCGGCGATTGCCCTCGCATGGGGCGGATTCCAGTATTGGCAGGTCCGCCACTACTACCGCCCCCTTCCCGATGCGCTGCATTGGTATCAAGCCGGCGTCGCAGCCCTGCATGAAGGCACCTACGTCAAGGCAACCACGGCGCTGAAGGAAGCGCTCGATCGGGATCCCGGTTATCCCATGGCGCATGCCCGCATGGCGGAGGCGATGGCGGATCTGGATTTTCAGTCGGACGCGCAGCGCGAGCTTCTGATCGCCCTTCCCCAGGAACGGCGCCTCCCTCCTCTTGATCGCCAGTACCTGAGTGCCATTCGTGCCACCGTCTCCGGGAATGACTCGGAGAGCATCGCGCTGTACACCAAAATTCTCGGCCGCCTGCCCGCAAACCAAAAATCCGCGGGCAATGTCGACCTCGGAATGGCTTATGAACGGGCCGGCGACATTAACCGGGCTCTCAGCGCTTACGCAAAGGCAGCCACGCTCGATCATTTGAGCCCTGCGCCATGGATGCATATTGCCGTCCTGCAGAGCCGGCTGGTGCATGCGCAGGATGCGACGCAGGCCTTCAATGAGGCGCGAAAACTCTTCACCGCAGAGGTGAACCAGGAGGGGCTCGCCGAACTGGATTATGAACAGGGATATGCTCTGAATGTTTCCGGGAGAGCTGCCGAGGCCAAACAGTGCCTCACGCTTGCGCTGGCGGAAGCAAAAAGCTTTGACAGCGTTCAACTGCAGGTTCGCGCTCTAACCCAGCTCAGCAGCGCAGACTACCTCATCAGTTCCAATGACCAGAGTGCTGCGTATCAGGAGGCGGGCGAAGAGGCGGAACGCGCGGAGGCGATTGCGAGGGACCACCGCCTCGATTCCTGGCTGGCGGATGGCATGGTGCGCCGGGCGAACGTGCACCTCCAGAAACATCAACTGGAACAGGCGGAAGCCACTGTACGCGAGGCCATGTTGTTGGCCAACCAGACCGGCCAGCTCCGCGTTCAGGCCCTGGCTAACTTTACGCTGGCCAGTGTGATGAATCAGGAAGGGCACCACGATCAGATCATCGAACCCGCCCAGGCCGCGCGCAACTATTACCAGAAGCATGGCTATTTTGTGATGGCCGGATTTTCTTCAATACTCATTACCCGCGCGCAGCGCTCTCTGGGGCAATATCAGCAGGCGCTTCAGTCTGGCAACGCAACTCTCAAAATCGCCAATCAAGCAGGAAATCGCCGCCTGATCATGCAGTCGGAAGAAGCCGTCGCTACAATTTACGACGAGTTAGAGCGCTACCCCGAGGCGTTGCCCCATTCGGAGCGCGCCGCCTCGTTTGCTGACAAGGAGGATGACAAGGGCAAGCAACTGCTCAGCTATGCTGACGATCTCTGGCAGGTTGGCCGCTACCGTGAGTCGGATGCGGTCCTGGGTTCTCTTCCCGCAACTGCCACGGTGCAGATGCACGCCGCAGCCGAGCGATTCAATTCCTTAGTGACGCGGCAGCAGTTCAAACAGGCCCAAAACGTGGCCGCCTCCGCCCTGCGGAAGTATCCGGAAACAGACAGCGAGTCAAAAGAAGAGCTTAAGTGGGACGAATTGGTGGCGCGTTCTCATCTGACGAAGGGAACGGAAGCAATCCAGGCACTGCAGGCGTACGCTGCGCTCGTGACTGCGGACGACCCGGCATTTGCCTGGAATCGCAAGCTGGCCATCGCCGATGCCGAACTCGCAGCTGGACAGTCCAAAGAAGCTGAGCAACTCGCCATCTTAGCGAACGATTACTTTGCCGCCTCGACAAAGCCGGAACCACAGCTGAGAAGCGCCTTGATAGCAGCCGCTGCCGCAAGGCAGCTTGGGGACCAATCGGTCTGTCAAACCTATAGGAACAAAGCTGTTGACATTCTCACAGGGTTAAAGCAGACTTGGGGACCTGATCCGCTCCAGTCGTACCTGACCCGTCCTGACATTGCAGGCCTTTTGTCGCGTTCAGGAATTTCTTCCTCAATTTCCGGGAGATTGCGATGAAGCTCACGGCAAAAAAATATGTAATTGGCGGGGTTGGGATTCTTGTCCTCGCAGGAATCATCGGAGTTATTACCAACCTCGGCGTCGTTCTCCAATTCTTTCAAGGACCGCCACCGCCCCAGACGGGAACACCACCGGGCTCGAAAGATACCCCGGTCGTGGTAGTAGGTGGTTCCATTCGTCCAAAGGTCGCTCCAACGGACACCGACGGCTGGACCGAGCAGAGCCAGTACAAGGTCTATACTGCCGCAGCCAGGGCCACGACTGCCGGGAGTGCTGTGGGCATCGACCTTCTTACATTCTGCAATTTCGATCAGTACCCGGACCCACTCTCAAACACGGGTGGCTGGTCAATCACCTATGCGAACCACAATCCAGATTTACTCAAAACAAAGCATCCCAACGCATTGAAAATTTGTTCGGACAAGGATTGCAGCGCCAGTGCGCTGGCACCCGGTGGCGCAACAAACCCTTCGGTTTGTCCAAAGCCTTCTACCTTTAGCGCGGACGGCCCAATTTACGTTTTTGCAGGCGATCGCGCGCGTATAGAGCCGATATCACCTGGCAACGAAATCACCGAACTGCATTTCCACGATGTTCACGCGAAATGTGATGGGCCGAGCGGCGCAAATGAGAATCCTAAGTGTGACAAAATCTACGACGTCCTGGTCGAGACCTGCAAACAGGGTTCTCTGCCACCGTTAACCTGCAACAATGCGAACGGGAAGTGCAATGTAACCATCGGGCAGTGAAGGCCAATTGTTGCGCGGATCCCCTGTATTTCGCAACGCGCCCCCTGGGCCTCTGGGCGCGCGCCGATACCACACTAAAATTCGAATAACCTGGCAAGATATAGTCGGGGAGGGAGGATTCAAACCTCCGACCCCTGGCCCCGAGAAGGTAACAGAATCCAGGACCAGCAACTTAAAAAACTCAACGGTGGCACTTCGGCCGCGAACTGCTACCGATGCAGGTTCGACCGAGTCCCCAAAGCATTCAAGGAGTGCCCCCTTGCGGGTGCTCTTCCGGCGTAACTCCACGCTGTGCGAGCCGTCTGGCCCGCCATATTCCCGCACTCACCAGAGATATTTCCCCGCTAAATGAGAAAAGCCCTGCTGTGTGACGGGCTCAGATCACCAGGCACCCGGATGCGGCGATTCGCGTCAATTCCACGACATGATCAAAGGTAACCTGGTAACCACATCGCGATAAGCGATCACCCGTCTTTCGAGGCGAATCCTCTATGGGGATGAAGATGCCGAGCGGAGGTTTACGAGAGGTAACTGTTGTATTTGTAGTTGAATAGGTTCCAAACTGGGAACTATTCCGGCTGTTATTCCCAATTTGGACCAAAGGTAATCGAATGTCCAAATGTGTGTGACCAATCGCACATACACCAGGCGATTACTGAGGGATGATCGGGTAGCGTTTCACTCTTCGTTCGACCACCGATTCATGTGTGAGTTCTGACGGCGTCGCCGCAAACAGCCTTGCGAGCGCGAACCGTGGTCGTGTGCGAAGGCGCTCCTGAGGTGTTGTGATGTTCGAAGGTCGTCTTGCCCCCTCGTTCTTCCGCTCTTTCGCGGGATGCTCCCCTGTCCAACTTTCCTCCCGGCGCCACGCCTGGCGTGCAGGGTTGCTGGTGTTCATTCTCTGCTCGCTTGCGATATCCGGGCGGGCGCAGGTGCGGATCAGCGCGTCGGCCAGGGCGACTCTCGAGTCGGCCAGCCCCTTCAGCCTCTCCTGTGAGGAGTCGAACATCACCGGCGCAGGCACGGATGCGTGCACGGTAACGCTGGAGAAGAGGCAACAGAACCGGACCGTGACACTGACCAGCGGCAGCAGCGCGGTTTCCGTCCCGCCGTCCGTCACGGTGCCGAGCGGAGCGACGACAGTCGCATTCACCGCGACCACCTCCGCTGTCACCACGGCGCAAACCGCGATCATCACCGCCGCCGCCAACGGAGTATCCGCCAACACGGCCCTGAAGCTGAACGCAGCGACACCCGGTTTTACAATGACTCCGCCGAATCAGAGATTCGGCTCGATCCAGCCGTCGGTTCTGAGCTTCGGCACGCTCCACTTGAACACCGCGAAGACGCTCTCCGTCACCGTGACCGCATGGGAAAGCGCTCCGCTGATCATCAGCGCAGTATCCATTTCCGGCAATGGCTTCACGATCACTGGGGCGACACTCCCGCCGGGCACTCCGCCGACGCTCCCGGTGACCCTGACGCAGGGTCAGACAGCAACGATAGCGGTCACCTTTGATCCCACAGCTGTTGGCACGGCGGACGGCACGCTGACCGTCACCGCCAACGAATATTCGGGTGGCGCGGCAACGGTCAGCCTGAACGGGACCGGCCAGTCAGTTCCCGCGCCGAGCGCGGTCTCCTGCAGCAGCAGTTCGCTGACCGGAGCCACCACGGATGCCTGCACCGTGACCCTGACTGCGGCCGCGAACAGCGGCGGCCAGACGGTGACCCTGAACAGCAGCAGCAGCGCCGTTACCGTCCCGGCATCGGTCACAGTGGCGAGCGGAGCCACCACCGCCGCTTTCACCGCAACCGCATCTGCCGTTACCACAGCGCAGAGCGCGACCATCACCGCCACCGCCAACAGCATATCCACCGGCACGACGCTGCAGCTGAACGCAGCGACATCCGGTCTAACAATCAGCTCAGGGACTCTGAGCTTTGGAAGCGTCCAGCTCAATACGTCGCATACGCAGTCGCTCACGCTGACCTCATCGGGCAATCAAGCGCTGACCGTGAATGCAGTTTCGGTTGCCGGCAGCGGCTTCGCATTCTCGGGAACGACTTTCCCGGTGACCCTGAGCCCCAGTCAGACAGCGGCGCTGGTGGTCACCTTCGATCCCACCACGGCCGGCGCAGCGACAGGCACACTGACCATCTCCAGTAATGCAACCTCAGGTGGAACGGCAACGGTCAGCCTGAGCGGTACCGGCCAGGCAGTTCCAGCGCTCAGCGCCGTCTCCTGCAGCAGCAGTTCGCTGACCGGAGCGACCACGGATGCCTGCACCGTGACTCTGACTGCGGCGGCGAACAGCGGCGGCCTGACGGTTAACCTGAGCAGCAGTAGCAGCGCCGTTACTGTCCCGGCATCGGTCACAGTGGCGAGCGGAGCCACCACGGCCGCCTTCACGGCGACCGCGTCTGCCGTGACCACAGCGCAGAGCGCAACCATCACGGCTACCGCCAACAGCATATCCACCAGCACGACCCTACAGCTAAACGCGGGGGTAGCCATCCTTTCGGTCAGCAGTTCGAGCATCAGCTTTGGTACTGTGGACGTCAATGCGCCGGCAACGCAGTCCGCGATCCTGACGGCGAGCGGAACGGCGCCGGTGACCATCAACGCCGCCAGTCTCACGGGCACAGGGTTCACCATGTCAGGGGCTTCCTTCCCGCTGACCCTGCAGGCTGGCCAGACGGCGACCCTGGAAGTGACCTTCGATCCGACCACTGCCGGGACGGACACAGGTGCCATCACCCTGACCAGCAATTGTTCCATGGGGGGTCCCATGGCGGTCAGCCTCAGCGGGACCGGCCAGGCAGCCTCCTATGAGGTGGAACTAACCTGGGATGCACCCGAAAGTTCGGGCGATCCGGTGGCCGGCTACAACATCTATCGCGCTGTCAGCGGAGGTTCCTTTCAACTGCTGAATACATCGGTCAACGCGCCGACAGCCTACACGGACAGCACAGTCGGAGGTGGAATCGCCTACACCTACCAGGTAACCAGCGTCGATGCGGAGGGGAATCAGAGCGTGCCGTCGAATACCTACAACGTGACGATCCCCTGAACGCGCTCACCCTTCGGGATTGCAGGTCGTCGCGAAGGCGCACGACCTGCCCAGGTCAGTAATTGGTATGAAATGGAGGGGGAGAGGAATTGAACCTCCAACCCCTTTGGTCCCGAAGTCGCAACCGAAGTTAGGAGTAGCAACTTACAAAACTCAACCGTGGCGCTTCAACCGTGGAATGCCCACCAATTCAGGATCGACCGGATCTCCGTCAATTCAATGGGTATCCTGCACCAGACTGTCCGGCAATACAAAACCACGAGAAGCACCGCGGCTATGTTCTGGCCTCAATCGAGCAAACTGCACTCTGTTTTGTAGCGGGGGAAGAACTCCGCCGGAAGGCGGTATCTCAAGTGGAAAAGTGTGTCAGGAAAATTTATTCTTCACGGGCCGAAACCACGAAGCTTCATCCAAAAGAAGCGATGGCGTCCTGGTCTTCGTCATAGACCTCGAAGAGTGGCAGAAGCCGGCACATGCTCAGGGTCTGCACGACAACCCGTGGCAAATGCGTCAGCTTCACGTTGCCTCCCGCTCCTTTGCAGGTCTGCAGGACCTTTACGAGTAGACCAATGCCGCTGGAATCCAGGCGATCAACTCCGCCAAGGTTGAGGACCAGTTGGGTTTCTCCGTGATCGGTGAGATTGTCCAGGGTCTGGCGCAACGAATCGACAGGGGGTCCGAGAACCAAGCCTCCCTGTACTGTGACGAATCCAACCGGGCCATATTTCAGATAGCTGACTTCCAGATCCCTCAACCGATCTCCTTTTTCGAGTCCTCGCAACAACGGGCAGTCGGGATAAGCCAGCCACTCCGCGCAGGCCGCAGCCACTCTGCCATCGACGGTAAATTCCGGAACCGCCGCGCAAACTGCGCAGTCAGATATTTCTGACCCACCAAAGCAGCGGTAGGATACCATACTACCCATTCCTCTCCCGCCTGAATCAACGGAGGCCTTGCGGTTGGCAGACCCCGCGGTGACTGTTCCAGTAGCAGAGATTGCAGCGGCACTTCTTGCACAGTTGGAGACCGGCCCACGCGCGCGCATTGTCGCGCAGAGCATCGTCGATATTCTGGGCGATGTGGCTGTCGCCATCTTTGTGGTGGAGGATGCCGAAGCTTCGCTTTGGGCGGCGAAGGCGACAGCCGGCGAAATCTCCGTGGATGGCGGTACCCATTCTGTAGACTCCGGCGTGCTGGGCGCGGCAGCACGGGAACGCGCGATTCTGCAGTTCCAGGCTGAAGATCTGTCGCGGGAAGATTACGCGCATCTCGATGTGCGGCAGAGCGTCACCGGGATGACCTGCGTACCGCTGCTTCTCGACGAGCGGTTGCTGGGCTGCATCGAGATTGTGAGCTTCGGAGAACTGCCGGCTGCGACTGATCTGGAGAGCATCTCAGAAATCGCCCGAATGGGCGCGCTCGCATTGGCGGGAGGCGCCATCTACGCAACGGAGCGCGATGCGCAGTTGGCCTCGGTGATGCGGCTGACGCAGTTGTATGACATTGAGAAGGTCTTCAGTGCGAGTCTCGAGATGGAAACGCTGCTGCCCGTGATCTGCGAGAAGGTCATCGACCTGATTCGCGCACAGGCAGTGAATCTGTGGATGGTCGATGAGCAGGATCTGGTGCTGATGCGGCAGTCGGGTGTCGATCCAGTCGCGCAACCCGGAGACCGGCAGTCGGCCGATGGGGGCATCGCGGGCGATGCTGGCGAGAGCGGCGCGCCGGTGATGCTGCAGATGGGCGATCCGGCGCTGGCGGCACGCAACGAGCAGGCACAGGGAGGGTTGGTCGGTTCGCTGCTGGCCGTACCCGTGGTGGACGGGGAAAACCTGGTGGGAGTGATCGAGGCTATCCGGTTCGAGGCCGACCCGCCATTTACTGACGATGATTTGTTCGTTTTGGAGCAGGTGGCGTCGTCGGCCGCGCAGGCGCTGCACAATTCATCGCTGCTGCAGGCAGAACGCAAGATCGAAATTTTGCAGACTCTGGTGAGCGTGGGGCAGGAGATCAGTTCCACCCTGAATCAGGACCGGGTTCTGCAGGCGATTGTGAATCAGCCGCAGTTGGTGATTCCGTACGAACGCGCCGCCATTGCGCTGGAGGAGCGCAACCGGCTCACGATCAAGGCCATCTCTGGTGTCACCAGGCTGGATGCGTCGGAGCCTTCGGCGCAGAAGCTGCGCGAGGTGCTTCGCTGGGCGGCAGGGCTCGACACAGAAATCCACGTCTCGATGCATGACGACGAGATTGACGATCCGCGGCCGGAAACGCGAGAGAAATTCAAGCGGTATTTCGAAGAAACCGGCTATCGCGGGTTCTATGCGATTCCGCTCGCGGACGATCAGGGACGGCTGGGGATGCTGTCTTTCGACAGCGCCGATCCGGATTTTCTCACTGAGCTGCACGTCGAAGTGATCAAGCTGCTGTCGAGCCAGGCGACGCTTGCGCTGCGCAATGCCTCTCTTTATAAGGAAGTGCCGTTCATCGGGATTCTGGAGCCCCTGATGGAGAAGAGGCGGCGATTTCTGGCCATCAACCGGATGAATCGGTGGCTGATGCTGATGGGGGCGACGGCCGTGGTGCTCGCTCTGGTTACGGTGCCGGTGCCCATGCGCGTTGCGGGAACAGCCGCGGTAGCCGCGGGACAGACGCAGTCTGTGCGGGCAGAAGAAGACGGCGTGATCCAAAAGGTGCTGGTGCACGAAGGCGAGAAGGTGACGCCGGGCATGCCGCTGGCGCAGATGGCGGACTGGGGACAACGCGCCGCGGCGGCCAGCGCAGAGGCTCGCTACAACACCGTAACGGCGCAGGCGGACCAGGCGCTGGTGAATAACGATGCGACGATGGCTGGACAACGGCAATTGGAAGCCGAATACCTGCACAGCGAACTGAGCCGCGCGGCCGAGCAAATGGAGCGCACGACGATCCGTTCGAGCATCGACGGAGTCGTGACCACGCCGCATGTCGAAAACCTGGTGGGCCGCAAAGTAGCTGCCGGCGATCCGATGATCGATGTGGTGGGTACGGATCAGGCGATTGTCGACGTCGCCGTGCCGGAGCGCGATGTGACCCTGCTGCAAGCGGGGGATGGGGCCAGCATTAAGCTCGAATCGTTTCCGGCGCGGACGTACCGGGGCACGGTCAGCGTGGTGAGTCCCGAGGCAGAGGTGGTGGGTGAGGATCGCGTGTTTTACGCGAGAATCGCGGTTCCGAACGCCGACGGAAGCCTGCGGCCGGGCATGCAGGGTTATGCCAAGGTTCGGGCAGGGTTTCGGCCTCTTGGTTATGTGATGTTCCGCGAAATTGGGGCCTGGGCCTGGGCGAAATTGTGGACATGGTTTGGATGGTGAAAAGGTGATGACCCGGTTGGTGCGAGGAATTTCGGTTTGCCTGGTTGCGGTGGCTGCTGCCGGATGTTCGTCCAGAAAAGCCACGAGCGACATCCCCACGGTGGCAGCGGCTTCCGCAGCGCCGCAGCCAGTGGCCGAGCCGGTAAGTCGTCCCGCGCCGTCCGCAACCACGAACGATCTGGTGGTGACCGGCCCGGTCACGATGGAGCAACAGCTGGATGTGGTGGCCCTGCGCTCGGGCGTGATCACGTCCCTGAACGCCGATGTGGATGCGGAAGTGCGCAGCGGGCAGATTCTGGCGCAATTAGACGATCGCCAGTTGGCCGACGATCGCAGTGCAGCGGACTACAAGGCGAAGAGCCTCGAGGCCGACCTGAAGAACTGGCAGGCGGAAGTCGAGGTGCGCAGTGCAGATCTGCGTCGGGCCCAGGAACTGCGGAAGGACGGCATCAACACGCAGGAAGCCCTCGACCACGCGCAATATGATTTGGCTGCAACGCAATTTGAAGTCGAGCGCCAGCGCGGCGAAATGCAGAGCGCGCAGGCTGCGCTCAAATCGCTCGACATGGAGATGGAAAAGACGCACATCGTTTCGCCCTTCGCAGGCGAAGTGTCGCAGCGTTACGTGCGGCTGGGGCAATACGTTCACATTGGCGACCGGATCTTTCAGGTGACGGGCAATTCTCCCCTGGAGGTTCGCTTCACTTTGCCCGCCCTGGAAGGCGCAGCGCTGCGGCGGGGATCGCTGGTCACGGTGTCGGCCACTCCTGATTTTCGTGTGACAGCCTCGGCGTCGGTCACGCATTTGAGCCCGGTGGTCGATCCCGGCAGCGGGACCATGGAAGTGACTGCAGTGCTGAGCCGCAAAATGCCGGGCCTGCTGCCAGGGATGGTGGCCTCGGTTCGAGTGCCGCACAGACCATGAACCTTGCCGAAGCGCTCAATGCGGCTCTGCCGGATTTACCGGCGAAAAAAGCGCGGGTCGGCTATCCCAGGGTCGATCCCGGGCTGATCTGGCACGAGAACACCGACGCCGGCGAGCCCATCATCGTGGCGATGATTCGCGGCCGCGACAGCTTCTTCCGCTTTCCGCCGGACCAGTGGAAGATTATTGAGCTGTTTGACGGCACGCGCTCCTGGGAGGACGTGGCCGAAGTCTACGCGGAACTGTACGGCACACGCTTCGATCCCGACGATCTGCGCGAGTTCACCAGCGGGCTGGACGCCATCAATTTTTGGTACAAGACGCCATTTGAAAAGAACATCGCGCTGCAACAGAAACTGGAAGAAGGCCGGCACAAGCACTCGCACAAGAAATCGAAGTGGGGCGACGTGGCGCACATGCAGTTCTCGGCCTGGGATCCAGACAAGTATTTCAACCGGATCTATCCGTATCTGAAGTGGCTCTACTCGCGCTGGTTCGGAATGGTGTGCCTGGCGCTGTTCGGCTTCATGATTTACGTGTTTGCCGCGAACTGGGGACAGATCGCGCAGGACTCGATTCTGTTTTACAACTTCACGCAAAAGACTGCGGCCGATCTCGCTGAATTCTGGATTCTGTTTTTGATCCTGGCGTTTTTTCACGAGTCGTCCCACGGCCTCACCTGCAAACACTACGGTGGCCAGGTCCACGCCATGGGCTTTCACCTCATCTATCTCACGCCTGCGTTCTTTGTAGATGTGAGCGAGGCGTTCGTCTATGCCGACCGCTGGCAGCGGTTCCTCATCATCCTGGCCGGCATTGGCGTGGAGATGATCTTCTGCGCGCTGGCGACCATCGTCTGGTGGGGCACACCGCCGGGCAGTCCCGCGCACGACCTGGCCTACAAAATCATGCTGATCACGGGCGTCGCCGTAGTGGTGGTCAACATGAATCCTCTGATCAAACTGGACGGCTACTACGCGTTCTCCGAAATCATCGGATTCTCCGACATCAAGGAGAGGTCGACCGCTTATCTCTCCGGACTGGTGCGGAAACACGTCTTCCGTCTTCCGGTGGAGATGGATTTTGTTCCGCGGCGACGGCGGCCGGGATATCTGGTCTACGCCGTCCTCTCCGGCCTCTATAGCTACATGCTTTTGATCACGGTGCTGCGGTTCAGCAACAACGTGCTGTCCCGTTTCCTGCCGCAGTGGGCTTTCATTCCGGTCCTGGCGCTGGGGATTCTCATCTTCCGCTCCCGTATCAAAACGCTGGTGAGGTTTTTGAGGACGGTCTATTTGGACAAGCGTGATCGCGTGCGTTCGTGGCTTTCTTTGCCGGTGATGGTGACCGGCGCGGCAATCCTGTTGGCGCTGGTGTTCGTTCCCATGTGGCGCGAGACGATCACGGCGCGGTTTCTGCTGGAACCGGCGCGTCAGGCGGTGGTGCGCTCCACGGTGCCGGGGCGGGTGACCGCAGTGCTGGCGCGGGAAGGCGAGCAGGTGCGGGCCGGCGATCCGCTGCTGACTATGACGAATGCGGATGTCGATGCGGCGCTCGCGAGCGCTCAGGAAGAAGTGGCGCTGACTGGTGGAGCGCGTGAGCGGGAATTGCTGGCGCACGGCGCCGTGGGCGCGACGGCGCAGGAGCATATGGCCGCAGAGAAGAACTCCGCAATCGCCGGTGAAGAGTCAGAGCAACTCGAGGCGCGTGCGCCCATCGATGGAGTGGTGACGGCAACCCGGCTGAAGGACCTGGCGGGCAGTTATCTCGATGCCGGAATGATCATTACTGCGGTGGACGATACGCGGGTCATGCGCGCGCTCGTTTATGTTCCGGAATTCACTGTGGGGCGCGTGCAGCCCGGAGCTCGAGTGACCCTGTTGGTGGACGGAACGTTCACGCCGCGCCAGGCCCGGGTCACGGAGGTTGAGACCGTTGCGGGCGATGTCCCGCCTGCGGTCGAGACGATCAAACAAATTCAGGGAGGGGCGCGCCTCAACGATTACATCGCAGACGTCCTAATAGTGAACGACGGAGCGCTGCGAGGAGGCATGACGGGAACCGCCCGAATCCTGGTCCGCCGTACCAGCCTGGCTGCCATCGCAGCGCGCGAGTTACGCGACTTCGTCGATCGCAAGGTCTGGTAGCCCGGAAAAAGCAAAAAGGGAAAAGCCGAAGCTCTCCCCTTTTGCTGGATCGATTCCGCCGATCTTCCGGCGCTAGATCATTTTCTTCGAGAAGACCGGCGTCTTGGACAGGACCGGAGTCTTCGACAGAACTGGAGTCTTCGACAGAACTGGGGTCTTGGACAGAACTGGGGTCTTGGACAGGACTGGGGTCTTGGACAGGACTGGGGTCTTGGACAGGACTGGAGTCTTGGACAGGACTGGGGTCTTGGACAGGACTGGGGTCTTCGACAGGACTGGGGTCTTGGACAGGACTGGCATCCTCGTCGACAACACCGGCGTCTTGGACAGAGAGACGTTGGAGAGGGCTGCGTTCGACAGCCGAGTGGCGCCTTCAACCGGCTTTGCGGTGGCTGGGGTTTTGGCGGACTTGAGGTTGCCGATGAGCGATTTCTTCTGGATGGCCAATGGTGTTCTCCTTGAGATCGTTGATTAGCTTCCTGGATTGGGTCCATTCCGCTTTGCGCCCAACACTATTGCGATTTGAATGCCAAACTCGCAAAACCTCGAAAATACCGAAATTTGGCCGGGTTATTGAGGTTTCGCCGTCGCCCGCGGGGTGGGAGCGACGGACCCAGGAGCAAATGGGTTAAAAAATGACCCAGCCTGTGGGTTAAAAAATGACCCTGCGCATAATCTCGACCAGGGTCAGATCCCGTGTTTGCGGCAGAGATACTTCACCTTCTGAATGGGAATACCCAGCACAGCGGCAGCTCCGCGCTTGCTGCCGGCGCGACGAATCCCAGCCTGCAGGTAGGCCAACTCGATTTGCCGCAGTTCCTCGTCGAGATTGACGCCCTCCGGCGGGATGAGGATCCTGTCCTGGCTGGCTGCGCTTTCAATCACCAGTTTCTGCGGCAGGTGCTCCACGTCGATGGTGTCGCCGTCGACCATAAGAGCTACGCGCTGGGTCAGGTTCTCCAGCTCGCGGACATTGCCCGGCCAACTGCTGCTCTCGAGCATCTGCATCGCATCCGGAGAGAAGCGCTTGACCGGGACATCGCCGGCGATGCAGTACATGCGCATGTAATGGTCGAGCAGCAGCGGCACGTCCCCGGCGCGCTCGCGCAGCGGGGGCAGCGAAATCGGGATAACGCAGATGCGGTAATAGAGATCTTCGCGGAACTGGGCAGCTTTGACCATCTGCTCGAGGTTGTCGTTGGTCGCGGTGATGAGCCGGAAGTCGATCGGCCGCGGGCTCTTGCCGCCGATGCGCTGCACGGAGCGATCCTGCAGGACGCGCAACAGCTTGCTTTGCAGCGCGAGGCCCAGCGAGCCGATTTCATCGAGGAAGAGCGTTCCTTTATCCGCCAACTCCACCTGGCCGGGACGGCTGGCGTGAGCGCCGGTGAAGGAACCCTTCTCGTGACCGAAGAGTTCTGATTCCATCAGCGCCTCCGGCAGGGCAGCGCAGTTGACGCTGATGAACGGCTGGTCGCGGCGCGGACTCAGCGAAACGATGGCGCGGGCGGCAAGCTCCTTGCCGGTGCCGCTCTCGCCGCGCAACATCACGGAAGTGCTGCTGGAGGCCACACGGCGCAGCGCTTCGTACACGCGCTGCATCGGCTCGCTGCCCCCGATGAGCCCGCAGAAGGAGCTTCTGCGCGAAACTTCGCCGCGGAAAGCCCGCGCTTCCAGATCGCGGCTCCGCTGCTCGCCGGCTTCGAGCAGGTATTCACGCAGTTCGCTGAAGTCGACGGGGGCCAGGAGGAATTCATCGCCACCGGCTTTCCTTGTGCGCTGGCGGGCATTGCGCAGCGGCGTCCGGGAGATCACCACCAGCAGCGTGTCCGAGGCAGCCTCGCGTACCGCAGCTACGCGGACAAAGACGTCCGGCTCGCCAGGGAAGATCGTGTCGAGATCGATGACGACGATCTCCGGCGCGTGTTCTTCAAGGCTTTGCAGCAGGGCATCCGCATCGGTCGCCAGGCTAACAAAGAAAGCTGGCGCCAGCTCCTGTCCGATATCGGTGAGCGCAGCTTCGTCGCTGGTGGCGAAAACCAGCCTAAGCCGCTCCTGACGTGCCGAGGGCGCTGCGACTGCCTCCATGGGTTGGGCCTCAATGGTTGATGTGTGCCGCGATTATACGCAACGCAAATCGCTCGGCAGCCGAAATACCAGGGGGACGATCATGCTCGCTTGGGCGGCTGTGGCGCATGCCGTCAGGAGACATCGGAATTGTGCCTGAGATATCTCCGGCTGTCGGAAGGTGTCGATCTCTCGGCACGCAGACGGACTGTGGATTACACTTATCGCGCGTGTCTCCAGCACCGATGAGGTTGCCCGGCAACGGGTCAAATCGTAGAACGGCATGGCGCCTCGTTATCCCGATCGCCGTTCTGGCGCTCGTCATCGGGATGACGCTGGGCGAGGTCTGGCACCGCCACGCTAATGCGTCTCCGGAAACCTGCCCGATTTGTCACCTGAGCCATCAGGCCATCGATTCCGCAGTGCCAACCATTCGCGCAGAGATTCTCATCCCCGAAGGTCCAGCTTCTGAGCCGAAGGAAGTCGCCTCCATTCCGCGGTTCGTCGCAGCGCTGGTTCCCGCCAGAGCCCCGCCCGCCTAACCCCGTCCCTTCTCCGCGCCCTTCGTGGCGTGCCAATTCAGTCGTTCGTGCTGCCCTCAAAAGGCTGAGTGCCCATGCGTTTACAACGTTGGTGTATTCCATTGCTGCTAACCGCAGCCTTGCTGCCCGCATTCGCGGGTGCGCAATCGCCGCCGGCGCAAACCGCGCCAGCACCGCCCCCTCAGACCCTCGCGCAGAAGCCGGGAGGAGTGATCCTCTCCCTGGACGACGCCATTCGCCTCGCTCTTGAGCACAATCACAGCCTGCTGGCCTCGCGAACCACGATCCAGCAGAGTCAGGCCGAGGAAGTCACCGCCAATCTTCGCCCCGACCCTGTCCTCATGACCGACGTGCAGTTTCTCCCGGTCTTTCAGCCCGATCAGTTCAGCTCCACCTATATGGACAACACCGCGCAGTTCGATCTGGGGGTGAGCTACCTGTTCGAACGGGGAAAGAAGCGGCAACATCGCCTGCAGGCCGCAAAAGACACGACCGCGGTGACCCGTTCGCAGGTTGCGGACTCCGAACGGGCACTGACCTTCAACGTCGCTTCGCAGTACATCAATGTGGAGCTCGCGGAATCGACGCTGGCCCTGGCGCAGCAGGATCTGAAGAGCTTCCAGGACACCGTGGACATCGCGAACGCTCGCTACAAGGCTGGAGACATCAGCGAGGATGACCTGCTGAAGATCAAACTCCAGCTGCTGCAGTTCCAGTCCGATGTCTCGGCGGCTCAGCTGGCGCGGGTCCAGGGGCTCTCCGATCTGCGGCAGCTCCTCGGGTACGAGTCGGTAGCCTCCGATTACGACGTGGCTTCCACATTCGACTATCAGCCCATCGCCGGCAATCTCGATGATTTTGAGGCCAAAGCCCTGCAGAACCGCCCCGACCTCCGCGCCTCGCAGCAGGGAGTCACCTCTGCAAACAGCCAGTACCAGTTGCAGAAATCCATCGGCAAGCGCGACGTCACGGGGCAGGTGAACTACACGCACCTGGAGTACAGCGAGCTCTCGTTGTTTGGCCAGATGCAGCTGCCCATCTTCGACCGCAATCAGGGAGAAATCGCGCGCGCCAGCTACGTGGTGACGCAGGCTCAGGAACAGGAAAAATTCACCCAGGGACAGGTGCTCACCGACGTGCACGACGCTTTTGAGAACCTGCACAGCAACGACACGATTGTCGGCCTCTATCGCTCCGGCTATCTGGACGAGGCACAGCAATCCCGCAACATCAGCCAATACGCTTACCAGCGAGGAGCTGCCAGTCTCCTCGACTTCCTCGACGCGGAACGCAGTTACCGCTCTGTACAACTCGGTTACCGCCAGGCGCTCGCCTCCTATTTGATCGCGGTTGAGCAGCTGCGCCAGGCGGTGGGAACCAGGAGCTTGCCATGACGATCGGAACCGGATTTTGCCGCCAGAGGACCGGTGCAGTAGCTCTCGCCTGCATGCTTGCAGTCGCAGGATGCAGTTCGGGAGACCGCGAGCGCGCCGGCCAGATGACTTCCTACGCAGCTCACGCTTCCTCTTCCGAGACGCCGCGCCTCTTCACCATTCCCGAAGACCAGATGTCGCACGTCCAGGTGGTTACGGTGCAGCCGGCCGCGCTCACGCGCACGCTCCGCCTTACCGGCACCGTCGCCTACAACGCGTTCAACACCACGCCGGTCATTACTCAGGTTGGCGGGCCGGTCACTCGCATTCTCGTCGTTCCCGGACAGCATGTTCACCAGGGCGAGCCCATGCTGGAGGTCAGCAGTCCGGATTACTCGCAGCTCCTGGACGCCTACCTCAAGGCTGCAGACGCATCCCGCCTCGCCGAGAAGAACTATGCACGAGCCCAGGATCTGTACCAGCACCACGCCATCGCCGAGCGCGATCTGGAACAGGCCGAATCCGACCGCAACCAGGCGCGCGCCGATCTGAACGCCGCCGAAGAAGGGATGAAAATTCTCGGAATCCGGAACCCTGCCCAGCTCGCCGACGCCCCTGCTTCCGCACAACTGCCCGTGCTGGCGCCCATCGGCGGTGAAGTGGTCGAGCGCCTCGTCTCGCCGGGACAGGTGATGCAGGCCGGCCAAACCCAGGCCTTCACCATTTCGGATCTCAGCACAGTGTGGGTACTCGCCAATGTCTACCAGGGGGATCTCGCCTCCGTGCACAGCGGCGAGCCGGTGTCGGTGGAGACGGATGCTTATCCCGGTACCTTTCAGGGGCGGATTTCTTATGTCTCGGCTGCACTCGATCCGAACACCCGCACGCTGCAGGCGCGCGTCGTCGTGGACAATCCAGGCGAAAAGCTGAAACGCGACATGTATTGCACAGTGACGGTGACGGCAGGCAAAGTGGCCAACGCGATTGCCGTGCCCTACGCCTCCATACTGCACGACGACAACAACCAGCCCTTTGTCTATGTTGCTGTCGGAGCCAATCAGTTCGGCAGACGCGATGTCGAAACCGGGGTAAGCGAGAACGGGGTGACACAGATCCTGAAAGGCATCGCCCCCGGAGACAAAGTTGTGGGGGACGGCAGCCTGTTCCTGCAGTTTGCCAACTCGTTGCAGCACTGAGGAGACCGTTCGCATGATCAATCGCATCGTTCAGTTCGCGCTCCATCAGCGGTTCCTCATCCTCATGATGGTGGTGTTCCTCGCCATCGGCGGAATCGTCTCGTATTCGCACATGCCCGTCGATGCCTATCCGGATCTGTCGCCCCCGATGGTCGAGATCATCACCCAGTGGCCCGGCCACGCCGCGGAGGAAGTCGAGCGCCTGGTGACCGTACCCACCGAAGTCGAGATGAACGGCGTCCCCAAAATGACGGTGATGCGTTCCATCTCTCTTTACGGGCTTTCCGACATCATTCTCACCTTTAACGACGAAACCGATGACTATTGGTCGCGGGAGGTGGTGTTTCAAAGGCTGAGCGAGGTGGCCTATCCCACGGGAGTGACGCCAACGCTCGCCCCCCTCGCCAGTCCGTCCGGCCTTGTCTACCGCTATGTGATTCAGAGCCCGGATCGCACACCCCAGGAACTCAAGGTCTATGAAGACTGGGTGATCGAGCGCCAGTACAAGCAGGTGCCGGGCGTCGCGGACGATTCCGGTTTCGGCGGCACGGTGATGCAGTATCAGGTGCTGCTCGACCCGGCGAAGCTGTACGCCTACCACATCACCGTCCCCGCCGTGATTCAGCAGTTGTCAGTGAACAATTCCAACGCCGGCGGCGGATTTTATTCCCAGGGCGGCCAGTTCTACTACGTGCGCGGCCTGGGTCTGATTCGCGATACCCAGGATGTCGGCGACGTCATCGTCGGCTCGCAGAACGGCGTACCGGTGCGGGTGCACGACATCGGCGGCGTCACGATCGGGAACGCTCCGCGGCTCGGCGAATTTGGATTCAACAAGACTGACGATGCTGTCGAAGGCGTCATCATGATGCGCCGCGGCGAACAGACGCAGAATGTGCTGAAGGGCGTGGAAGCGAAAACAACGCAGCTCAACGAGCAGATCCTGCCCCCCGATATCAAAGTTCGCCCCTATTACGACCGCAGCGATCTCGTGCAGCTCACTATCGATACCGTCGAGCACAACATGGTCATGGGGATGATTCTCGTCCTCGTGGTGCTGATGTGTTTCCTGGTCAGCATGCGCGCTGCCATCATCGTTGCACTCACGATTCCCCTGTCCGTGTTGTTCTCCTTCATCTTTCTTCATGCCCAGGGAGTCGCCGCCAACCTGCTCTCCATCGGCGCCATCGATTTCGGAATCCTGATCGATGGAACACTGGTGATGGTGGAGAACATCTTCCGCGTATTGGGAGAACGCGAAGGCACGAGTTACAACCTCCTCGAAGTGATCGTGGAAGCTGCCAAAGACGTCGATCGTCCCATCTTCTATTCCGTAGCCGTCATCATTGCTGGCTACCTGCCCATTTATGCGCTCGCCGGACCCTCCGCAAAGCTCTTTCGACCCATGGCGGACACCGTCTCGATCGCGCTGGTGGGTTCGCTCATCCTCACCCTGACCTTCGTGCCGGTGATGTGCTGGTACTGGTTTAAGAAGGGCGTGCACGAGCGAGAGAACAAGCCCTTCGAATGGGTGCGGAGGAAATACGCGGGCGAGTTGGAGTGGTGCCTCAACCACCCCAAAGCGACCATGCTCGTGGCCACGGCGATTTTTGCCGCAACCCTTCTTCTCGTGCCCTTCATCGGCGGCGAATTCATGCCGCATCTCGACGAGGGCGCGCTGTGGGTTCGCGCCACTCTGCCCTACACCATCTCGTTTGAGGAAGCCAGTCGCTTCTCTCCGCAGGTGCGTGAAATCCTGATGCAGTATCCAATGGTCACCGACGTTGGTTCCGAGCTGGGCCGGCCCGACGATGGCACCGACCCAACCGGATTCTTCAACGATGAGTTCTATGTCGGCCTCAGGCCGTACAGCGATGCTTCCTGGAAGTCGGGGTCCATTCACAACAAGAAGGAACTTACCGAGGATATTCAGAAGAAGCTGGAGGCCTTTCCCGGCGTTATCTTCAACTACACGCAACCCGCCGAAGATGCCGTGGATGAAGCTCTGACCGGCCTGAAGAGCGCCCTCGCCGTCAAGATTTACGGGCCCGACCTGAATGTGCTGCAAAGTAAGGCCCTCGATATCAAACGCCAGCTGGAGCATGTCCCTGGGTTCAGCGAGCTAACCGTCGTGCGCGAACTCGGCCAGCCGAGTCTGCTCATCGATGTTGACCGCGACAAGATCGCTCGCTACGGGATCAACGTCTCCGATGTGGAGGCTATCGTCCAGGCGGCCGTCGGGGGGCAGGCGGCGACGCAGGTGATTCAGGGCGAGAAGCTGTTCGACCTGGTGGTACGCATGGAGCCGCAATTTCGCGAGAATGCCCGGGAAATCGGGAATCTGCTGGTCGGGACGCCCTCCGGTCAGCAGATCCCGCTCAGCGAACTGGCGAATATCCACGAGGCCAGCGGCGCTTCCTTCATCTATCGCGAGAACAACTCGCGCTATATCGGCGTGCAGTACAGCGTCGAAGGGCGCGACCTGCAAAGCGCTGTCCATGAAGGACAGCGCGCGATCGCCGCCATCACCCGCAGTCTTCCTCCGGGATATCGCATCGCCTGGGGCGGTGAATACGGCGAACTGCTCGAAGCCCGGCACCAGATGGAAATCATCGGCCCTCTCGCTCTGCTCATCATCTTCATGATCCTGTTCGCGCTTTACGACAATTTCAAGTTTCCCATCACCATCGCTCTCGGAGTGATCCTTACCGAACCTGTCGGCGCACTGATTGCCCTCAAGCTCACCCACACGCCGTTCAGCGTTTCCTCCGCGCTGGGACTGCTCGCGCTGATGGGCGTTTCCGTGGAGACCGCGGTGATTCTGGTCTCCTACATCAATAAGCTGCGGCGCGAAGACAAGGACATCCGCACCGCTACGATGGAGGCCTCACTGCTGCGCCTGCGGCCCATCATGATGACTGCGCTTGTCGCCTGCCTGGGTCTGTTGCCGGCGGCCCTGTCGACGGGAATCGGCTCCGATACCCAGAAGCCGTTTGCCATCGTGATTGTCGCCGGCCTCATCTCGCGCCTGTTCCTCGGATTCTTTGTCAATCCGGTGCTGTACGAGATGGTCGCGCGCGATGGCGATGTCCTGAAGGTCTAGCTCGCCCAGATTTCAGCGCGTGGGGTGCTGAGAGTCGCTGGTTGAACCGATGCTGCCGAGCCAGAGGCACCGGAGCGCGCCCGGAAGCCATTCGCGACAACATGGGCCATTCGCAGGTCAGTATGACGATGGATGGATACTCGCGGAGTTGGTGGGATGAGCGCGTGTGCGCTGTGTCCCAGGCCGTTGCGGATGTATTCGCCGCGCCGGCAGTTACCCCGCCGGAGCAGACCAAAAACGCCGACACCGAACCTGAAGGCCAGAAGACCGAATGGGAGCCCTTTTGGGGGTACCCCAAAGGAGATCCGGTCGCTCAGCCCAGCTAAGTAATTGGTATGAAATGGTCGGGGAGAGAGGATTTGAACCTCCGACCCCCTGGTCCCGAACCAGGTGCTCTACCAGGCTGAGCCACTCCCCGAACGCTGTGGAAGGAAGCTGGCTCAAAGAGCGTCCTGGATTCGCTCTTGCTGCTGCGCCAGCTATCCTCTTGAGTGTACCAAACTCAGCGCACCGACTTTGAAGATCGTCCTGTGACTCCCCGCGACTCCATCGATTTCTCTCAAATCCGCGTCCTCGACGGCGGCCTCGCCACCGAGCTCGAACGCCGCGGCTGCGACATCTCCGGCCCGCTTTGGTCGGCGCATGTGCTCGACCACGCGCCCGCAACTATCGTCGCCGTCCACCTCGACTATCTCCGCGCAGGCGCGGACTGCATCGCCACCGCCAGCTACCAGGTCTCCGCGCGCGGCTATCGCGAAATCGGCCGGACCAGCGCCGACGCGGCTATCGCTCTCCGCCTCTCCGTCTCGCTCGCCGAGCAGGCCCGCGTCCGCTATGCGCTTGAAAATTCCCGCCCCACCTGGATCGCCGCGTCCCTCGGCCCGTATGGCGCCGCGCTCCACAACGGAGCTGAATATCATGGCCGCTACGACATTGGCT
Source organism: Acidobacteriaceae bacterium (assembly GCA_035482355.1). Classification (GTDB taxonomy): domain Bacteria; phylum Acidobacteriota; class Terriglobia; order Terriglobales; family Acidobacteriaceae; genus Palsa-343. The sequence goes on along the minus strand of DATHQV010000210.1, from coordinate 8,471 downwards.
TCGACGACCTGGCCGCCTTCCATGGCGAGCGCCTCGCCGTTCTTGCTGACACCAGCGCCGACCTCATTGCGTTTGAAACCATCCCCTCGCTCGAAGAAGCGGAGGCCATTCTCCGCGCGCTTGAGCAAACGCCCCAACTCAGCGCCTGGATTTCCTTCACCTGCAGCGACGCCGTCCGCATCGCTCACGGCGAGCCTCTGCAAGAAGCGGCTGCCGCCGTCGCCGCATCGCCGCAGGTCGTGGCCATCGGCATCAACTGCACACCCCCGGATCGCATCGCCGCGCTCATCGGCGAAGCGCAGCGCGGAGCAGCCGGCCGCAAGCCCGTTATCATCTATCCCAACTCCGGCGAGACCTGGGATGCCACAACCCGTACCTGGCACGGCGACGCCAACGCCTCTGGTTACGAAGCCCTCTCGCGCGCCTGGTTTGCCGACGGTGCGCAGGCCGTCGGCGGATGCTGCCGCACCGGCCCGGCCCACATTGCCGGGGTCGCCGCAGCCGTTCGCCACCCTGGTCGCTTCGGGGCTTCGTAGTATCCTGATTAAGCGCGCCCGTAGCTCAGCTGGATAGAGCGGTTGCCTCCGGAGCAACAGGTCGGGAGTTCGAATCTCTCCGGGCGCACCACAAACCCTCTGTTTCCTCCATCACTTCAGATTTTTTTCTCCGCTCTCCAACGCGCGGTTTTCAGGGGGGCCCATTTTTGTGCCCACCCTGAGCCGGATTCAACGCTGAGATGGCATTCAGCACGGCATCTTCAGAAGGATGAACGTACCGGCTGCCGATCACAATGGAACTGTGACCGGCGATCCGCGCAAGCGTCCATGAGTCAACGCCTGATTCTTCCAACCGCGCCAGAAACATTCCGAAGTGTGATGGCGATCAGGGGATCGTCACGCTGTAAATATTTGATGGCGCGCTCTGATTCCCCTCCGCATCGACGCTGGTTACCTGGTAGGTGTAGGCGATTCCGCCTCCGACTGTGCTGTCCGTGTAGGAAGTCGGCGTGTTGACCGAGGTGTTCAGCAGTTGAAACGAACCTCCGCTGGCCGCGCGATAGATGTTGTAGCCGGCCACCGGATCGGACGAACTGGCGGGCGCATCCCAGGTCAGTTCCACCTCATAGGAAGACGCCTGGCCGGTCCCGCTGAGGCTGACCGCCATGGGACCCATGGAAGAATTGCTGGTCAGGGCGATGGCGCCCGAGGCCGCTCCGGCAGAGGTCGGATCGAAGGTCACCTCAAGGGTGACCTTCTGGCCGGGCTGCAGGGTCAGCGGGAATGTAGCCCCGGTCATGGTGAACCCTGTGCCTGTCAATTTGCCGGCGCTGATCGTCACCGGCTCCGTTCCGCTCGAAGTCAGGATCACGGACTGCGTTGCCGGCGCATTGAGGCCCACAGTACCAAAGGCGATGCTGGAACTGCTGACCGAAAGGATGACAACTCCCGCGTTCAGCTCCAGCGCCGTATGAGCGGATACTCCGTTAGCTGTCGCGGTGATGGTCGCGGTCTGCGCTGTGGTGACGGCAGAGGCGGTCGCCGTGAAGGCGGCCGTGGTGGCGCTGCCCGCAACTGTGACCGATGTGGGGACCTTGACAGCGCTGCTGTTGCTGCTCAGGCTCACTGTCAGGCCGCCACTGCTCGCCGCCGAAGTCAGGGTCACGGTGCAGGCATCGGTGGTGGCTCCGGTCAGCGAACCGCTGCTGCAGGAGACGGCGCTGAGGGCCGCTGTCGCCTGTCCTGTCCCGCTCATGCTGACCGTTGCCGTGCCGCCTGAGGTTGCGTTGCTGCTGATGGTCAGTGTTCCGGCCCGCGCCCCAGCCGTGGTGGGATCGAAGCTGACCACCAGCGTTGCTGTCTGACCCGGGCTGAGAGTCAGCGGGAAGGCCGCCCCGGAAACCGCGAAGCCGCTGCCGGCAATCGAGGCTGCATTCACGATCAGCGCAAGGTTGCCCGACGAGGTCAGCGTGAGCGACTGCGTCTTCGACGTATTCAGCGGGATGGAGCCGAAGCTCAGGCTTGCCGTGCTGACCTTAAGACCGCGCGTCTCGGCGTTCAGCTGCAGCGCCGTATGGGCGGATACTCCATTCGCGGTGGCGGTGATGGTCGCGCTCTCCGTTGTGGTAACCGCAGAGGCGGTTGCGGTGAAGGCGGCCGTGGTGGCTCCGCTCGCCACTGTGACCGATGCCGGGACGATAACGGCGCTGCTGCTGCTGCTCAGGTTCACCGGCAGGCCGCCGCTGCTCGCCGCCGAAGTCAGGGTCACGGTGCAGGCATCGGTGGTGGCGCCGGTCAGCGAGCTGCTGCTGCACAAGACCGCGCTCGGCGCCGAGGCCGAGACTGTCTGGCCGGTACCGCTCAGGCTGACCGTTGCCACGCCGCCTGCCGTTGCGTTGTTGCTGATGGTCAGTGTTTCGGCCCGTGCTCCGGCCGTTGTGGGATCGAAGGTGATCGCTATCGTTGCTGTCTGACCCGGGCTCAGGGTAACCGGGAGCGTCGGCGGAGTGTTCGGCGGGAGTGTCGCCCCGGTGATCTTGAAACTACTGCCGGAAACCGACACCGCGGTCATGACCAGTGGAGCGGTGCCCGACGAGGTCAGAGTGACCGACCTTGTCTCTGACGTATTCGGTTGGACGGCGCCGAAGCTCAGGCTTGCCGGGCTGATCGTAAGACCGGGTGTCCCGGCGGTCATCGGCACCACATTGCCGCCGGATTTCTGCACCTGCGCCCATCCAGAGATCGCAAGCGAGCAAAGAATGAAGGCCAGCAGCCCAGCGCGCCTGGCGAGGCGCCGGCAGGAGATGGAGATATGGGTGGGGGAGCCCTCCGCGAAAGAGCGGAAGAAAGAGGGGGCAAGACAACATTCGAACATCAAAACTCCTCAGGATCGACTTCACACACGACCACGGTTCGCGCTCGCAAGACTGTTTGCGGCGACGGCGTCAGAACTCACACATGAAACGGTGGTCGAACGAAGTCAGAAACGCTGCCCGATCATCTACGTGTACCGGCAACTACTCGGGCGGCCATGCAGTTGGTCACATTTTTTTCGATTGTACATGACTTTAGTTCCGAATCGGATGTAAAAGACGGAATAATTCTTACGGTTTACGCTATATGGCTACAAACATGACAGTTATCTCTACTTTTCTTGCGCTCATTTTCTTCACTCACACCAGAGGATTCGTCTCGAAAGATCGACGATAGGTCACCGCAAATGTGGTTACCTAGTTATCTCTTTGATTACGCTATGGGATCGACGTGAATCGTCGCATCCGGATGCGAGATCGCCCGAGCCCGTCACGCAAGCGGGCTCTCCGCATTCAGTGGGGGAAATATCTCTGGTCAGTGCGGAAAACGGCGGGCCAGACTGCTCGCCCAGCCCTATTCGGAGTTATGCCGAAAGAGCAACCGCAAGGGGGCACCCATTGAATCCTCAGCGACTCGGTCGATCCAGAATGGGTGGCGGTTCACGGTTCAAGCGCCACCGTTGGGTTTCTTAAGCTGTAGATCCTGGATTTCGCTGCGGTTTTGGGGGCCAGGGGGTTCGTGGCAATTCTTCCTGGTACAGAGAGACTACTCTTCGATTTTCTTGTAAATTGTTGATTCCGCATTCGATGTGTCCTCCGGAGCAACAGGTCGGGAGTTCGAATCTCTCCGGGCGCACCACCCACCCCGACCCTCCGCCCCGCCGCTTTCACTGCGCCTTCACTGCGCCCTTGACGAAATCGAATTCCCGCTCCGTCGGTTTCTGCGAAGAGTAGGTATTTTGCACGATCACGTGCAGCCCGCTGCTATCCGGAACCATGGTCACCGATGCGACGCGCGTTTCCTGATCCACAATGGCTCTCTGCTTCTTTTCACTCGGCTGCGTCAGTGTCCACACGGCCGTCGCCTTTTGGCCGTCGAACGCTGCGGGCTGCACACCCCAGTCGCAATCCTCAGGCTGGCATTGCCCCCACGCATGTACCGAATACCGAGATCCCTCCGCCACAATTTGCAGTTTTTCCAGTCCGTTTTTCTCCACCGGCGCAGAGTTATTCCATGTTCCCTCCAGCGCCACGAGTCCGGTACCAGCCGAAATTGACCCGTTCGAAGGCGTGGACGTCGACGCGGCAGGCGTCGTCTGCGCGGGCACCGGCGTCCCTCCACGGTTCGTGCCTGACGGGTGCGTTCCAAACTCAAAGTAGACAACCGCCGCAATCGCCAGCACCACGGCCACCGCAATGCCCGCAATCAACGGCATCCTTGAGGTTTTTCCCCGAGTTTGCTCAGCGGCAGGAGCATTTGCCGGCGGCAATTGCACCGGCACAGTCGCGTGCACTGGCTCAGTGCTCGTCGCGCTCGTCGCCGCCACGTACTGCGTCAGCGCTTTGGTCAGCAACTGCACGTCGGAGTTCCACCGCGCATGCGTCAGCTCCACGCTGTTCCGGTACGCCAGATTTTTCAGGTTCGCCGGCAAAACCTCCGGCCCCGGCATCTTCGCCTCATGCACCAGGACCGGGATCACCGGGATATCCCGTGCCAGCGCCGAGCCAATCTCCAGCCGGACAAAATCGTTCTCGTCATCCAGCCGTCTTTGTCCCGCACTGTTGTTCATCGTCGCCCATTGCGGACCGATCACCGCCAGCAACACGCCGCAGGTGGCCACGTTGTCATCGATCGCCTTGCGAAAATCGATGCCCGGGTTAATTCCGGCCACATCCATAAAGACCGATGCGTCGCCAAACGCGCGAACCAGGTCGTCGAAAAGCCGCCCCGCCTCTCCCTCCGAATCGTCTCTTCGATAGCTGATAAAGATCGCCCGGCCCATAGCGCCCTCACACTCTTAATTCTTAGGGATACTGAGTCGATCCAGAATAGGCGCAACGCTCCAATTGAGCAACAAACGGCCCGCGCACATCCGGAGGTCATTTGACGAATCCATTCCGCGGTGCCAGGATGGCATCCTCCATTCAATTACCCCCATTGCAGACCGGAGGACCCGATGTGCGTCAATAACCTCACCTACAGTGACAACGGTCTCAGCCTCACCGAGCAATTCGAGGGTTGCGAACTCACCGCCTACCAGGACCAGGTCGGCGTCTGGACCATCGGCTACGGCCACACCGGCCCCGATGTCGTTTCCGGCCTCACGATCACCCAAGACCAGGCCCAGGACTTACTCGCGCAGGACGTGGGTTCTGCCGCCGCCTGCGTCAACAACTCCGTCACCCTCCAGCTCAGCCAGGATGAATTCGATGCTCTGGTCGACTTCGTCTTCAATCTCGGGGTCGGCGCTTTTAAAAGCTCAACGCTGCTCATCGATCTCAACTCCGGCAACCTCACCGCGGCCGCCACGCAGTTCGATCTGTGGGATCACGCCGGTGGTGCTGTCGTCGCCGGCCTTCTCCGCCGCCGCGAGGCCGAAACCGCGCTCTTTGAAACCGACACCGACGACACCGCCCCGCAGACTGCTTAGTGTCGATCGAGACGCGCCGTAGAGCGCCTGCAATCCATCGCAAAGTGGCGGTTTCCGTCCCCTCCCGCGCACCAAAACGAAAAGGCCTGCCGCGTGGCAAGCCCTTTTTCATTTCTGATTTTTTCAAAGCTGAACGATGAATTAGCTCGCGTGCTGGGATGGCCGTTTCGCTGGCTTGCCCTGCGCCTTGCGCGCCTTCTTCAGCGCCTTGTTCCGCGCCTTGTTTTCTTTGTGCGAACGCTTTGCGTTCCTCTTCTGCGCTGCAATCCGCGCGGAATCATTCGTCGACGGCATCTGCGCCGCGACCGACAGAGGGAGCCCCGCACCCAAAACCACAAACAGGAAAAAAGCCGTAACTTTCTTCACCCACTCCCCCCGGCGTATTGAATTCGTATTTAGAGCTTGGCAGGATTGTATCCCCGCCAGGCACCCCGCAGAAATCACCCGCTTAGGGGATCGCCGTCAGCCGCTCCCGAATTCGCCTTTTATTCCCGCTGCTTTCCAGCCCTGGTTATACTGGGGCGCAACAGCCAGGTCACTATGAATTCCCACTTCCGGCAGCGCTCCTTCGCTCGTCTTTTGTGTTCCGCCTTCGTCCTCCTCTTCTCGCTTCACGCGTTCGCCGCCAAAGATGCGCCCCAGGTCATCGTGTGGCCTGATAAAGGGACGCCCATTGTCCGTTTCACCTTCGGCAAGCTCAAGCTACTCGGGGGCGCCCACAGCGAGCACGCTTATACCGTCGATACCCAGGTCGAAAACCTCTGGACCAAACGAATTTCCGACGCCAGCTTCGACCTCTACCTCTTCGACAAAAACAATGTTCGCATCGGCGAGGGCTGGATCTCCGTCAGCAACGCGGCGCCCGGCGATGTGATTAAATTTCAGACCAACCTCACCGCCGCCGGCCAGCCCGTCTCCATGAAAGTGGTGCCGCGATCGCTGCCCGCGGAACTGCAGACGAATGTGCCGGCCAAGGCCATTGAGGTCACCATCAATTCCGTCCCCCAGGGCGCGCGCTTCACCCTCGACGGAAACGATATGGGCGTCACGCCCAAAGTGGTTCCCGTCGGCGTCGGCTCCCATGTGCTGGAGTTCGATAAAGAAGGATTCAACCACGGGAAATATCCGTTCGCCGTCGGCCCCAGCGATGTTTCGGGAGCCAACGTCAGCTACGAACTGGGCACCTCAGCGCACGACACCATCGAACTCCGCGACGGCAGCATCGTCAGCGGCGATCTGCTCTCCATCTCCGCCACCGACGTCGTCGTCAAGGTGGGGGGCAGCGCGCAAAACTTCAGTCGCAATCAGATCAAGCGGATCAGTCTGGTTCAGCGCGATGCCGATACACAGTAATCGGGCACGCAGTAAACGGGCAGGGAAGCGCCCCTACTTCGCTGCCGGATCACCATACTGAATTCCGCGCCCGTGCGTGCCCACATACACCCGCCCATAAATCCGCGGATCGCCGGCCACCTGCAGCACCAGTCCCCATTGATGCGCATCGTCGTTGATGCGCACCCACGTCTTCGCCTCATCGATGGACCGGAAAATCCCCGCCTGCCCCCGAATCGTTCCCACCAAATAAATCGCAGGATAATCATGGTGCGGCGCGGCCATGCCGAACCCGAACGCATGAATCTCCTCGACATCCGGCAAGCGGGTCAGCGTTAACAGCCCACCGCCCAGCGTTGGCGGAAAATGGTAGAGCCCATCCCACGCGGCCAGCCACAAATCCCCCTTGCGTCCAGACGTCGTGTAAATCTGGTCCTGTCCCCCGCGATTGTCGCCCCGCCGCGTGAACCCTGAAACCGGCGGCGCATTCTCCAGCGTGAACATCTGCGCAACAAAAGTCGCCGCTCCATCGCTGCTCCGATACAGAACGTGATCCGCCAGCGACAGCGCATAAAACATCTGCGGATCGACCGGGTCAGCCACCACCCGAATGCCAGCCTTCAATCCCTGCGCCGGAACCCACGTGGCCCCATGATCGCGCGTCGCATACGGAGCATCGTGCTCCGGCGTCCACACCCACGTGCCGCCATCTGCGGAAACGGCAATCGTTCCCAGCCGCGCCTGCGCTGTCGGATTCGCCGGGGTCCCCTGCCACGTCTTCCCCGCATCCAGCGAATAGCTGATGTTCTCGCCCGGCTTGTGATCCGCGCTGATGCCCACCCGCACCACCACATTCGGATTCGCCGCAGCCGAAACGACTCCCGTCGTATTGCCCAGGCGCGGCGGCGAAGACGATCCCTCCGGCGCAGGATGGTCCAAATCCTCGTGCACGAATCCGCCGTAATCGCCAATCGCACTGATCAAATGCGGCCCCGCGCTCGCGCTATCCAACTGCAGCGCCACCGTCTCCTCAATGCCCGATGCCAAAATGCTCCAGTGCGTCGGTTGCCCCTGATCCATCGCCGTCAGATCGAACGTCTCCCACCCTCCATAGCCCGTCGTAAACACAGCGTGATTCGGATTCAACGGATCAATCTCAATGTCGAACAGCCAGTGGATCGGCGTCTTCTCCACATAGGGCGCGAGACTGTAGTCGTACACGCCGCCGCTTTCAAAGACCGTCTTCCACGTTGCTCCGCCATCCGTCGAACGAAAAATATCTTCACCACCCGCCGAGTGCGGCCTCCCAAAGCTGCTCACGATCAAGGTCTGCGGATGCTGCGCGTCCACCGACACCGCCGCGTATCCAAATTCCTTGCTGCCCGCCACAGGCTTGTCCGGAGTGATGTCCGTCCACGCGCCCGTCTTCGTGTTCAGCTTCCATACCGCGCCGTCCATCATGCGCGAAGGCCCAGGAGCCGTCCCGTAAGTCAGATACAAAAATCCCTCCGAAGATAAAGCCGCGCGCGTCGGACGCAGATTGGTCGGCTCATCCGGAACCGCGCTCCAATTCGCCCCGCCATCCTTCGTGACAAACAAATTCTCCCGGCCCATCAGCGAGACGCCCACATAAATCGTCTGCGTCGCCCCGTCCTTGCGACCGGCCTCCGGCGCGAACT
>DATHQV010000209.1:0-4042 GCA_035482355.1 Acidobacteriaceae bacterium | reverse complement strand
GCCAGCAAGGCTGGCCTGGGAGCGCTGACCAAATCGCTGGCCGTCGAGTTGGCGAAACACGGTGTATGCGTGAACGCCATTGCTCCGGGTTTCTTTCCGACGGCACTCAATGAGAAGTTGCTCAACGAAACGCCGCGGGGGTGCGAAGTCCTGATACGGACGCCGATGGGGCGCTTCGGGCATCTCGAGGAGTTGGTGGGCACCGCGGTCTTCCTTGCTTCGGAGAGCGCCTCGTTCATCACCGGGCAGGTGATTGCAGTGGACGGCGGTTATCTGGCGAGCGGCGTGAACCAGTAAGCAGCGCGGTTTTCTCGCGATGCGGGACGCGGCCATTGCCTGCGGCGCTCGGCTTGCCGGAGAATGAAGGCCTTGCGAAACCCCTCGGCAACCCGTTGGCGAATTCTGATTGCAGCCGCATTGATTGCGGTCGCGGCCCCGACGCGCGCGGAAGGCGGATCGCAGGCGTGGCTGCGGTATGCGCCGCCGGTGCGCGACGGACTTCTCTCCTACTACCAGAAGATGCCCGCCGCGCTGGTGAATTTGGATACTGCACCCACCAGCAAAAGCGCGCAGAACGAGTTGTTACGCGGGGTGCGGTCGATGCTGGGGCGCACGCTGCGCATCGGGCCCACACCGCAAGGTCAGGACGCATGGGTGCTGGGGACGCAACGGGAGATCGCTGCGGCGTTGCCCGCGTATCTCACGTCGGACCTGAAGCCGGATGGCTTCTTTGTTACGGTGCTGGGCACGCAGGGGCACACGTACTGGATTGTTGCGGGTGCGGATGCGCGCGGGGTGTTGTATGGCACGTTCCATGTGCTCTCGGGCATGGCGCGTGGCCAGAGTTTTGCGGAGATGGTGGGACGCGACTCGCCAGCCGCGCCCATTCGCTGGGTGAACCAGTGGGACAATCCAAATGGCACGATTGAGCGTGGGTACGCGGGGCGCTCGATCTTCTTTGACGACGGCCATGTGCGCGCCGACCTGACGCGTGCCGGCGATTACGCGCGGCTGTTGGCCAGCATCGGCATCAACGGATGCACCATCAACAACGTCAACGCCGATCCGCACCTGCTGCAGCCGGAGATGATTCGCGAGGTTGCGCGCATCGCCGATGCGTTTCGCCCATGGGGCGTGCGGCTCTCGCTGTCGGTCGCCATCAGCAGCCCGAAGGATGTGGGTGGCCTCGACACGTTTGATCCCGGCGATCCCAAAGTGTCCGCATGGTGGCGTGCCAAGGCCGATGAGATTTACGCAGCGATTCCGAACTTTGGCGGTTTTGTCGTGAAGGCTGATTCGGAAGGCCAACCGGGTCCATCGAAATACGGCCGCAGTCCCGCCGATGCCGCCAACATGCTCGCCGCCGCCGTGAAACCGCACGGCGGCATCGTGATGTATCGCGGATTTGTTTACAACCATCATCTCGACTGGCACGACATGAAGGCCGATCGCGCGCGCGCTGCGTATGACATTTTTCATCCGCTCGATGGGCAGTTCGCCGATAACGTTGTGGTGCAGATCAAGAATGGCCCCATCGATTTTCAGGTGCGCGAGCCGGTGTCGCCGCTGTTTGCGGGGCTGCGCAAAACGAACGATGTGGTTGAGTTACAAATCACGCAGGAATACACCGGGCAGCAGCGGCACGTCGTTTTTCTGCCAGCAATGTGGAAGAGCTATCTGAATTTTGATTTGCACGCGGAGGATCGCGCGGCGCCACTCAGCGCAATCGTCGAAGGCAAGGCGTTTCATCGCCCGCTGGGCGGATTGATTGGCGTCGCCAATGTGGGGCTGGACACCAACTGGCTGGCGCATCCGCTGGCGATGGCGAATCTGTACGGCTTTGGACGGCTCGCCTGGAATCCCGACACGCCCGCGGCAACCATCGCGAGCGACTGGACGCGGCTCACCTTCAGCAACGATCCGGCGGTGGTGAATACCATCACGCACATGCTGCTCGCCTCGTGGCCGATGTATGAGGACTACACTGGCCCGCTCGGTCTGCAGACGCTGACCAACATTGTCGGCCCGCACTACGGCCCTGCGCCGCAATCGCAGGAAGAGAACGGATGGGGGCAGTGGATTCGCGCGACTCAGGATGGTGTGGGCATGGATCGCACGATGGCCTCGGGAACCGGCTTTATTGGGCAGTATCCACCCGCCGTTGCGCAGATGTATGAGTCGCTGGCGACCTGTCCGGATGATTTGCTGCTGTTCATGCACCACGTTCCGTGGACGTACAAGCTGCACGCGGGAAAGACGGTGATTCAGACCATCTACGACCTGCACTACCAGGGCGCGGACGAAGCTGCGGGGCTGGTGCGCCAATGGAAGACACTCGACGGCCTCATCGACGAAGAACGTTACGCGAAGACGCTTGCTCTGCTCGAATACCAGGAGGGGCATGCCATCGTGTGGCGCGATTCTGTGGACCGCTGGTTCGCAAAGACGTCGGGAATCTCGGATACGCAGGGCCGCATTGACCATGACGCGAACCGGATCACTGCCTCGCAGATGCAGTTGGATGGCTACACGCCGATCGATGTCACGCCGTGGGAGACAGCGTCGGACGGCCAGGCGTATCTCTGCGAGAAGCGCGACGCATGCACTGCGGCGGTGCATCTCGATCGCCCCGCCGGCTGGTATACGGTGGCGGTCGAATATTTTGACTACCTTCACGGAGATTCGACGTACCGGCTGCTGCTGAACCAGCAAACCATCGCCACCTGGACTGCGGATAACACACTGCCGGGCGACGCGCCCAACGGAGACACTTCCACGCGCTACACTCTGCATGGTGTTCCGTTGCGGCCTGGCGATGTGTTGACGATCGAAGGGCGCCCGGACGGCGGCGAGCCGGCGCCGATTGATTATCTTGAAGTGACGCCGGAACTGAACAAGACGGCGGGGAATCCGAAACGATGAAGATCAGGCACGCATCCGTGAACATCTGCTCGCCGGGGCGGAATTTCGTCACGCTGAAGATTGAGACCGACGAGGGCATCTACGGCCTTGGCGACGGCACGCTCAATGGCCGCGAGCTGGCGGTGGCCAGCTACCTCACCGAACACGTCATCCCGTGCATCCTGAACCGCGATCCGTTTCAGACCGAAGACATCTGGCAGTATCTCTATCGCGGCGCGTACTGGCGTCGCGGCCCGGTGACCATGTCGGCGATCGCCGCCGTCGATATGGCGCTGTGGGACATCAAGGGGAAAGCGCTCAACACACCGGTCTATAACCTGCTGGGCGGACGCAGCCGCGACGGCGTTTTGGTCTACTGCCACGCGCACGGCGCGGATATTGAAGGAGCGCTCGACGATGTTGCTCGACATAAGGAGATGGGCTACCGCGCCATCCGCGTGCAGAGCGGCATTCCGGGCCTCGACGCAACCTACGGCGTCCCAAAAGGCGCGCAGCCCTACGAGCCAGCCGAACGCGGTCTGCCGTCCGAGAGCCGCTGGTCGACGGAAAAATATCTAGACCACGTGCCCAAGCTCATGGCGCGCGTTCGCGAACGGTTCGGCGACGATCTGCACCTGCTGCACGATTGCCATCATCGCCTCACGCCGATTGAGGCGGCGCGGCTCGGCAAGGAACTGGAGCCGCTTCACCTTTTCTGGATGGAAGACCCCACGCCCGCAGAATTTCAGGAGGGGTTTCGGCTGATTCGCGAACATACGACCACGCCGATCGCTACGGGAGAAGTGCTCAATTCGGTGTGGGACGTTCACGAGCTGATCCGCAATCAGTGGATCGACTACGCCCGGCTCACGCTGACGCACGCCGGCGGCTTTACCGCGCTCAAAAAGATTGCCGATTTCGCCGCCCTCTATCAGGTGCGCACCGGATGCCACGGCCCGACCGACCTTTCGCCGGTGTGCATGGCGGCTGCGCTGCACTTCGATCTCGCGGTTCACAACTTTGGCATCCAGGAACACATGCCGCACTGCGCGGAGACCGACGCCGTCTTCCCGCATGCTTATCGATTCGATGACGGGTATATGCATCCGGGCGATGCGCCGGGGCTGGGCGTCGATCTGGA
>DATHQV010000208.1:0-47360 GCA_035482355.1 Acidobacteriaceae bacterium | reverse complement strand
GTCACCTGCCGCGGCATGTTCGAACCCTGCTGCTCCAGGAATCGCGCAATCGCGTCCGCCGATCCCTTGCGAATTTTGCTGCCCGGCAAATCCACGCCCGACATCCGCGTCTGTGCGCTGAACGGCACAAACTCGGCGCGCATTCCTGTCAGATCGCGTCCGCGCAGATTGTATTTTTCCTTCGCCAGCACCACGATCGACCGACCCTCCGGCGTCTCATCGGAGAGCGATGCCAGCTGCGCCACATCCGCCAGCCGCTCCGCGCTGATGTTCGGTGCAGGGAAGAACTCCGTCGCCTGCCGGTTGCCCAGCGTGATCGTTCCCGTCTTATCCAGCAGCAGCGTGTTCACATCGCCGGCCGCCTCCACCGCGCGCCCGCTCATCGCCAGCACGTTGTACTGCACCAGCCGGTCCATGCCCGCAATGCCAATCGCCGACAGCAGCGCGCCAATCGTCGTCGGAATCAAACACACCAGCAGCGACACCAGCACAAAAATCGTCTGCGGCGCGCGCGAATAAATCGCATACGGCTGCAACGTCGCCACGGCCAGCAGAAAGACCACCGTCAGCCCCGCCAGCAGAATGCTCAGCGCAATCTCGTTCGGCGTCTTCTGCCGCGAAGCGCCTTCCACCAGCGCGATCATGCGGTCCAGAAACGTCTCGCCCGGATTCGACGTAATCTTCACGCGAATCCAGTCCGACAGCACGCGCGTCCCGCCCGTCACCGCCGAACGGTCGCCGCCCGCCTCGCGAATCACCGGCGCCGATTCTCCCGTGATCGCCGACTCATCCACCGAAGCCACGCCTTCAATCACTTCGCCGTCGCCGGCAATAAACTGCCCGGCGTCCACCTTAATGATGTCGCCGGAACGCAGCAGGGAACTGGACACCGTCTCGACCGACCCATCGCCGCAGTAGCGATACGCAATCGTCTCGCCCTTCGCTTTGCGCAGCGTGTCCGCCTGCGCCTTACCGCGGCCTTCCGCGATCGCCTCGGCGAAATTCGCAAACAGCACCGTGAACCACAGCCACAGCGTGATCTGCAGATTGAAACCGATGGGCAGGTGATGCGCTGCATCAGAGATCAGCAGCACCGTCGTGACCACGCTGCCCACCTCCACCACAAACATCACCGGGTTCTTCATCATCGTCCGCGGATCCAGCTTGCGGAACGAGTCAATGATCGACTGGCGAAGAATATCCGGATTAAAGAAACTCAGCTTTCTGGTCATGATTACTTTTTCCTCGCCTTACGAAAAGAGCGTTCCGTGTTGCAGCAGCAGGTGCTCGAGAATAGGTCCAAGGCTCAGCGCCGGGAAGAATGTCAGCGCGCCCACAATCAAAATCACGCCCGTCAGCAGCACCGTAAACAGCGCGGTATTCACCGGAAACGTCCCAGGCGAGGGCGGCACGCTCTTCTTCTGCGCCAAATTTCCCGCCAGCGCCAGCATCGGCACCATCATCAGGAAGCGCCCGAACAGCATCGTGAATCCCAGCGCGCCGTTGTACCAGGGAGTGTTCGCATTCAGCCCCGCGAACGCCGATCCGTTGTTGCCCGCCGCCGACGTGAACGCGTACAGAATCTGGCTCAGCCCATGCGGCCCAGGATTGCTGATCCCCGCCAATCCCATCGGATAAATCACTGATATGGCCGAGAGCGTCAGAATCAGCAGCGGGAAGATGAGCACATACAGCATCGTCATCTTCACGTCGTAGGCCTCAATCTTCTTACCCAGGTACTCCGGCGTTCGCCCCACCATCAGCCCCGCAATGAACACCGACAGCACCACGTAAATTAGCATCCCGTAGAGCCCGGCGCCCACGCCGCCGAAAATAATCTCGCCCAGCATGATGTTGATCAGAGGCACCATCCCGCCGAGCGGCGAAAACGAGTCGTGCCAGGAGTTCACCGCGCCGCAGCTCGCATCCGTGGTAATCGTCGCGAACAGCGCGGAGTTCGCGATCCCAAACCGCGTCTCCTTGCCCTCCATGTTCCCGCCCGCTTGTTGCAGGCTCGCATGCTGATCCACGTTGTGCAGCACCGGGCTCGGCTGGGACTCCGCCCAGTACGCCACCGTGAATCCCGCCGCGAACAAGACTGACATGCACGCGAACACCGCCCATCCATGCCCCGGCGAACCCGTCATGCGCCCCAGCGTCACTGTCAGTCCCGCGCCGATCAGGAAAATCGAAAACATCTCCAGGAAATTGCTGAATGGCGTCGGATTCTCAAACGGATGCGCGCTGTTCGCGCTGAAAAACCCGCCTCCGTTCGTCCCCAGCATCTTGACGGCTTCCTGCGACGCCACCGGTCCTTGCGCAATGGTCTGCGTCTGGTTTTCCAGCGTGTGCGCCACCGTGTACGGATGCAGATTCTGAATCACGCCCTGGCTTACCAGCGCCAGCGCGTAAACAATGCATAACGGCAGCAGCACGTACAGGCATGCCCGCGTCGTATCCACCCAGAAGTTGCCAATCGTCTTCGATTCCCGCCGCGATATGCCCCGCACGAGCGCAATCGCCGCCGCAATGCCCACCGCCGCGCTGAAGAAGTTGTGATACGCCAGAGCCGCCATCTGCGTGAAGTAGCTCATCGTCGTATCGTTTGTGTACGCCTGCCAGTTCGTGTTCGTCGTGAACGAGACCGCGGTATTCCACGCCAGCATCGCTCCCAGCCCCGCCAAATGCTGCGGATTCCACGGAAGAATATGCTGCGCGCGCTCGATGAAATACATCAGCACCAGCGAGACGAAGCTGAACAGCAGCATGGCCACCGTGTATTCGCGCCACGTCATTTCCTTGTCGCGCCTGATCCCGCACGCGCGGTAAATCACGTTCTCCACCGGCCTCAGGAATCCGTACTTCCCGGAAAACACCTGGGCCATGTAGATGCCCAAAGGACGCATGAACACCAGCAGCACGACAAAGTAGATAGCAAACTGCAACCACCCGTTCGCAGTCATTTCAGAACTTCTCCGGATACAGCAGGGCCACCACAAGATAGCCAAGTAAGAACACGGTGATCAGCAGAATCACCAGCGTTGTGATTGTCATCGGCATTACCTCAGCCTCTCGCATGCCGCCGCATAAAGCAGCGCCACGACAAAGAACGCGACAGTGAAAACCATCATCAGCAGATCGGTCATTGCGTTTCCCTCATTACCAGGCACCCTGTTTTCCGCCATACCACCACACCAGCCCCAGCGTTGTTGTGTCCTGGTGAGTCGACGGCATCGCCACATTGTTCGTCACGAAGTACGGCCGGTTACTCCAGTCGCGCCGGTACTCCAGAAATGCATCGAATCCATCGGCAAAGTTGTATTTGTAAGTCGCCGTCGCTTCCTTCACCGCCTGCGTCTCGTTGCTGAAGAGCCCGCCGCGGTCCGACAAATACTCAGCGCGCCCTGCCAGCGCCACCTTCTGCGTCCACTGATACTGCGCATAGAACACGCCGCCATCCACATGCTCCGGCGCCGACGATTCCCCCGGCGCAGCGTTCGCCCACTCGCGCTCGATCACGTAATCGCCCTCGCCGGAGAGCGCCAGTTTCGGCGTCGCCTGCCACGTCGCATACGAATCGAAGATATGAATCTTCCCATTCGGCGCAGGCGTAATCGGCGCTTCGCACAGCCCTGGCTGCACCGGAACCGTGCAGTTCGTCGCAGCCACCGTGTTCGGGTGCTCCTGCCCGTTGTAGTAATTGGTCGTCCAGGTCACCGCCTTCACCGGCGTCAGCACATAGCCAAATAGCTCGTCCTTGTAGCCATTCGTCGGCTCAGACTGGTTCGTCCCGTTGTCAATCCAGTAGTTCACCGCCAGCTTGTCGTTGACCTTGTAGTTCGTCCGCACGCCCGCGTGATAGAACGGCAGAAAATAGAAGTAGAACGATCGCGAGTAATTCAGCTGATCCTTGGTGTAATTGCCCTCAATCCCCAGGGAACTCGACCACTTACCGAAATCCACATCGATCCCATGCTTGACCGGCACAATGTAGGTCCCATAGGCCTGAAAAATATTGCGATAAATCTCCGGCCGTGGCTCGTTCGTCGGATTTCCCTGCAGCGTCTCCGTAGCCTGCCCAAACTGCAGGTCCACACGGAACCCGTACCGCCGGTGCGCCTCCAGATCCGGGTCCAGGTCGAAAATGAAGTCCGCCTGATTGATGCTGAACGTGTTGCTCAGCACGTCGTACGCCCGCAAATCATTTACCCGCCCCACCGGATTGTTGGTGTTGTACAGGTAATATCCGTCGAAGGTATAGTTCAGCGTCGCCCCGCCCGGCAATGTTCCCGGCAACAGCTGTGCAGGCGCCGCAGCAGGATTCGCAGCCGCAGCTTCCGTCACCACCGGAGCATTTCCCCCAGGCCCCCGCAAATCCGCAGCCGCTGAGACCAGCGCTGCCGCTGCCTGCGGCCCGCTCGCACCCTCCGCTGCACCGCCCTGCCGCAGCTGCTCGTTCTGTTCTTCCAGGGTCGTCACCCGGCGCTGCAAATCGAGAACCATTTGCTTCAGTTGCTCCACTTCAGTTCCGTTGTCCTGGGTTTGCGCCACGCCCGGATGGGCGAGCAGTACGAGGCAAAAGGAGAGCACCGCCAGCCGAAAGAAGAGTTGTTTGCGGTTTGTCATAGCCACAAAGCCTCCCCCAGTAAATGCGCCAGCCCACTAAGCTCCTCATAAGGATTTCGTAAGGGATATATAAAGAGGAAGTCATGCTGGTGCTCCGAGCGGGCGGCGCCGTGCTGCATTGGCGCCGCCGCACGGTGTCTAGAACTTCACCAAAATCGCGAAGGTCAGGATCTGCTGGTCGCGACGCATGTCCGGTTGCCACAGGGTGGGGTATTGCGAATTGCCGGCGCACACCGCTTTGGCAGCGGCAATGTTCGCGGCATATTCCTCCCTGTAGGTCAGGCCGGGCATCGTCGTATAGCCAATACCGGAATCAGCAGATGACGAACCGTTCGTGCAGGTAAAGTCCGCCGGACTGCCAATCGACGTGTAGGTGTTGCCCCCCGGAGGCGTGGAGCCGCCGCGTCCCGCCCAGTACGGCACATCCGAGTGGCGATACCCGTACTCGCTGCGGAACGTGACGTACTGGCTCGGCATGTAGTCGTAGGTAATGGTTCCGTCCGTTCCGTGGAAGGGCTGGCCCGGATCCTCAGGGAAGTAAGCCGTACCGGTCACAGCCGTCGCTCCGTTGATGGGCGGCAGCAGAACCAGATAACGGCCGGGGTTGTTCGCCTGACCGCCTCCAACCGTCAGCCCATACCGGTCTTTATCGAACCAGAAGCGGTTGTACAGCATCCAGCCCAGAAAGCTCTGCTTCTGGTAATAAACAGCTGGACTCGTGGACGTAGCCGGCGTGAAGATCTTGTGACCAGCCGATCCGGTGCAGGCCACTCCCGTGCCGCTTTCGCATCCGGCATCGCCCGTGAATGAGAATGCCATCCGGTTCAGCTTATTGTCCGGCCGGTCGTAATACTTCAGCTCGAAACTGTTGTCGGTGTGGAACCGCGTGCGGCCGTGAATGCCGAAATCATCCTCGCCATAGCCGTAATTGTTGGAGATGACGTTGATACTGGTGGTCGGCGTCCACTTCACCTGTCCGCCCAGGCCCGGCTTGGTGCCAAAACGTGCATAGGACTGCCAGCCATTGATGAACCACGGCTCAATCTTGAGGTGCTGCGTGGGATAGAACTGCGCGCGCACACCATTAAAGAACCATGGCGTGTTCGACGAAACGAAAGACGGCTGATACGCCCAGTTATCGAAGTTGTAGTAACTGAACAGACCGATGTAGGACATGAAGATGCCGGCGTCTAGATTGATGCCGTGCATTTTGTCCCAGTGGTAGCCGCCGTACGCCTCGGCCAGATAGCGATATGCATCATCGAGGTTCCACTGCCCGCGGCTGACGCTAGCGTCATTGCGCGGCGTCGTCACGGAGTATTCGCCGAACTGCGTCATCAGACGCGCATGCACATGGTCGATCAGCAGGTCGCCGCCCACGCCCAGTTGCTCCAGCTGAACTTCCTGCGAGCGAAACACCTCGCTCGATCCGTTGATGGTGTCGTCGGCCGGATGGTTCAGATCCAGGTTGTAATTCGAATCGACGCGGATTTCCGGCGTGAAATATTTCGTGCACAGCGGGCAATCGACCGTGCGGGGATTGCCGTTCAGCCAACCCCACCACGCGTCTGCAAATGGCGTCACTTTATCTACGGTGGGAGCCGCCGCAGGCGCTTCCGATGCCGCGAGTTGGGCGGTGGGCACGACCGAGCTTGCGCTGGTCGCAGCCGGAGTCAGCGACTTCGCCGCGTTCGACAAGTCTTCCGTCGCCGTGGCATTGGCGTTCGCCGTACCCTGGGCTTTCAGTTGTGCTTCCAGTTCGGCGATCCGCGCTTTCATCGCCTCCAATTCCTTTATCACCGACGCGTCTCCCGCAGACGCAGACGCAGGAGCGGATGCACCCGCCGCGGTTGCGGTCGAATCAGAATTGCTTTTTTCTGCGGTTTGCGCCATTCCCAGGCAGGGAATCAGGACCAGGCTCAGGACCGGTGCTACCACGCGCCGGACCATACGTTCCACACGGGGGCCGTGTGAGCGGATGAACAACATGGGTCAACCTCTCAGTTGCCGGGGGCTGATTGCGCCGCACAAACATATCGCCGCATCGCTTTCCAGCAAACACTTGAGATTAGCTGTCGAACCCGAAAGTATTTCCAGGGAATATGTAAGGAATTGATAAAGACACCTCTACTCCGGCGTCCCTTCCGGCAAAAACCGGTACCCCACCCAAGGCTCGGTCTGGATGTACTCCTTCTTTCCATCCACCGAAAGTTTCTTCCGCAACTGCCCCACAAACACGCGCAAATATTCCGGTTGCTGCGCCGACTGCGCTCCCCACACCGTCGTCAGCAGCGTGCGATGCGTCAGCACCTTGCCCGCATTCCGCGCGAACAACAACAGCAGGTCAAACTCCTTCGGCGTCAGATGCACTGCACGTCCCTCCACCAGCACCGTGTGTGCTGCCGGATCCACCACAAAATCCCCGGCCTCAATCGCCGCGTCGCCGGCCCGCTCCGGCGCACGCCGCAAATGCGCGCGCACACGCGCCAGCAACTCCTGAATGCTGAATGGCTTGGTCACATAATCGTCCGCACCCGCATCCAGCGCCTCCACTTTGGAGTGCTCCTGGTCCCGCACGCTCAGCACCAGAATCGGTGTCCGGCTCTTCTTCCGCACCTCGCGGCAAAACTCAATGCCTGTCATCCCTGGCATCATCAAATCTGTCACCACCAGGTCCGGCTGCCACTCTTCAAATAGCCGCAGCGCCTCTTCAGGATCGTTCGCCGTCCGCACGTCGTACCTCTGCGCCGACAGCGACGCGCGCAGCACCCGCGTGATCTGCACTTCATCATCCAGTACCAGAATCCGTTCCGCCATAAGCCTTGCTCCGGGGTATGATCGCCTTTCATGGAGAAGCATACAGCGCGACTGGGCCAGGCGTTCATGCGTTGTGCCGTCCTCACCGCGGCTGCCGCGCTGCTCGTCATCCTGTTCCGCACCATCCTTCCCGTCAATCAGACGACAGTTGCGCTCAGCTTCCTCATGCTCGTGTTACTCACGGCATCGCGCTGGCGTCTCACTTACTCGGTCTTTCTCTCCCTGCTGTGCACGGTCCTTTACAACTTCTATTTCCTGCCGCCCATCGGCCGTCTCACCATTGCCGACCGTCGTAACTGGATCGCTCTCGCCGCCTTTCTCTGCGCCAGCTTTCTGGTCAGTCATCTCTCCGATCGCGAGCATCGCCACGCTGAAGCTTCCGAGGCTCGCCGCCGCGAAGTCGAGTTACTCTACGAATTCAGCCAGCAGCTCCTCCTCCAGGAAGATTTCCGCAGCGTCGCCCGCGCTACTCCCTCCGTCGCTGCCTCGGTCTTCGGATTCAGCGCTGTCGCACTCTACGTCCGCGACGACGATGCCGCGTACTTCTCCGATCCGCAAAACGAGTTACTCCCCGTTGTCGATCTCAAGCTCGCCTCCAGCCAGGCGGACGCGGGTGTCACCGCGCGCGACGGCATCCGCATCATCCCGCTTTCTCTCGGCATGCGCTCGCCCGGCGCACTCGCCGTCACCGATGGCCGCTTCTCGACTGAGATTTACGAGGCCATCGGCAGCCTGGTCGCCATTGCTCTCGAACGCGCCGCCGCTCTTGAACGCAGCAGCCGCCTCGAAGCATGGCGTGAAGGCGAACGCCTCCGTTCCGCGCTGCTCGACTCCGTCACTCACGACCTCCGCACGCCGCTCACCGCCATCCGCGCCGCCGCTACCACGCTCGCCAGCGCGCCCGACCTCCCTGAATCCGACCGCGTCGAATTGGTAGCCGTGGTCGATGAAGAAAGCGCGCGCCTCAATCGCCTCATCGGCCAGGCCGTCGAAATGGCCCAGCTCGACGCGGCCGCCGTTCAAATCAATCCCGAGCCGCAGGACGTACGCGAGCTCATTGAAATGACCGTGGAAGAAATGCGCCCCGTTCTCCGCGATCGTCCCATCGAACTTGAGATCGCACCAGACCTCCCGCGCACCTCCATCGATCGCTCCCTCGTCCATCGCGTCCTCCGCCACATCCTCGAAAACGCCGCACGCTATTCGCCCGCCGGCTCCGCAATCACCATCGGCGCATCGCGCCGCGACGATCGCCTCCTCATTACCGTCGCCGATCGTGGTCCCGGCATCGACGTCAGCGAACAGCCCTTCGTCTTCGATAAATTTTTCCGTGGCCGCAAACAGAAGTCGCAGGTGGGCGGCACCGGCATGGGCCTCGCCATCGCCCGCGCCATCGTGGAAGCCCACGGCGGCGGCATCGAACTCGCCAGCCGCGCCGGAGAAGGCACGCGCTTCACCTTCTGGCTCCCCCTGGTTGTCTCTGCCTGAATCGTTTTCGTAAGATGGGTTCCATTATGCCTTCGCGTCGAACCTTCCTCCGCAATGCTGCAACGCTGCTCCCCGCTATGGCTCTCGCCGGACGTCGCGCCTGGGCCGCAGATCACATCCCGCTGGGAGCTCAGCTCTACACCGTTCGCAAAGAGGCCGCACAAGATCTGCCTCGCGTCCTTGAACAAATCGCCCGCATCGGTTATCAGGAAGTCGAAACCTACGGCGACCTCTACACCAACCCCGCCGCTACGCTGAACCACATCATCACCAGTGCCGGGCTCACCGTCCCCAGTGCCCATTACGGCTACAAAGACATCGACACGCACTTCAATTACACAAAAGAGCTCGGCGCCTCATGGATGGTGTGCTCCGTGATCGATCCGTCGCTGTGGGGTTCCGCGCAGGGCTTCGCAACCGCGGCCAAACAATTCAACGACTGGGGACAGCGCGCCAAAGACCTCGGCCTGCGCTTCGCCTTCCACAATCACGATTACGAATTTCGACCATTCTCCACCGAGCAAGCCGGCAAAACTGGCTACGACGTCCTCATCGAATCTACCGATCCGAACCTCGTCTTCTTTGAAGTCGATTGCTACTGGGTCGCGCAGGCCGGTATCGATCCCCTCACGCTTCTCCGCCGCCTCGGCCCGCGCCTCAAAATGCTGCACCTCAAAGATCGCAAAGCCGGTTTCCCGCCCTCCTTCGCCATGAACCAGGACTCCGCGCACTTCGTCCCCGTAGGCAGCGGCACGCTCGATTGGAAAGCAATCATCGCGGAGGGGAAGCGTGCTGGCGTCGAACACTACTTCGTCGAGCAGGACCAAACCGCCATCCCACCCATCGACGCCCTCCGCAAAAGCTACGAATACCTAAGCAAAATCACGTAAAGCGCTCGAACAAATTCATTCGACTTCAAAGCGCTGGGTGCCCCATGTCCCTGGGGTTGGCGACATGGGCCTTTGCGCGAAGCGCCCGTTTCGTATCAGGGCACGGCTTCAGCCGTGCCGAAAAGTCAGAAAAACGCGGGGCTTTAGCCCCTGCGCCCTACTCCTCCGCAACCGTCCGATTCACCAATTCACCCAACCCCTCAACACTCACCGTCACCGTCTCCCCCGGCACGAGCCACCGCTGCGGCTTCCGCCCCAGCCCCACGCCCTGCGGCGTTCCCGTGCTGATCACATCGCCCGCCTCCAGCGGCGTAATCGACGAAATATATTCAATCAATTCCGGAATCCTGAAAATCAATTCCCGCGTATTCGAGTGCTGCATCTCCTCGCCGTCAATACTCAGCCGAATATCCAGCGCATGCGGATCGGGAATCGCATCGGCCGTCACAATCGCCGGTCCCATCGGACAAAATGTCGGAAAGCTTTTGCCCAGCGTCCACTGCGACGTCGCCAGTTGCACATCGCGCGCGCTCACGTCGTTCAAAATCGTGTAGCCGAACACGTGCTCCTTCCAGGCGTTCGCCCCGATCCGGAACCCGCCCTGTCCGATCACCACCGCCAGCTCCGCCTCGTAATCCGGCTGCTTCGAATTCTTCGGCAGCACAATCGGCGCACCCGGCCCCACAATCGCCGACGCCAGCTTCAAAAACACCGTCGGCACCGCGGGAATTTCCATTCCCGACTCAATCGCGTGGTCGCGATAATTCAGCCCAATGCAGAAAATCCGCGGCGGATTCTCAATCGGCGCCAGCAGCGTCGCCACATCCAGCGGCACCTTGCGCCCTTCCGCCACCGCTTTCCCGCCGCCCGCAATCAACTCCAGTACGCTCTCAAATTTCTGCTCGGAAAGATCGATAATCCCATCCTCCAGCAGAATCCCCGGTCGCGGATTCCCGTCCACCAGACAAAACGTAACAATCCTCATGGCATTTCCTTCCACACCGGACCATCCGGGAATCGATATTGTTCGAGCGTCTCCACTTTGATCTCGCTGCTGTATCCCGCCTGCTCCGGCAGCAGATACCGCCCGCGCCGCATCCGCACCGGATCGACAAAATGTTCGTGCAGATGATCCACAAACTCCGTCACCCGGTCCGCCATCGTCGCCGACACCCGCAAATAATCGAACGCCGACAGATGCTGCACCATCTCGCACAGCCCCACGCCGCCTGCATGCGGACACACCGGAACCCCAAACTTCGCCGCCATCAACATCACTGCCAAATTCTCATTCACTCCCGCCAGGCGGCAGCTGTCAATCTGGCACACGTCAATCGCCTCCGCCTGCAGCAACTGCTTAAACATCACGCGATTCTGGCAGTGTTCTCCCGTCGCAATCCGCACCCCCGTCTCGCGCCGGATCCGCGCATGCCCCAGCACATCGTCCGGACTCGTCGGCTCCTCCATCCACCACAACTCCACCTCCGCAAGCTGCCGCGTCCGCGCAATCGCTTCCTCAACATCCCATTTCTGATTCGCATCCACCATCAACTTTGCGTTGGGCCCAATTTTCTCCCGCACCAGCCGCGCCCGCCGCAGGTCTTCCGCCGCATCGCCGCCCACCTTCAGCTTGAAATGCGTCCATCCCTCCGCCAGCGCCTCATGCGCCAGCCGCTCGATCTTCGCATCGCTGTACCCGAACCATCCCACGCTCGTCGTGTACGCCGGATAACCATCCCGCTTGAGCGTCTCCAACCGCTCTGCCAATCCCCGCCCACGTTCCTGCAACATCTCCAGCGCCTCTTCCGGCTGCAGCGCATCCGTGATGTATCGGAAATCAATCGTGCTCACCAACTGCTCCGCCGGCATCTCCGCCAGCAGCTTCCACAGCGGCTTCTTCTCCGCGCGCGCCCACAAATCCCACACCGCATTCAGCAGCGCGGCCACCGCCAAATGCACAACACCCTTTTCCGGACCCAGCCACCGGTACTGCGTGTCCCCGGTCACCTCGCGAAAAAATCCCACAAAATCCTGCGTGATCGAATCCAGCGTCCGTCCCACCGCAAACCGCGCCAGATACTCCACTGCCCGCACCACCAAATCCGTTCCGCGCCCCAGCGTGAACGTGATGCCATACCCGCGCAGGTCGCTGTTCGTCTCCAGCACGCAATACGCCGCCGAGTAATCCGGATCCTTATTTACCGCGTCCGATCCAATCGCCTCCCGCGAAGTAGGGAAGCGCAAATCAATCACGCGCACGCCGGTAATCTTCAACTCACTCATCGAGCTCCCACCCAAATCGAATCTGCGCTACCAGTCTTTAGCTGACAGCCATCGCTACTCCGGCAACTCCACCCCATCCCGCTCACTGGACAAATAAGCCGCCTCCACCGTCCGCATCGTATCCATCGCGGACTCCACGCTCGTCGGCAACTCCTTCGTCTCGCCCGCCACAAACGCCTGCAGCGACCCCATCGATCCCATAAACGCATCCGGAAACCAGTTGCCGGAGCAGGGAAGCGCCGTCCACGCCTCGCCTCCCTGCGATGAACGCCTCGCCAGCCGCAGCTCGTCCGGCCGTCCCGTCGGATAATCCAGATTCACGCCCATCGTCGCCACCATCGCGCCCTGGCCGCCTTCCCAGCGCACCTGGCTAATCTGGTCGCCGCCAAAATCGTTGCCGTGATTCGTCGCGATGTACACGCGTTTCCACTCGCCGTAGTCCAGCACGATCACGCTCTTCGTTGCTGCCAGCCCCGGCGTCCGCGGATTCCTCACCGTCTTCGCCAGCACCTTCTGCGGATTTCCAAACCACGCCCGCACCAAATCGATGTAGTGAATGCTGTGGTACAGAATCTCCAGCCGCGGCGCCGTCGCCAGAAATTTCCAAATATCCCACGGCATAAAAACATTCACCAGCACTTCCATGTCGTGGATATCGCCGAGCATCCCCACATCCGCCAGCTTCCGCGCCGCCATCATCGCCGGAGCCCAGCGCAGCTGGAAATTCACCGCCGCCGTCAGCCGCTTCTCCCGGCAAATTTTCAAAATCGTCAGCGCCTCTTCCAGCGTTTCGCCCATCGGCTTTTGGATCAGCACCGCCGCTCCATCCGGCAGACCCGGCAAAATATCCGCAATCTTCTTCGCCGGCACCGCAATGTCGAAAATCGCATCACGCGGCGACTGCTGGATCGCCTCTTCCAGCGACTTGGTCGCCAGCCCAATCCCAAACTGCTGCGCCAGCCCCTGTGCCCGCTCCAAATCCAGGTCCACAATCGCCGCCACCGGAAACCCAGCTTTCCGGTACGCCGGCAAATGCGCATCGTGCACAATGCTGCCCGCGCCAATGTTGATGATGGGCCGCGGCTGCCGCGGTTTCGGCGCCGTTACGCCCGCCAAAAGTTCGGAAATTTCCATCGTCGCTATAACCTCTCAACCTGTGCGTCGCGCGGCATTCTTCCGCTCCAGCAACATAGAAAACAATAGAACAATTCCCCGCGCGAAGGTTGGCCCAACCACCGTGCTACCATTTTCCGTCGATGGAATTCCACGCTGCCGCGCCGCGTGATCCTCCGCGCTCTGCGCGCCAATCCTCCACCGGCAAGAGGGATTCTTTCATGCGATCGATAAGCTTCCGCGCCCTGGCCATTCTCGTTCTTCTTCCCGCAATGTATCCGTTTGCAGGCCACGCGCTCGATAACGGCCTCGCCCGCACTCCGCCCATGGGCTGGAACAGCTGGAACAAATTCGCCTGCAAGGGCCTCAACGAGAAGGTCATTCGCGAAACCGCCGACACCATCGCCTCCAACGGCATGAAGGACGCCGGCTACCAGTACGTCAATCTCGACGACTGCTGGCAGATCAGCCGCGACGCCAACGGCAACATCGTCGCCGACGCCTCCAAGTTTCCCTCCGGCATCAAAGCCCTCGCCGACTACGTTCACAGCAAAGGCCTCAAGTTCGGCCTCTACACCGACGCCGGCGCCAAAACCTGTGCTGGCCGCCCCGGCACCATGGGGCACGAATATCAGGACGCGAAACAGTGGGCCGACTGGGGCGTCGACTACGTCAAAATCGATTGGTGCAACACCCTCCCTGGCCAGTCCGCCGAATCCTCCTACACCCTCATGCGCGACGCCATCCTCGCCACGGGGCGACCCATCGTCTTCAGCATCTGCGAGTGGGGATCGAACAAGCCCTGGCTCTGGGCCGGCCCCGTCGGCAATCTCTGGCGCTCCACCGGCGACATTCAGGATTGCTGGGATTGCAAGAAGGACTGGGGCGGCAACGGCGTCACTCTCATCCTCGACCAGGTGAGCGAGCTCTACCCCTACGCCGGGCCCGGCCACTGGAACGATCCTGACATGCTCGAAGTCGGCAACGGCGGCATGACCACCGGCGAAGATCGCGCCCACTTCAGCATGTGGGCTCTCCTCGCCGCGCCACTGCTGGTCGGCAACGACGTCGCTCACATGTCCGCGGACACGCAGTCCATCCTGCTCAACAAAGACGTCATCGCCATCGATCAGGATCCCCTCGGCATCCAGGGCCATCGCGTGAAGAAAGACGGCGACCTCGAAGTCTGGTCGAAGCAACTCGCCAACGGCGGACGCGCCGTGGTTCTCCTCAATCGCAGCGCCGCAGCAGCGCAAATCAACGTAGCCTGGACCGACATCGGCTACCCCAACACCCTCACCGCGACGGTCCGCGACCTCTGGTCCAAACAATCCGCAGCGGACCAAAAAGGCGGCTACGGTGCTCAGGTCCCCAGCCACGGCGCCGTCATGATCACGGTTATGCCGTAATCGCGCGCATAATTCAGCATCCCGCAGCTTCTTACTTTCGCGCCATCGTGCCTTTGCGAAACGGCTCGGCAACCAGTTGCCACTCGTCTTCGTAGAGTACGTAGCCGGGCTTGTCCGTCCTGATTTTCTTCACGTAGATGCCGTGGCGTTCGAGGATGCGAACCATTTCCCATATGCGGGAAATGTGCTCGGCGGCGCCCGTCTTAAACCGACAGATCCCAAGGCGAAGCGTGTCCCGTCCGAAGGAAGTTGGCTTCTCCAGATTGTCGTTGAACCACTCGCGCAGCTCACACAATTCGTCGGCGTCTTGACCGATAATCATTCCCCATTCCAGCGCCAGCATGATTGCTTGAAATATTCCCTGCTCAACGTGACTGTCCTCGTCCTTGCGCCCGACGACGAAGCGCACATACTCGCGCTTTTCGAGCGGATCGTGACGTTCGAGAATGAATCGCTCGTCCTCAGTCTCCACAAACGCAAGACGTCCGGGAAGACAGGAGAGCACGGTCCCCATGCCGCGTCCGACGATCAACGGCAGAGCGTCGCTGAGCAGGACCTCCTTCTGGTCGAGCGCAGGATCCTCAGAGATCGCGAAAACAACGCTGGGGGAGTGCCGTTTTTGCAATTCGCTGGTGATGTTACCGACGAAGAGTTGTCTGCTGAGAAACGGGAGACGATACCTGGGATCAAAATCGGTGAAGTGCGCGAGCCGATGTGTAAACTGATGGCGCACCCGCGGATTGTCGAGAAACTCGCGGTACCGGTCACGCTTACTGCGCGTCACAAAAGCGGCGACAAGTGCTTGCTCGTGGTGCACGGAGGTGAGTTTAGCGCACCCCCATGTCCGCCAGAGATCTCTCTACGGCCCCGCGCTGCGCACGTACCCCCGGTTCGCCGTGTAGTCGAAGTGGATCAGCCCATCCCGGTAATCGATCTTCAGCGTCGTCAAATCGATGGTGCTCGCCCCAATAAACCCTGAAACTTCCATCCCCGTGCTCTTGCTCACATTCGCTATATCGAACGACGGCACCATCTGCACCATCTGTCCCAGATGCGCAAAGTAAAACGTGATCTGATCGGCGAAGTACGCCTGTTGCACCGTTCCGCTGATCCCCTTCACCTTCATCTGGTCTCCGGCGCTGTTCACCTTGGTCACCTCCCGCGCCGCATCGGGAGCCACGCTCGTGGCCCACGCCCCCGTGTCCAGAATGAAAAGCTTGTTCACTTTCTTGTTCATGTTCACTGGCAAAAGGAGCTGATGACCCACCCGATACACCGCCGTCCAGTCCTTCATCTCCGGCGCGATATACCGGTCGAATGGCCCATGCGCTACCGGCGTAGCCGCCTGCGCCGCTGGCTTGTCGCCGGCATCCGCGCTGCTCGCCGCGCTCTCATTTGTATCTCCGCCTGGGTTGCTCTCAGCCTGATCGCTCCGCAGCGTCGGCGTCGTCTCTGCTTCGCCCGGCCGCGGCGGCAGCGGCCCCAGCCCCAGCTTGCGCATTGGGTAATCCAGCGTCACCAGGAAGCGGCTGAACACATCCATCCCAATCAATCCGTCTTCATCCGCCACGTTCCGGCTGTCCAGCACGCGCACTTCGCAATCCTGAAACTCAAGCCCGCCAATCTGGATCGAGTCCGCATACGCCGTGTAGCCCGCCTGATATCCCTTCGATCCCACCCCGCCCATCTCTGTGTGCGAAACGGCCTTCAGCCCGGCGCGCTCCGCCACCGACCGGCTGATCAAAATGCCCCCCGCCCCCGTGTCAATTTGCAGCCGCGCCGTCTTCCCATTCAGTTTCACTTCCAGCCCGAATGCCTTGATGCGCTGCGCATCCGCCATCAGATATGCAAACGGAATCTCCGTCGAATCCGCCTTCGACACGAGCCGGCATGCCTTATGCGGCGTGTCCGCCGACCTCTTCATAAAGTCCAGCAGCTGTTGCATGTGGCGGATGTCATCCGGATCGTCCCCCGTCGGCGACGCCAGATACGCCTCCAGCTCCTTCATGCGCTCCGCCGCCGGCAGCGTCCAGATCCACTCGCTCCGAATCTCCGGATCGTGCGGGTCCAGCATGTGCGCCATCCGCGCCTCTTTCAGCGCCGTCGCATACAGGGAATTGATGTGCGCCAGTTGCGAAAACAGCAAATGCTCCCGCGCGTAGCACAAATCGATGCCGTTCGCCGTCTTCAGCGTCTGCCACGCATCCCACGGCTTGCCCGCGCGCACCTGCGCCTCGCCCAGCGCCGTCAGCATCACCACGCTGCGAGGGTTGGCAGCCACGCCCTTTTCCGCCAGCGCTTCGGCATCGGACCATTTCTGCTGCCGCAGCATCACCTGCACCAGCCCCGCAGTTGCCTCCGGATCATTCGGCGTCTTCGCCAGGTCCGCCTGGTAGAGTGACGTTGCCTTGTCGTAATCGCGGCTCAGAACCGCCAGCTCCGCTTCCGTCGTCTTAGCCTGCGCTGCCACCGGACACTGCACGTTCTGCGCCACCGCAGGCCCTGCTCCCGCTGCCATCACTGCCAGAATCCAAAGTCCACGCATCTCGATCCGAGGCCCCTTTCTCATGCAGCACACTATCACGGAGCAGGGACGGCGGACACAATCGCACTGCGTTTCGTCTTCATGCCTTACGGCTCGTGGATGGCCGCGATTGGATCGACGCGCATCGCCCGCAGCGCAGGCAGCGACGACGCGGCCCCCGCCACCACCGCCAACAGCACCGTGACCGCCGCGAAGGTAAGCGGGTCAACCGGGCTGACTCCATAAAGATGTGCGGTGATGAAGTGCGTCAACACAATGCTCAGAACAAGGCCGAGAGCGATGCCTGGAAAGGCCAGTCGCAGCCCCTGGCGCAGAACCAGCCACAGCACATCCCGGCGCCCCGCCCCCAGCGCCATGCGGATGCCGATTTCGTGGGTGCGCAACTGCGTGCGGTAGGCCAGCACGCCATAGATGCCCGTCGCGGCCAGCACCAGCGCCAACAGCGCGAACGCTGAGGCGAAGGTGGACTCGACGATAGCGAAGGTGCTGGCCACTTCGGTGGACTGCCGCAAGGGGCGCACGTCGTACACCAGCCACTGCGGATCGATCTGGTGAATCGCCTCCACCACCGCAGGCGCCATAGCTTCCGGATCCCCCGGCGTGCGCACCTGCAAAATCGTTTCCGGATCGCCGGTTTGCAGGATCGAATTGTAGATCATCGCCTCCGCCGGCCCTCCAATGCGGTAATGCGTGCTGTTTTTTGCGACGCCGATGACGGTCCAAAGGCTATTCCACATCTTCAGCCTGCGTCCCACCGGATCCTGGCCGGGCCAATAGCGAGCAGCCGCTGTCTGATCCACGATCACCACGGGCGGCGCATTCTCGGTGTCCCCATCGGTGAAGGCGCGGCCTTCGATCATCGCGATTCGCAGAGTCGCAAAATAATCCGCGGAGACATCGGCGCGGCCCACTTCACCGGACTCATGCGGCTGCGGAACGTAACCCTCGCGCCATACGTCGGCAGTCTTCCGGCTTAGGCCCAGCGGCAGCCAGTCCGTGAGTGAAACCTGCGTCACCCCCGGCAGCTCCCGCGCGTGCGCCAGAATCTTCTGCTGGAAGCGATGGATCTCAGTTTGCGAATAGCCAACGTTCAAACCGATGCTGGCCGTGAGCACATGCGTCTGATCGAAGCCAGGATCTGCGTTCGCCGTGTTGCGGAGCGTCCGCAGGAACAGCCCCGCGCAAACCAGCAGGGCTACCGAGAGCCCAACCTGCACAACCACAAGCCCGCTCAGCACATGCCGGTTACGCGACCCGGAGAATTGGCTCCCCGAGTCCTGCCGGAGTACCTCGGCCGGCGTGATGTGGGAGGAACGCAAGGCTGGCACCGCTCCGCAGAGCACACCCGCGCCCATCGCAATCATCAATACCACCAGCATAACGCTCTGATCGACCGTGCCGCTCACTACGATCGGATTGGAACTTGGCGGAACGAAGCGCCCCAGCATCTTCGACGTCCAAACCGTCAGGATGAGCGCTAGGCCTGACCCGGCGAGCGAGACAAACAACCCTTCGAGGATCATCTGTCCCATCAGCTCGGTTCGACTCGCGCCCAGCGATTGCCGGATCGCCAGATCCCGCGCCCGCGCCACAAACCGCACCAGCATCAGCGTGGATACATTCGCGCAGGTTAGCAGCAGCACCAGTGCCGCAAATGCCAGCAGGATCGGCAGCGACGACGCGAAGTAGCCGTTGCCGCCAAAGGGCGACCGCCACAGCGGATCCAGCGTGATGGTGTTCACCCCCGGGTGCTCGTTAGGGTACGCGGCGACCAGCCCGTGCATGATCGCTTCCAGGTCCTGCGTGGCAGCGCGCTGGTTCACCCCGGGACGCAGCCGGCCCACCACGTTGAGCCAGGCGTTTTCCCGATGCATCACGTTCCAGTCGTTTCCGCCCGGCGTCGTATTGACCGCGAGTGGCGCCCACACCTCCTCACGGATGGCCGGCATGCAGCCAACGAAGCCCTCCGGCGCTACTCCGATGATCGTAAATGGCTGGTGCTGGATATCGATGGACTTCCCCACGATTGCCGGATCGCCCGCGAATCGGTTCTTCCACAGCGAGTAGCCGAGCACCACGTAGGGCACCCCGCCCCGCTGTGCCTCTTCATCCACGCGGAAGAAGCGGCCCAGAATTGGGCGGATTCTCAGCACGTCGAAGTAGTTTCCCGTCACCTGCGCGGCGTAGACCCGCTCCTGCGAGTTGCCGAGGGTCATCGTGGCCCACTCGTGGTGGTAACCGAGGATGCCGCTGAAGGTGCGGTTGGCGCTCCTCAGGTCGCGATAGTCCGGATAGGAGAAAGGCGGCGCTGGGGAGACATTCCACTGGCCCCGCATGATCGTGACCAACCCGTCCGTGTCGCGCGCGCCTGGCACCGGCCGCAACATTGTGCCTTCGATCCAGCTCAGCGCCGTGCTCGTGGCGCAGATGCCCAGGGCCAGCATCAGGATCGCGGCTGCCGCGAAGGTTGGGCTGCGGCCCAGCTGGCGCAGCGCATAACGGATGTCGTGGAACAGGCTGGCCATCTGGCTCACCGCATTTCCATCTGTTCGAGACATAAACACTGACACCTCGAATGTCAGTGACCGCTGTCACTTAGAACGGAAGATACCGCGAAGGTCAGTTGTGGCAAAAGCTGCCCCCTTTGATCTCCATTGACCCCACGCCCCGCTTGCCGTAAACTTAGTGTTTGCGGCGGATGCGCTATTTGCGTCCCTCCTGCCTGCATCCATTGCGAAAGAGAGATTTGAATCACCCATGGCGAACCATGTTTCCTCGCTCAAGCGCGCCCGTCAGACCGTTACCAGGACCGCGGTGAACCGTTCCAACCGCAGCACCTTCCGCTCCTCCCTCCGCTCCCTGCGCGAGGCCATCCAGGCGGGCGACCCCAAGGCTGCCGGTGAGCAGTATCGCGCCACCGTCTCCGCCATCGACAAGAGCGTGCAGAAGGGCGTCATCCACAAGAACACCGCCTCCCGCTACAAGAGCCGCCTCAACGCCCGCGTCAAAGCCGTAGGCGCAAAGAAATCCGCCTAAGCCCCATCCCAATCTTCGCAGCATAAAAATGTCGGCCCAAAGCCGGCATTTTTTCTCGCCCGCGTAGCGTCTTTCGCTGACCGTCCCACCGCTGACCGCCTCATCGCTGCCTCTGGCACCGAGGTAATCCCCTCCCGGCCGAAGATTACTTACTCGTTTCAGTAACCATCAATTGCTCCCCGCACCTCCCGCGCATTACCCTCATCGTGTGATCCCCGAGCTCCGCAAAGCCTTCAACGGCCAGTTCCGCCCCGATGCCTTCCGCACTATGCTGCACTCGCTCGACGCGGTCACGCGCACCCATGTCTCCTTCGCCATCGCGGAAACGCCCTGCTTTTTCCCCCGCGAAATGCTCGAAGAAATGGCCGCCATCGGCGCCGAGCTCACCCACCGCCTCGTCGACGACCCTGTCTATCTCGCCCGCTCCCTCGCCGCCATTCCTGAAGCCTGGCGCGCCGCCGATCAGGACGCGCATCCCCACTTCCTCACCGCCGACTTCGGCCTCGTTCGCGAACCCGACGGCCGCCTCACTCCGCGCCTCGTCGAAATGCAGGCTTTCCCCTCCATCTTCGGATTTCAGTGGGTCCTCAACGAAGCCTATCGCACCGCATTCTCCCTGCCGTCCTCGCTGCGCTGCCTGCTCGGCGGCCTCGATGAATCCGCATACTGGAAGCTCCTCGAGCGCATCATCGTCGCCAACCACGATCCCGACCACGTCGTCCTCGCCGACGTTGACCCCGCCACCCAAAAGACCCTGCCCGACTTCAACGTCACCGCCGAACGCCTTGGGATCCGCATCGTCGACATTGCCGGCATCGAGCCACATGTCGTCGAGTCCGAGGGACGTGTCAGCGGCCGCATCCGCCTCTGCTATCGAGATGGCCGCCGCGTTGTCCCCATCCGCCGCATCTACAACCGCGCCATCGTCGACGAACTCGTCCGCAAACAAATCCATCTCCGCTTCGACTACCGCGAATCCTTCGACGTCGAATGGGCCGGCCATCCCAACTGGTATTTCCACGTCAGCAAGTTCTCGCTGCCCTGGCTTGACCACCCCGCCGTTCCCCCCGCCGTCTTTCTCTCCGACTACTTCAAAGGCCAGCACCAAAACCGCCTTCCCGCCGATCGCAACAACTGGATCCTCAAACCCCTGTATTCCTTTGCCGGGCAGGGAATCTGTTTCGCCCCAACCGACGAGCAGCTAGCCGCCATCCCGCCCTTTCAGCGCAACCAATACCTCCTCCAGCAGCGTGTCTCCTTCGATCCCGTCATCGACACCCCCGCCGGGCCCACCAACGCTGAAATCCGCATCCTTTATGTCTGGCCCGACCGCGGTGTTCTCACCCCGCTCACCTGCCTGGTCCGCCTTGGTCGCGGGATCATGATGGGCGTTGACCACAACCGTGGCCAATCCTGGGTCGGCGCTTCCGCAGCCCTATTTAACCCGTAACTAACTGACAGAAAAGGGAAAGATAAGTAATCACCTGCACACCCCTATCCCCCAAAAGGGGGTTACCTCCCCCTTTTTGGTCATTGCCCCAAATTCATTCCAGGTTTACAACTGGAATCGCGCGTGTAAACTTTGGTAATTAGTTCTTGCTGTATTTTGCGGGTACTGTAGGGAAGGTGTTCGGAGTAGATCCTATGGACTTCGCAGTGTGCCCGGCTTCTGGCGTTGAGGACGGTCGTGCTCTCAGAGGCGCTGTCCGCTATCCGCTTCATTTGCGCGTAACTTTGCTGTGCGACGGCCACGAATGCGAGGCCGTTACCGTTGACCTTTCCGCCAGCGGTGTGCTGCTCCGCTTGCATGAGCCGCTGCCGGTCGGTCACATGATCGAGTTCCTGCTGGAAATCCCAGCTGGCTCGATGGGATTCTCCGTAACCGCCGCGGTGCATGGCTCGGGGCGCATCGTTCGCTCGTACTGGAAGCATGGGCAGCCGTTCGCTGCCGCTGTCATCGACGATTACAGATTTCAATAAGCGAGTTCAAACACGAATTTATGACGCAAACAAACGGACACAGCAATGGCGACGCCCACCAGCTCGCACCGCTCTCGCCCCAGGTTCAGGTCATCCTTGCCGATTCCCAGGCAATCTACCGCGTTGGCATGCGCAAGGTCTTCGGCCCTGAATCAGGCATTTCCGTTGTAGCTGAAGCTGACACCCTTACGGCCCTGCAGGACATTGTGCAGCGCCATCCCGCTGACGTTCTCCTCCTCGAAGGCGCCATGATCACCGGCACGGCCAATGCTGTGCCCTCCATCGTGCGCCACGCTCCACATCTCAAAGTCATTGTCCAGGCCGCATCCACCGATGAGGCTCACACCGTCGACCTTTACCGACGCGGCGTCCGCGGCATCATTCCTCGGTCCATCTCGCCCGACCTGCTCATCAAGTGCGTCCGAAAAATTGCCGCCGGCGAAACATGGATCGACAACCAGTCCATCAACTGGGTCATCGAGGCCTATCGTTCGCAGGCCACTTCGCTCGTGAATCCGCGCAATCAGCCTCGCCTGAATCAGAAAGAGATGCTCATCATCGCGGGCATCACCCAGGGCAAGCGCAATAAGGAAATTGCCTACCAGCTCGGCACCACCGAACAGGTCGTCAAAAACTATCTCCGCAAAATCTACGACAAGCTCGGCGTTTCCGATCGTCTCGAGCTCGCCCTCTATTGCCTCCACCATCAGCTCCACAAGCGCGCCGCGGAAATGGACACCCAGGCCGTGGAAGTTGCCGCCGTCGCCCAAACGTAAGTACCCAGCCCTTCCCAAAATGAAAAGCCGGACCCCCAAAGGTCCGGCTCTTTCGTCCGTCTACACGCAACACGCTTGGCCTCGCCCCTACCGTGCCGGAATCCCCGGCCGCCCCCGCTCAAACCGAAGATCGACAGTACGTCCCGTTGTCAGCAGAAACCCGTTGACCGCGCCCTTGCTGTCGCGCGTAAACCGAAACTTGCCCAGATTTGCCGTGAAGAAGTCGCGCGTAGCAGCGTGCAGCGTGTCAGGACCATCTTTGAGCCGATGAATCACAAGGCTCTCCTTGCCGACGGGGCCGGATTCAACCTTCAGCTCATAAAGCGGATCGATCTCGCGGCTGCTGTAGATACCTGCGTATTCGCTGAGCTGCGCGCTCGACGGCGCGAAGGCCGCCGCCTCAGAGAACGTGTCGCTCTTACCGTCCCCGTGCTTGATCGCCAATTGCTGCGGCGCGCCCGGCTTGCCGGGTGAAAATGTGAGCTCGTCGGGCGCAATCGCCAAACGGAAATGGTTTTCGCTGATAGCCTCCACCGCATAGGTGTCGCCTTCTCCCACATTGCCCACCTGGAGTCCGCCATCTTTCATCACCAAGCGCACCAGATCGTCCGGGTCTTTCACGTTCACGTAGACGCCAACTTTAGCCTGCATCTGCTCCGGCGTGAGCGTGATCGGTTTGATTTCCGCGAGGTGAGTCGACTCGACCGGTTGCATCGCCGAGCCGAGATAGATCTCAGCGACTTTCTTCGTCAGATCGCCGGGATCGGCAGAGCCGAGATTGCACAGGCAGGCCACGGTGAAATGCTGATCGGGGAAGCGGATCATGTCCGAGCGGTACCCGGCGTCGCCGCCGCTGTGATCGACGGTGTTCAGGCCGCGATATTTGCCGATCTCGAGGCCAGCCGCGTAGTCGAGCTGCGTTCCGTCGTTCAGCTTGCCGCGTTCCTGTATCTGCTCGATCAGTGCCGCTCCGCCAACGCGAGCCGTATAGAAGTTGTCGTCCCACAGGGCAAGGTCTTCCACCGTGGTCAGCAGGCTCGTCGCGCCCACAGTGTCAAAATTGGTCACGTTCAGCTGATACGTGTCGCCTGAGGGCACGTAGCCGTAGGCCATGTTCTTCACGATCTCATCGAAGTTGTCGCGGAAGTGCGTGCTCTTCATCCCCAGCGGATCGAAAATGCGCGCCGTGGTAAAGCTGCGCAG
Source organism: Acidobacteriaceae bacterium (assembly GCA_035482355.1). Lineage (GTDB taxonomy): Bacteria > Acidobacteriota > Terriglobia > Terriglobales > Acidobacteriaceae > Palsa-343. The sequence continues at coordinate 23,194 of DATHQV010000208.1, read as the reverse complement.
CGAGTGTCCGCTCACCCGCGCCACAATCTGCGCCAGCAGCGTATACCCGGTGTTGCTGTACAAAAACATCGTGTTGGGAGGAAAGTTCAGTTCCTTTTGGTGCGACACCACGTAGAGAACATCCGCCTCAGTGATCAGATCGTGCGAATAGCGCCACCCCCAAAGATCGAGCAGGTCCCACTGGTCACGCAGCCCGCTCGTGTGATGCAGCAGCTCGCGGATCGTCACCGGCGTGCCGAAGTCAGCCAACTCCGGAATGTATCTCCGAACCGGATCGTCGAGCGAGAGGTTGCCCTCCTGCGCCAGCAGCAGAATCGATGCGGCCGTGAACTGCTTCGACATCGACGCCACATGAAACACCGTCGTCGGCGTAATCGGGATATTGTGATCGAGGTCGGCCATGCCGTACCCGCGCTCGTAAATAATCTTGTGGTCGCGGATCACCGAGAGCGCGCAGCCTGGAGAGACGGTAGTGTCCATCTTCTTAAAGAGCGCGTCGACCTTGGCCTCAGGTTTTTCAGGAGCGGCAGGCGCGGACTGCGCCACACACGAAACGGTAATCAGCCAAAGCAGGGCAGGCAAGAAGACCCGGGACGCCATCAATGAAATCTCCGGCAGCGAAAAAATGAAAGGAAGCGTTCGCGAATCAGTGTAATGCCCGCGCGCGGGAAACGCTTCAACAGCGTGGGCCGAGGGCTTTTGGATCTCCGGCTGTGCGCCTTACATGACTGGCGATTGACGATTTGCCAACTAGCCTGTCTGCGTTGGAATTCCGCGATGCGTTGCCTGCGGCTTCTTCACGGAGACGGATTTCATAGCCGCCTGCTCGACGACCTTGCGCCCACCGTCGGAGCCACCACTTGGATAGCGCGGCGTGCTGTTAGTGCATCGCTTCTCCTGCTGAGGCCCCGGCGCCGGGCTTATTCCTTCTGAGGAGGAAGGCGCATCCGAACATGCCAACCGACATGCAGGCGAGTAAGAAATAGATGTCCTGATAAGACATCGCACCCGCCTGTCGATTCAGTTCCTGATAGAGCGCGGCTCGTGCCATCAGGCCCGGCCCCGGCCCTCGGCCGCTCCCGCCGAAGAATGAAGTAAGCGCGTTGACATGGGTGACAAAGGCAGGATTGCCAGGCTGCATGTACTCCTGCAGGTGCGCCTGGTGGAATAGGGAGCGGTTGGTGACCACGGCTCCCGTGGTCGCGATGAAGATGCTGCCGCCGACGTTTCGCACAAAGTTGATGATTCCTGATACCTGGTTGCTCGCCTCTTTCGGAAGGCCGACGTACGCAGCGGTGGTGATGGCAATAAAACAGAACGGGATCGAGGACATTTGCAGCACTCGCAGCCAGGAGGCGAAACCAAACGTCATCGTGAGCGTGAAGTGCGTCGAGGTGTAATAGAAGGCGCCGGCAAAACAGGCGAAGCCGAACGCTGCCATATTTCTTGCCGGAAACCTGCCCGTCGCCACCCCCGCCATAGGCATGACCACGAGCAATACAAGCCCCCCGCCCGCCAGCGCCTCCCCGGCCCGGGTTGCCGTGTACCCCATCAGCTGCTGAAGAAACTGGGGCTCCAATACGGTTGCTGCATTCAGGACACCGCCGACCAGAATCATCAGGAAGCAGCAGATGGCGAAGTTCCTGTACTTAAACAGACGCAGGTTCATGATCGGGTTCTTAGCTCGCCATTGCCACCAGATCAGGCCTGTCATACCTGCAACGAACAGGAAACAGAAAATGCGGATAAAGGGCGAGGCAAACCAGTCGTTCTCCTCTCCCTTGTCGAGCATGATCTGCAACCCGCCCATAGCGACCGTCAGCAGTGCGAGGCCGATGGTATCCAGTTTCCTGAGGTTGGCGATTGCGCCTTTGATCCAGGGAGGATCCTGAACCAGACGGCTGACCAGGAAAAATGCGATCAGGCCAACGGGCAAATTGATGTAGAAGATCCAGCGCCACGAGTAGTTGTCGGTGATCCATCCTCCGATCGTCGGTCCGAGGGACGGAGCAAGCACCGCAACAAGCCCATAGATTGCAAAGGCCTGGCCCCGTTTCTGCGGTTCGAACGAATCTGCCATGATGGCCTGCGCCATCGGCTGGAGACCTCCACCCCCAACGCCCTGAAGAACACGTGCAAGCAGCAGAACAGGGAGCGTCGGTGCAATGCCGCACAGAAAGCTTGCGACCGTGAAGATGGTGATGCAGAGCAGAAAGAAGTTCTTGCGGCCAATGACGCTCGACGCCCAGGCACCGACCGGAAGAATGATCGCATTGGAAACCAGATAGCTCGTGAGAACCCAGGTTCCCTGACTGATACTGGCGCCCAGATCGCCGGCAATGTGTGGCAGGGCGACGTTCGCAATGGAAGTATCGAGCACCTCCATGAAGGCCGCCAGAGCCACGGTCCCCGCAATCAACCAGGGGTTGACGTCCGGTTTCCATCGCCCGCTTTTATCAACCTCTGCTGTCATCCGTTGTGTCTCTTCCTGCAGGCGATGGCGTGCATGGTCAGATACAAGATGTATCTGAATGCAACAAGGATTCAGCTTCGTTGATTTCCAGTCTGTGGCCAGGGCTTGCTGTCAACCTGATTGAACGCACAGATGGTGCAAACACGGAGAACTGCATGCATCTGCCATGTAAATGCAGACTGTACGGGAGATCGACACAATGGCTCTCATAACGACTGCTGCCGTTCAACGGAGGCCAGATTGGACAACACGTCTTCCTGGAAGGGAGGCGATATAATCGTTTCCAGATGCACATTGTTCATTGTGCGTGGGGATGTGCCGACCGGCTTCAGTCCGAACATTCGTGGAGCCCTTTGAGGCAGACTGAGGAGCAAAATGCCCGTAGCCACCGCCAGGCCACGCAAGCGACTGACACGCGAGCAGAGCAGGGCTGTGACGCGTGCCACACTGATCGCTGTCGGGCGAACACATTTTCTGCGATATGGGCTCGGCGGCGCGGTGGCGGAGAAGATCGCCGAAGATGCGGGCTATTCCCGGGGAGCCCTCTATTCGAACTTCGATGGCAAGGAAGAGCTGTTTCTCGCCGTGATCCAGGAAGAGCAGGCCCGCCATCTGAATGTCTTTCGTTCCATTCTCACGGAAGAGTCTTCAGCCAGGGGGCGGCTGAAGAAGATGCGGGACACGATTGCTGACCTGCTGACCGACCCTGACTGGATCGTGCTTCGTGCCGAATTTGAGGCTGAAGCTCTGCGAAACGAACGAATCCGCCAAAGCTTCGTTGATGCGCTTCGGCAGCAGGTTCGCGACGGAGGTGAACTCTTTCGGAGCCTCCTGCGATCTTCCGAAATCACTTCGAGCCTGAAGCCGGAGGATTTCAGCATGGTGATGCTCAACCTTGCCCATGGTCTGGCAGTCACGCAGAAGATCCTTGGCCCTGAACTTCCCCAGAAGAACACACGCATGCTCATCCAATCCCTGTTTGATCTCCTGATATCGTCCACGTGACCCATCGCTTTTCGTGGGCGTTCGGACCAGTCTCCTCCTGCAATCCGACCAGGCTCGCGCGTCGACCCACAAAAATGAGTCTCAGTTGTTGCCAACAGGCCAGGCACTCATTCAGGTCATTTCCGGAGCGATGTCTGATGGGTCCGTTACCCGGACATTTCAGGCCAACCCCAGCGCCGCTACCCGCTATTCCGTGTTGCCGATCATCCGCCGGCGCCCATTCTTCGCGCGAATACACTGCCGGGAGGATTGATTTGCGCCTGTTCGCATTCGTTCAAACGAAGGGTCCAAAGGAGCAGTCAATTTCCGCGCCCCGCCGCCGAAACGGCAGCCATCAATATCCACGCTCGCATTTTCGTGTTGCTTTCCAAAAGGAGCAATGGCATACTCCTGTTGATAGCCAAAAGGAGGAAGCGTGAAGGACAAGGCCGACGTGCGACATGGGACACTGGCTCTGATGGTGCTGAAGACCCTTGATGTCCTGGGGCCGCAACACGGTTTTGGGATTGCCCGCCGCATCGAGCAAATCAGCGGCGACCTTCTCTCGGTGAATCAGGGCACCCTTTACCCCCTTCTCCTGAAACTGGAGCAGGAAGGCGCCATCGCATCGGATTGGGGTTGCTCGGAAAATAACCGGCGGGCGCGCTTCTACCGGCTTACGCGCAATGGGAAGAAGCAGCTTCAGGCTGAGACCATGGAGTGGGAGCAGACCGCCAGCATCATGGGCAGATTCCTGGCAATGAAAGCAGAGGGCCTCCGATGAAACACCTGCGCAGGCTTTTTTCTCAAATCGTCACGATGATACGTGGACGGGACAGTCGGTTCGATGAGGAGATCGAGGCGCACATTGCGCTGCAAGCCGACGAGAACCTCCGTGCCGGGATGAATCCGCAGGAGGCCCGGCGTCAGGCGGTTTTGAAATTCGGCCCGGTTCAGTCGGTTAGGGAAAACTGCCGGGCCGAACAAGGTTTGCCGTTCGCAGAATCTCTGCTTCGGGATACGCGGCGATCACTGCGCCGGCTGCGCAATAGCCCAGGGTTTACCGCGACGGCAATCTTCACTCTTGCAGTGGGAATCGGCGCGACGACCTCCATCTTCTCACTGGTCCATGCGGTGCTGCTGCAGTCGCTGCCTGTGCCGCATCCGGACCAGCTATATCGAATCGGTAAGGCGCCGAAGTGCTGCGTGAATGGCGGCTACATTGAAGGCGGCGATTATGGACTTGCGTCGGACGATCTATACACTCACCTGCGCGATCACACGCAGGGGTTTAAAGAGCTTGCCGCATTCGATTCAGGAGGGACGTTCCTCGGCGTCATGGATGCGCGTAGCGGCGCGGCGGCGGAGACCTACTTCGGCGAATATGTCTCGGGGAACTACTTCACGATGTTCGGCATTCGTGCCATCGCGGGCCGCCTTCTTTCAGCCGGCGACGATCATGCCGGCGCGCCTCCCGTTGCGGTGATGAGCTACCGGGCATGGAGAGACCAGTACAGTCGCGACCAGTCAGTGATCGGTGCGTTGTTCCGTATCGACGGGAAGCCATTCACGATTGTCGGCGTTGCTCCCCCGAGCTTCTATGGACATTCTCTGAGCAACCTGCCGCCCGACTTCTACTTGCCCCTGGCAACCGAACCTCTGGTGAAGGGCGACAGCTCGTTTCTGCGGAAGTCAGATGTCGCGTGGCTCAATATGATTGGGCGGATTCGTCCGGGCAGCTCTGTCGCAGGTATCGAAGCGCAGATGCGAGTGGAACTGCAGGATTGGCTCAGGACCCATCTGAGCGAAATGAGCGCAAGCGAACGCGTCCAGCTTCCGCAACAGTCATTGAACCTGGTGCCAGGCGGAGCCGGCATGACATTCATGCAGCTTCAATACGGAGATTGGCTGTGGATATTGATGGTCTCCGCAGCTTCCGTATTGCTGATCGTATGCATCAATCTGGCAAATTTGATGCTCGTCCGCGGAATGGATCGCCGGCCACAGACCTCGCTCAGCCTGGCCCTCGGCGTACGCCGGGCCCGATTGCTTCAGGAGTCGCTCACTGAAAGCCTTTTGCTTTCGCTCGCCGGTGGCGCGGCCGGTCTTGGCGTAGCATTTCTGACCACACGAATGATTCTTCACCTTGCATTTCAAACAACCACCGAAGTTCCGATCGCAGCTGTTCCATCCCTTCCAGTTCTTGGATTCGCGCTTGTGCTTTCCGTCCTCACGTGCGTTCTTTTCGGTGCCGCTCCAGCGTGGCTGTCGACACGAGTGAATCCCATTGAAGCACTTCGCGGAGCCAATCGTTCAACAAAGCATTCCGGATCGCGGCTTCGTAAGGCGCTTGTGGTGGGTCAGGTCGCGATCTCGGTTGCGTTGATATCGTCGTCCGGCTTGCTCTTACTCACCCTGCGCCATCTGGAGCGCCAGGATCTCGGCTTCGAACAGGATCGGCGAACCGTGATCAATATCGATCCGCTCCTTGCAGGATACAAACCTGAGCAGCTCAACTCGCTCTATCGGAGAATCCACGATGCACTGGCTGCTCTTCCTGGAACGGCGTCGGTCGCATCGTCCCTCTACACCCCGCAGAGCGGAGATGAATGGGACGAGACGGTCTACTTCGAAGGGAAATCAGCGCCTGGCCCAGACGCTGACAGCGGCGCAGGATGGGCGCGAGTGACCCCTGGATACTTCGCTGCGCTCGGCAACCCGGTCCTCAAGGGGCGCCCGATCACCGATGAGGACGCCGCGCAATCGCGACATGTCGCGGTCATCAATGAAGCCTTTGCACAAAAGTTCTTCGCCAACGAAGACCCGATCGGTAAGCACTTCGGCAAGGGCGGACCCACCTATGGCGGCGACTACGAGATCGTCGGCGTCACCAAAGACGCGAGGTTTGCGAACTACAACCTCGATAAGCCCATAGCCGCCTTCTTTTATATTCCAGAGGCGCAATCCACCGCCTACAAGGAATCGATGGCTGCTTCGACCGAGTTGCGATCGCACTTTCTGCACGATGTGGTGGTCGAAGCTCGTCCCGGCGCGACTGTTACAAACGCGATGCTGCGCTCCGCCTTCGCTTCAGTCGATCCCAGCCTCCCCATCCGGCAGATTCAGAGTCTCAATCAGCAGGTATCGACGACCTTCGGTCAGCAGCGCCTGATTGCACGGCTTGTGTCGCTGTTCGGCATGCTCTCTCTGGTTCTCGCGGCTGTTGGTCTTTATGGCATGATGTCGTACGACCTGGCGCGGCGCACAAGCGAGATCGGAGTGCGCATTGCGCTGGGGGCAAATCGCAAAAGCATCTTTGGGCTGATCCTGCGGGCGGCAATGACCCTCGCACTGTTAGGACTCTCACTGGGCATTCCACTGGCTGTCGGCGCAGGACGCCTGTTAAGCAGCCAGCTTTACGGTGTGAATCCTCGCGATCCGATCGTCGTGATCATCGCGACATTTGCTCTCGCTCTTACCGCGTTCTTTGCCACCCTCGGTCCTGCGTTCCGAGCGGCTTCGATCTCACCTGCGGAAGCCGTGCGGACAGAATGATGTAGGGAAGGATGGCAAATGCATTTGGCTGCGAGTGAATCCAGCGTTGGTAAAAGGCCTTTACTGAAGGGGTTGCAGGGGGCTCAGTCACACGTACAAGCCGAATCACGACGACACGGTTCTGGTCGTATTGCCGGAAACCCGTAAGGAACTCTTTGCTAAGCAGCCGGCTGGCGGCATTTCTTCTGCACCAGGACCCTACTCGCAAAACACCTTCACCTTCGTCACGTTCCCGTCCTTGCCGTCCACGTCCACCGTCAAATCCTCCAGGTGGTCGATCAGCTCTTCCAGGTTCTCCGGCTTAATTTGCGACAAGGTCAGCGGTACGCCGTGCTGGTTCAGCGCGTGATCCAGATTGTCGTGCGCCTGCTGCGGAATCAGACTCGCCAGCCGTACCCCCGCGCGCAGCAGATTCATCGGCACGCGCACGTTCACCGTCGTCGTGCCGCCCTTCAGCCCCGTCATCGACTCATCCGCTTCCACCAGCACGCGCAGATACTTCGGCCGCGCCTTTGTGCTCGTCGATGTCGCGCCGTTGGCCGCTGTGACTGCGGCGCTCTGCGAACTCGCGCTCGCCGGCGTTTCAACCGCGCTAATCAATCGCTCCGCCTCATCCGCGGTGATCTTTCCCCCCGCGAGCATCTCCAAAATCTGCTTCCGGCTCTCGTTCATATCGTTCCTCCCAACCAAAATTTGAAAAGTGAAATTGCGTGTTGCGCGTGCATTCCCCAGGCATGCGCAAACCATCCCTGCCCATGCAAGAGACCCAGCACCGCCAGCACCATGCACCCCGCCACGATCCACTCGCTCTCCCGCAGATCGCTCCAGGTCACCAACAGCCGCTCGGATTGCTCCGGCGTCATCCGCCCCACCGCGACAAGGTAAAGAATTGTGCTTCGTTGCACCCTATGCATAAACCCTCCTACAAAATCCGAACCAGCACTTGGTTCTCCGGCGAATTCACATGAACGTGCGTTCCCGGCAGCGCGCACAATAGTCCCCAAAACGAACTGATCGCCGTCCATGGATTCACCCGTCCCACCAGGCACGCCACCACCACAGCCAGCAGAATCAGCGGCGCCAGTAACAGGGCAGGGATCCACAACAGAAACAGCGGAATCCAGAGCCGTATCCCGCGCCAATGCGGATTGTGAACGTGAACGATCGCAATACTGGGTGTCATCGCAGCGCCTCCAGATCCTTAATCGCCTCCGCGGCGGTAATCTCTCCGCGCTTCAGCCGCTCCAGCACCTCCGCCCGCGGCGGCGCCGGATTCGTCTCCACATACTCCAGGCTCCCCGCAATCCGGGTCAGCCGCGCCTTGATCGTCGGATAACTCACTCCGAAGACCTGCTCCATCTCCTTGATCGACCCGTGGCTCCGCAGGAACGCCACCACAAACACCTGATCCTCAGCGCTCAGCCGCGCCAGTTGCGGCAGCTCGAATGTGCCCTCGATAGCCACCTCCTTGCCGGCCAGCCGCACCCGCTCCACCACAATCGGCTGACCCTGCGTCAGCCGCGTCAATTCCTGCCAGTCCGATACTGCATTCGTCTCATTTGCCATGAAGAACTCACCAAACATGAACAACAATGCCATTGGGAATAAAGAATGTCAATAAGAAGATTAATAAAATCAATTAGAAAATGAAGAAATCTTAGAAATCTACCCCGGATCCCTCATTTCCATCCACCAGACAAAGAAAAAGCCTCGCACCATGCGAGGCTTTTTCCCTGGACCCTGGGAGGGGGTGTTTACCGATCGATATACAGCAACGGAATAGTCATCGAATCAACGATATAGATAGTAACTGATCGGTAACGATGCGTTTTTCCAACCTTTACGGATGCTCCGCCAGCCAGCCCTCAATCCGCCCAGCCTCCGCATCGCTCAGCCGGAACGTCGCCGCCGGCAGCACCCCATCTACCTGGTCCGGACGCCGCGCCCCTACAATCGCCGCCGTGATCGCCGGATGCCGCAGCGTCCACGCAATGGCCACCACCCCCGGCTCAACCCCATGCTCCTGGCCGATCGCCCGCAGCACCTCTACCAGCGCCAGGTTCCGCTCCAGCTTCGGCGACTGGAAGCTCGCGTTCCGCTTCCGCCAGTCGTCCTCGGGCAGGTTCTTCACCCGCTCCGCCGTCATCTTGCCCGTCAACATCCCCGACAGCATGGGCGAGTAGTTGATCACGCCAATGCCGTTCTCGAGGCAGAAAGGAAGCACCTCCGCTTCAATGTCCCGCCGCAGCATCGAGTAAGGCGGCTGCAGCGAAGTGATCGGCGCAATCGCCTGCACCCGCTTCATCTGCGCCACCGTGAAGTTCGAGACGCCGATGTACCGCACCTTCCCCTCTTCCTGGAACCGCGCCAGCGTCTCCCAACCCTCTTCCAACTCCGCTTCGGGATTGGGCCAGTGAATCTGGTAGAGGTCAATCGTGTCCACGCCCAGCCGCCGCAGCGAGTTCTCTAATTCCTCCTGCAGTGACTTCGCATTCAGGCTGCGATAGATGCTGCGATTCGCATACCAGCGCATCGAGCACTTGGTGAACACAAGCGGCTTCTGCGCGCGGCCCTTGATCGCCTCGCCCACCACTTCTTCTGAGTGGCCCAGCCCATAGATGGCCGCCGTGTCGATCCACGAGAGGCCGCTGTCCAGCGCGCGTTGAATGGTGCGGATGGACTCAGCATCATCCTGCGAGCCCCACGCAAACTCCCAGTTACCGCCGCCAATCGCCCAGGCGCCGTAGCCAATAGAGGTCAGTTGAAGGTCAGAATTGCCAAGAGCACGTGTCGCAAACGTTGCAGATTGTGTAGTCGTCGCCATGTTCTTTCGATGCAGGCTCCGTGGCCGAGGCTTCAGAAACGCCGCGCTACGGCTCGATCAGGAACTTGCCTTCCCGCATGATCAGCTCGTCCTCAATCCAGATGTTGAACCGCAAACCCACCACATCTATATGGGTCGACGAGAACCACTGCGCCCCTGTGTGCTCGCAGTAAGGATTGCCAAACGCAATGTGGATGCCGGGAAACTTCTCGTCCTGCAGGATGTTGCCAATCACCCGCTCCACGCCGATGTTGGTCCCAATGGCGAACTCGCCCACACGGTCTGAATTCTCATCGGTGTGGGTGTAGGCCTCAAAGTCCTGCTGTAGTTGCTTGTTCTCCGAACTGCAACCCGCGATGCGATTGCCGCGAATCTCAATGGTCAAAGGGTTCGATTCCAGCAGCCCATACTGCGCGCAGAGATAGTCGCCCACCACGCCATCGACCACGAAGGTCCCGTTCACTTCACCCGGCGTCGTGAATATTTCGCCGCCCGGCAAGTTGCCCCACTTGTCCCGCGAAATGATGCCGGAGGTCTTCAGCCACTTGAAGTCAGGATTCATCTCGGCGCGAATATCGGTTCCCGCCGCCGTCGTGGCCCGGATGAATTTTGCCTTCCGCGCCTTCTCAATCACCTTCTGCGAGAGGCGATCGACGCGGTCGTAATCGGCCCGCATCCCCTCGCACATAATCTGCGGCGTGATGTTCACCATGTGCGCATGCCGCATCCGCCGCCGGTTCACCACCTCCGTCATCTGCATCCGCGAGCGCAACTCGTTGCGCTGCACCTGCACCGCGAAGATGCTCACGTCGGAGGTCTCCATATCGGCCAGAACTTCAGCGGGCATGTCCGTCAGCGGCCGAGGCGCCAGGTCTTCCAGCACAAAGGCGTTCCAGTGGCAGCCATTCTCCAGCAACTGCTTCGCAATAGAGGCTGCAATCTTGAACGTCGTGCGATCGCAGATCAGCGTGACCTTTTCAGCAGGATCGATGCGCAGGCAAGTCGCGACAGCCGCGTGCGCTCCCGGCGTGAACTCAGCAGGAAAAGGCGACTCCAGAAGACTGGATCGCGCAGAAGAATCAGGGGAAAGAAGCGAGGGGTGCGAACTGCTCATCTTTGTCAGGCTACCTGAATTCTGCCACCCAGACCACAACGCGAGGACCCATTATTCCGCCGCCGCTTCGTCGTAAATCCCAGCCCTGGTTTCTTCGGCCATATAATCGACAACGGCCTTCAGATCGCCGTTCGTCTCCTCGAAGACCTTCAGTTGCCGATCCGCTCCAGTGCCGTTCTTCAGGATGGTCCGAATGGACTCGATGGCATCCCGGCTGCCGAGCTCATCGACGACTGGATCGATCAGCACCAGGTATTCTTCGATCAACTCACGCTCCGGCACTTCGGTTTGCTTGCCGAAGTCGATCAGGTTTCCGTCCAGTCCGTAGCGCACGGCGCGAAACTTGTTCTCCATCAGCAACGGACGCGGGTACTGGCGATAGTCCTGGTTCCGCTCGTGCAGTTGATAGAGATACGCCGCCGTCGCCTGGATCAGCGCGGCAATCGCCACCGTCTCCTCAGCACGCAGAGGAATGTCGCAGGCGCGCACCTCGATCGTGTTGAAGAACGGATGCGGCCGGATGTCCCACCAGATCTTCTTGGCGTTGTCGATGCAGTTGGTTTTCACCAGCAGCGAAACGTAGTTCTCAAATTCCGAGTAGCTCGCAAATGCGTCAGGAATGCCGGTCCGCGGAAAGTTCTCAAACACCTTGGCGCGATAGCCCTTGTAGCCGGTATTCAGTCCCAGCCAGAACGGAGAATTCGTGGCCAGCGCCATAATGTGCGGCAGAAAGTAGCGCATCGAGTTCATGATGCGGATGGCCGCTTCGCGGTCCTCAATGCCGACGTGCACATGCAGGCCGAAGATCAGGTTGGCGCGGGCCACCAGCTGCAGGTCCTTCACCACCTGGTGGTAGCGCGGGTCAGGATAGATCTCCTGGGTGCGCCAGTCGGCAAAGGGATGTGTCGCGCCCGCCACCAGCACCAGATCGTGCTCTTTGGCGAGTTTGATCATTTCGCGCCGCAGCTCGTAAATGTCTTCGCGTGCGTCGGCAATGTTGTTGCAGATTCGCGTCCCGACCTCGACGACAGAGGTGTGCATCTCGGCCTTGACCCGCTCTTCGAGTCGCATTTTGCCTTGCGCCAGCATTTCCGTGGCGATGTGCGACCGCAGATCGCGGGTGACCGGGTCAACGGTCTGGTATTCCTCTTCAATGCCGATGGTGAAGGTAGGCCGCATAGTGTTTACCGTTGTATGTCGGAACAGGCCCTGTTATCAAGATGAAACGTGAGAGACCTGTTCCAAAGCGCTATTTCGTGGCCGAAACGGTAGCTACCTCATCCGCAGCCGGAGCTTTTGCAGCCTTCTTTGGTGCAGGTCTGGCTGCCTTCTTCGCCGCCGGACTGGCCCTGCCACTTAGGTACGCGCTCCAGTGAAGCTCCGGCGACTTCGGCTTGGCAGCCCTGGCCTTCTTCACTGCCAGCGCTGCGACTGCGTCTACGATCCAGTCGAAGTTTGCCCGGCCAACGGAGTGCAGATCGGCGTCCGGCGCCGGATTCATGAAGTCAATGGCGTAGGGTACACCGTTCTCGACGGCAAACTCAACTGTATTCAGGTCGTAACCCAGCGCGCGGCACAGCGTCAGCGCGTCCCGCTCCACACGCCTCAGGAGCATCCTGCTCGTTGGCGGCGGATTCAGCACATAACGCTCCGCATGCGGCCTCCGCGGATCGTAGTGCATGATGCGAACCTTCTCCTGCCCGACCACATAGCAGCGGAAGTATTCCTTGAAATTGACCGCCTTCTGCAGCGTCATGCAAAGATCGCGGCTCTGGTCGTAGGCGTCGAAGAACTCCTGCGGCGAATGGACGTGATAGACGTCCCGCCAGCCGCCTCCGTTCACCGGCTTCAGGAAGGAAGGGAACCCGATGTACTCAAACACTCCATCCCAGTCGAGCGGGTATTGCAAATTGCGCATGGAGCGCTCGGTTGTGCCCGGCGGATAGTGCTTGTGCGGAAGAATCACGGTGGGCGGCACCGCGACGCCCAGCTTCGCCGCGAGCGAGTAGTTGAAGAACTTGTCGTCGGCCGACCACCAGAAAGGATCGTTGATGATCGTTGCTCCGTGGAGCACGGCATGCTTTAGAAAGGCGCGGTAGAAGGGAATGTCGTGGCTGATGCGATCCACGATGACCGAATAACCCGAAGGCCGATCCAGCCGAACTGCGCCTACCTCGACAAATTCAGCAGTGATGCCGTCGAGATTCATGCCGTTGATCTTTTCAACGAGCGCGCCGGGAAAAGTGTTCTCCATGCCAAACAGGACGCCAATTTTTTTCACGATTCCGCCTCTGAATCTATGGTGTCACATTCGTCCGATTTTTCAGAAAATGAGTTTAACGCCGCTTGAGCAGCTCAAGCTCGTCGAGGGTGCGCGGCCAGTCTTTTCCCAGCAGACGGGATAGCCCTCTATCCGCCAGCAGCTTGCCTCCAGTTTGGCAGCGCGGACAGTAATCGGTTTCGTTATCGGCGTAGCGGATGCGCTGAATCTTCTCGCCGCAGCGTGGGCAAGGCTGGCCAAATCGGCCATGAACGGCCATTTCGGGACGAAAGGCTGTGACTTTCTCCGGAAATCCAGCTCCAGTTTCCAGGCGCAGGCGTTCGATCCAGAGTTGCAGCGTGCCGCGCGTCGCCTCGAGAAGACGACTCCATTCGGCGTCGGTAAGGCGATGCGTCAGCGTGACGGGCGAAAGTTGCGCGGCGTGCAGGATCTCGTCAGAATAGGCGTTGCCGATGCCGCTGACGAGCCGCGAATCGGTGAGCGCTCGCTTCAGGCTGTGATTCTCAGCGGCCAACGCGGCGCGAAACGCCGCTGGCTCGCAGGTCATCACGTCGATGCCGCCTGGATCGACAGCCTGCAACGAAGCTTCGCCCTGGAAGACCTGCAGCGAGGCGCGACGTTTCGATCCTGCTTCGGTCAGAACCAGCGACCCGGACGGAAAATCGAAGGCCGCGAGCGCGTTGCGGCCAGCCAGCTTCGCTCCGGGTGCGCGCCAGTGCAGCCGGCCGGCGATCATCAGATGCAGGACGAGCCACAAATCGCCGTCGAGCCCGAAAGCAATGCGCTTGCCAATGCGGCGCAGCTCACGAACGCTTCGGCCTTCAGCCGCGGACAATGGTGGCTGCGCGGTGCGCAGCAGGAAAGCACTCGCCACGCGAACGTGTTCAAGCGTCCGCCCCAGAATGCGGGCTTCGAGCGCTGCAATGTAGGCCGAGATGTCCGGCAGTTCAGGCATGGGTAGAAACAGGGTAAAGCGTGAAACTGATCATCGCCAGAACTAGCGCAGAACTTCATCCAGAAAGCGCCGGAGCGTGTCGGCGGCCGTCGCGCTGGACGCGGTGCGCAGGGCGACGAAGGATTTGGGATCGGAGGACCCTTCAAAAAGCTGCCGCGCGCGGGCGCTATTGCCGCGGCGATCGATGAAGAGGCGCGGCACATGGGTGGTGGCCAGATCGCCGGATGGGTCGAGTTTCTCTTTCTGCAGGAGGAACAGCGGCAGGATCGAGGCACGTGCGTCGGATGCGAAGATTTGGCGCGCGGACGGGCTGGGGTCGGCGAGAATCACTCCGGCGGGCGTGAATTCGGCGGCGAGATGCGCGGCAAACGTGACGCCCACGCCGTCTCCGAAGACCACGATGTTGCTGGCCGGGACGTGGCGCGTGTCCGTGAGCCATGTCCAGGCAGCGATGGAGTCGGCGATCCCCAGACGTTCCGTCGGATGTGCCCCGGTACTGCGTCCGAAGCCGCGGTAGTCGATGGCAAAGACGTTGATGCCGAGGGCGTGCAATGCGGTGAGCGTGGGCAGCGTGTCACTGAGCGAACCCCTGCCGTCATGCAGGTAGAGGACTGTCGCCGAAGAGTATTGCGCAAGGGGCTGGGCCGGAATCCACCAGCCGTCGAGCTGCGGCAGTCCCGTCTCGGTCACATCGAAGCGGATATCGTCAAACGCCATGCCCGCGCTGGACGGGGTTGCGGCAACGGCCCTTGAGGGATGCAACAGCATCTGCCACTGGCCCTGGTAGAAGAGCAGGCACAGAGCGGCGTATCCGCACAACACAGCGCCCGCCAGAGCGATGGCCAGGGCTGTCAGCAACCAGCGGGCGCTGACGGTAGGCGGAGCCGGGGCACCGGGCTGTGCGGGCGTTCGTTGGGAAGACTGGCGCTGCGGGGGCTTGGGCATCGTTCAGCCGAAGGCGAGTTCGTCGGGGGATTCAAGAGGCGTGCCGCAATCACGGCAAATGACCGCGGAGCAGTCGCCGCAAACGAGAGGGTCAGTGACGGGGCGCGCGCAAACGGGACACCACATCGGTTGAGGAACAGATGGGTTCGGGCTGGGTGGCGATGGCGGAGCGGACATTCTGACTTTGAGCGTAGCAAACATGGAAGCGACCGCGCTCGGCGACGATAAGCGCGTCTCGCGCCTTGCGCCGTGCGTTGGCCGGACTCAGGAGTGTCGATTTTTGTTCATTTCGAAATTTGATCGTGCTTTTCAACCTGCCTCAGATGTTTACTATGCAGTAAGGGGAGCGGAGAGCTGCGCGAATGAGCGGATTCGCCGAGTAGACGGCGAGGTTCCCGGCCAGGGAGAATACAACGATGGCAACGGCGGGCGTGAATCGAATGATGTTATGGACCGACCTGGAAGGCCGCGAACTGAGCGAGCGCTGGCAACTGGGGCGGCTGGTGCGTCCCGAAGGGCGCACGGCGTGGTTTGCTGCGACGGCGACGGACGGCAAGCCGCTGACGCTGAGCATTACCGAGGCTCTGAACGACGAGGAGGAATTGCTCGAGCGCCTGCGCGCAGCAGCGGAGATTTGCAGTCC
This sequence comes from Acidobacteriaceae bacterium, assembly GCA_035482355.1. Lineage (GTDB taxonomy): Bacteria > Acidobacteriota > Terriglobia > Terriglobales > Acidobacteriaceae > Palsa-343. The sequence goes on along the minus strand of DATHQV010000208.1, from coordinate 7,420 downwards.
GCATGTGGTTGCTGTGGGCGAGTCAATTCTGACGCAGGTGGACGATACGCCCGTCGTGCTGGCGGCAATGGAGCCGACCGACGAGAATCTGGGAGACGTCCTCCGCGAACGCACGCTGTGCATGGCCGAGGCGCAGGGGTTGCTGGAGTCGCTCGTCCAGGGGCTGGCGGCGATTCATGCCCGTGGGATGATCCACGGACGAATGGAGCCGGCAAGCGTCCTGGCGATGGGCGACACCATCAAGCTGCGCAGCGACTGTCTGCTCCTCGGGCAAAACGAAAGCGCATGGTTTGCCGGTGCTGCCGCGGAGAATGTACGCGGCCTCGGCCGGATCGTGACCCAGGCGGTGACGCGCAGGGTTCCTGCCAGTGAAAACGATGTGGTGCTGCAGTTGTTGCCGGAGCCGATGGCCAGGGCTGTGCGGCGCGCGCTCAGCGGCAATGCGACGATCGGCGAAATCGCGGCATTGGCGGGCGTTAGGTTGTTACCGCAGACGAAAGCTTCGCGGCCTGGGCCGGTAGCGGTTGGGCCGGTTATGGTGGAAGCGGAATCACCTGCCAGGAAAACAGCCTCGGATATTCCGGCAGCCGAATCCACCGTGCAGCGTGTGGTGGGAGTAACGAATGCGGCAGCACCGGCCGCGAGCGAGCCGGAAAGGCCGACTCCAAAGGTGATTACGATGAAGGCCGCGGAAGCGCGCATCGATGCGCCTGTCGAAGCGCCCATCGACGATGCTGTGCAAGCAGAGCTGTTTCTCCGGCCGTCGGAAAAAGACGCGACTTTCGAACTGGAGGACGAGCGAGCCGGGCGCAGGCTGCGCAGCAGCGCTCCGTGGGTGATCGCTGCGGCGGTGTTGATCATTCTGGCAACGGTGTGGGCGCTCTACGGCCTCTTCCATCGCGGAAGCTCGGCGCGGACGGTCCCGCCGGCAGTTACTGCGCCGAGTACGCCGCATCCAGCGAATCCGCCTCATCCAGCAGGACCCGGCAAGCTGGCGGCTGGCGCGGCGCAGCCGAATCGAGCAGGCGCGACAACAGTGGCCGTATCGACTCCTGGCTGGCGCGTGATTGCGTATACCTATCGCCATGAGGCTCAGGCCGAGCAGAAAGCTCAGTCACTCGCACAACGTTATCCGCAGCTTACGCCTGGAGTTTTCACGCTTCACGGGGGTGCGCCGTATCTGGTGACGCTGGGCGGAGTGATGAGCAAGGCGGACGCCGAGGCGATGCGGAGACAGGCGGTTGGCATGGGAATGCCGCGCGATACATACGCACAGAATTACCGCTGACGCGAGGCGGATGGCGGTCTTTGGCGTCACTTTTTCCGTTGTGCAATTGCATTGATCCAGGTAGCATGGGCGCGATGTTTCCAGTCAAGAGTGCATTCTGCAGGTCGCGTAGGGCGTGCCTGCAGCATTCTTTTGGATTCCGGGTCAGGCGGAGAACGTATGGACGGCAAGACCTCAGTGCTGATCATTGACGACGATCCGGCGCACCTGAGGATTTACGGCTGGATTGTTGCGGCCGCGGGCTATGAGGCGTTGCCCGCTCTGGTGACAGCGAATCGCATCGATTTCCCGGATGCGCGGGCTCATGTCATCGTGATGGATTATCGTCTGACTCCTCAGCTTACCGCGGTGCAGGCTGCGGAGATGGCTCGAATCCGGTATCCGGACGCCCCGATCATCGTGCTGTCCGATGTTTATGACCTTCCGTCGGATATTGCGCCCTACGCGCAAGCCTTCGTGCGGAAGGGCGAACCGGCGAAGCTGGTGGATACGCTGGGGAAATTTCCCAATGGGCCAACGACGGAGCCGGACATCGCAGCCTAATTCTTAAAACATGAATGTTTTCCTCGTACAACATGCGACGCGTTTGACGCATCAAAGATCTGGGCAATTGTGTCGCATGTTTGGCGCTATGGCGCGCTCTGGACAGCGCTCGAGTTTTGATGGCGATCTAAGAATAGAGCCGGCAGGGACGAGAAGAACTTGAGGATCCAGGGAATCATCAGGGGCGCTGCCGCAGGCTCGGCGGGACACGGAGTCTCGAGACACCGCGTTCATCGGTTGCTGGGATTCGTGCTGCTGGTTGTGGTTGCGCTGGGAGCGACCGAGACGCACCCTGCTGCGGCTGACACGGATCGGGCCTCGCTCGGGGACGTGGAAGCCGCCTACCTCTATAACTTCGGCAAGTTCGTTCGCTGGCCCGACGATCCCAGTCACGGGCCGGTGCTGATCTGCGTAGCGGGCAAGGATCCCTTTGCGCAGACCGTGGCCCACCTGGTGACGGGCGAGCGCCTGAACGATCGCCCCCTCCAGGTCCGTAATCCTGACCGGGCGGAAGCTGTTCAGGGCTGCTCGATCTTATTTGTAGGCGCAGGGCAGCGCGCGCAACTGGACAGCTACCTCGCGGCGGCCGATGGCAAGCCGATTCTCACCGTGGGTGATTCGCCTGATTTCCTGGCGCGCGGAGGCATCGTGCAGTTCGTGTTCGAGGAGAACCATGTTCGTTTCTCCGTCAATTTGAACGCCGCGAACCGCAATGGCTTGTCGCTGAGTTCCCAGTTGCTGAAAGTGGCCGTGAGCATCGTGGGGAATCCCCGAAATGGAGGCGCGCAATGACCCGTCGACCATCCTCCATCTCCGCAAAGCTGATGCTGATGAATGTGCTGGTCAGTGGCACAGTGCTGCTGCTGGCGGTGCTCGCATTCTTTTTGTACGACCTGCTCACTTTCCGGCAGAACCTGATTTTGAATCTCGAGTCGGCGGCACAGATTGTGGGCACCAACAGCGTATCGGCGATGGAATTCGACGATCCGGAGAGTGCATCCACGACGATGGAAGCTCTGCAGAACTCTCCCGACGTGCTAACGGCCAAGCTGGTGACGCCCAAAGGGAGAACGTTCGCGGAGTACCACCGTCCCGGCAATACAATGTCGATCAATCCCCGGCCGCTCGAAGCGGGCAAGATCGACGACTATTGGGTGTCGGGTCAGCAAGTGCTGCTCGCGCATCGCATTCTCTTTAAGGGCCAATCGTCGGGCACGGTCTATATTGCTGCGCAGTTAACGGAAACAACGCGGCGGGCAAGGCAATACCTGACCATCGCGGCGATCGTTCTGCTCATCTGCATGCTCGCCGGTCTGCTGATCAGTTCGACGGCGCGCCGTATGCTGGCCCAGCCAATGATTTCGCTGGCCCAAACGGCGCAGCGCGTTTCCCGGGAAAGAGATTACTCCGTGCGCGCGGAACCGCATACCGACAATGACGAGATCGCCGTGCTGGTGAATGCGTTTAACGAGATGCTGGAGCAAATTCAGGAGCGCGACACAGCGCTGAACCGCGCCCGCGAAGGCCTGGAAGTGCGTGTGCAGGAGCGCACTGCCGCTCTGCGCGCGGCGAACCGCGAACTGGAAGCATTCTCCTACACGGTGGCGCACGACCTGCGCGGCCCGCTCGATGCGGTTCAGGGAATGGTCTACATCCTCGATAGCCTGTCCGAGCAGGATCGCGCTACGGAACGCGCCGAGGTTCTCGACCAACTGCGCCAGTCCACACGCGGTATGGCGCTGCTGATCGACGACCTGCTCAACCTTGCGCGTGCGAGCACCGTCGCCTTGAAGAAGGATCATGTGAACCTGAGCGACATGGTGCGACGTATTGCCGACGACCTGAAGCGATCCGATCCCAGCCGCAACGTCGAATTTGCAATTGCCCAGTTGCCGGATGTCGAAGCCGATCAGGGACTGATGCGCGTCGCGCTCGACAATTTGATCCGCAATGCCTGGAAATACACTTCCCGGCACGACGTAGCATGCATCGAATTCGGCGCGGCGCGGATCCACGGCGAGATCGCATACTTCGTCCGCGACGATGGCGCGGGCTTCGATCCAGGCCTCAACGGCCAGCTCTTCCAACCCTTCCATCGCCTGCACAGCCGCAGCGAGTTTCCCGGCACCGGCATTGGGCTGGCGACGGTGCAGCGCATTCTGTCGCGGCATGGCGGCCGAATCTGGGCCGAAGGCGCGGTGGAAAAGGGCGCAACCTTCTGGTTTACGCTGAAAGACGCAAAATCCGCGGCCGCATAAGCTGTTGGGGCGCGCGATTCTGAGAATCCTCTAATCCTTCTGTTCCATTTCAGGGCATTCATTCGCAGAGGTCTGTCCCGAATGGGTGCCGAAACTCAAAACAAGATGGCGACAAATCCCGCTGAGGGGGAGACGGCGCTGGCGACGCATGCCGCCGGAAGCACGGCGCTGCAACTCGCCTCGGACGCGGCATTGGCGGAAGCGCAGCGGGATCCACGTCTCGACCGTTTGCCGATGCAACTGGACGTCATGGTGAAGGTGCGTTCGTTCCGGGTGGAAGACTTGCTGGCGTTAAAGCAAGGTTCCATCGTGGAAACCGTTCACGAACATTCTCAGGATGTGCCGGTGCGCTGTGGCGGCGCGCTGTTGGTTTGGGCGGAATTCGAAGTGCTGGAACAAAAGCTGGCGGTGCGCGTTACCCGGTTGGCTTAGGCGCAGACGGCAGACATAGGAGGATTTTCGATGGAACGAGTTCTGAATCCGCCTTTGAGTGGGGTGGGAAGCCTGGGGGAGAAATCGCTCGCGTGTCGTTTCATCGCGGGGTTGCGGATGATGATGCTGCGCCTGATGCACGCGTCGGCTTCCGCCGATGCGCCATTACGCCTTGAAGCGCGGTTGAATCTGGGATCGAAGAAGTCGCTGGTTCTCGTCAACTGCTGCGGGAGACGAGTCCTGCTGGCCGTATGCGGCGACACGATTGTTACGGTGGCAGACATGCCGAAGCCCGGGCGAGCGAAGACGGCCGCGAGAAATGAGGCGTCGCGGTGATGCTTCTGATGCTGGCGGCGAAAGCGCAAAGTGGACCGTCGGGACTCGATCTGGGCGGCAACAATACGGTGCCGTGGACCATTGTCTTCACCCTCACGCTGCTGACGCTGCTTCCCGCGATTTTGCTGTGCACGACGCCGATGGTGCGGCTGCTGATCGTGTTTCATTTCCTGCGCCAGGCTCTGGGAACGCAGACCGCTCCATCGAATCAGGTGCTGATGGGTCTCGGATTGATGATGACGTGGTTCCTGATGCAGCCGGTTCTGGTGCAGGTAGACCAGCAGGCGGTTGAGCCGTTCCGTCAGGGACAGCTCAGCGGATGGGACGCGATCGAACGCGGCTCAGGACCGCCTAAGGCGTACATGCTGCGCTACACAAGAGAAAAAGATTTGGGGTTGTTTGTGTCCGCGTCGATGACCACGCGTCCGGCGAAACCGGATGACCTGCCCATGCGCGTTGTAGTGCCGGCCTACATTCTGAGCGAGCTCAAGGCAGGGTTCGAGATTGGGGCGGTTCTGTTTCTGCCCTTCCTGCTGGTGGACATGGTGGTGGCTTCCATCACCACGTCGATTGGGATGTTCCAGTTGCCGCCGGTGGTGATTTCAACGCCGCTGAAGATACTGCTGTTTGTGATGGTGGACGGTTGGAATCTGCTGGCGGGGTCGTTGCTGAAAAGTTTTTGAGGAGCGTGCGATGGGACCGGATGAAGCAGCCGAACTGATGCGGAACCTGTTGCGCGAGGCGCTGATCCTCGGTGCGCCGGTTTTGTTGGCGGCCTGCGTAACCAGTTTTCTGATCAGCCTGCTGCAGACGCTGACGTCTCTCCAGGATCAAACCATTTCGACCGTGCCGCGGCTGTTGATTGTCGTGGGCCTCTTGATGGCCGCGCTGCCCTGGTACATGGATCGGCTGATGCGCTATACGCTGTCGCTGTTTTCAGACTTTCACCGCTTCCTGGGGCTGGGATGACGCCGGATTGGGAAAAGTCGCTGGAGGCGATGACGCTGGTGCTGGTGCGCATCAGCGGCCTGATGGTCTTCGCTCCGGTGTTTTCTTCTGAGGCGATTCCCGTTCGCGTGAAGGCTGTCTTCGTCCTGACGGTATCGTTCCTGGTCACGCCGGTGGTGGCGGCGTTTCCGCACGCGCATGTGGACCTTGGAGTTCTGCCGGTGTTGGGGGAACTGAGTGTGGGGCTGGTCTTTGGGCTGACGCTGTCGCTGGTGTTTGAGGCCCTGAATTTTGCCGGACAGGTGATGGGCTTCCAGTTCAGCTTCTCGCTGGTGAACTTGCTGGACCCGAATTCGCCTGTGCAGACGCCGCTGATGGGGCAGATGTTTGGATTGCTCGGCACGCTGACCGTGATCGGAACGGGCCTCGATCGAACGGTTCTGGCCGCGCTGCTGCGGACGTTTTCCGCAGCCCCGGTGGGGACGGTGACGCTCGATCCGCGAGCGGGTTTGGCTCTGGTCACCATGGCGTCCGGAATTTTTGCGGCGGCTGTGCAGTTGTCAGCTCCGCTGATCGCTGCAACCCTGCTGGCGGAAGTGGCCGTGGCGCTTGCAGGCAAACTGGCTCCGGCCATGCCGGTGATGGCGGTAACGGTTCCGGTGAAGACTCTGCTCGGCTATGGAGTGCTGATCGGCTCGCTGGCGCTGTGGCCGCACTGGATTGAGGCGCGCTTCGCGTCGCTGCTGGATGCCGCGGGCCGTCTGCTCGCTGGCGCTGGTGGAGGAGCCTGAGCCATGCCTGGCGATCGCACAGAAAAAGCCACACCGCATCATCTTCATAAAGCTGCGCAGCGCGGCGACCGAGCGCACAGCCGCGATTTGATGGCGGGGGCGGCGATGCTGGCCGGAGTTTTCGCGTTCGGCGGTGTCGCGCGCAACTGGGTTGCGGAGTGGGCGAATGCTTACCAGGGGTTTCTGGACCTGGGGCAACCGGCGGTTTGGAACCGTTTGTCGCCGGAACAAATCGCCATCGCGCTGCACCAGGCGATTCAATCCGTTCTTGCGCCCCTCCTGTTGGTCTTTGGCGCGGCGCTGCTGGCGGCTATCGCGGCGGGAATCGCGCAGGGCGGCGGATGGTCGCTGAACTTTGAAGCGCTCTCGCCCAAGCCCGAACGGCTGAACCCAGTGGAGAACCTGAAAAACGTCTTCTCGCTGCGCGGCGCTGTGCGGCTTGGCAAATCTCTGGTTCCGGTGGCAGCCCTGGGTTTCTTCACCGCGCGCGCTCTCGCCGCGCAATCGGATATTCCGCCGATGAGCATGCAGCAATATCCCGACCTGTTTGCACTGATCTACGGCCTGCTGCTGGATGGCGCATGGATTTTTCTTGGATGGGCAGGGATCGATTACGTGATGGAGTGGCGGAGCCGCGAATCGCGGCTGCGCATGTCGAAGCAGGATCTGCGCGACGAGTTCAGGGAAACGGAAGGCAGCCCTCAAATCAAATCCCGGATACGCGGGTTGCGGCGGCAGATGCGCCGCCGCCAGTTGAAGGCGGATATTTCGCGGGCCTCGGTAGTCGTGACCAATCCGACGCACTATGCCGTGGCTCTCAGCTT
>DATHQV010000207.1:0-22490 GCA_035482355.1 Acidobacteriaceae bacterium | reverse complement strand
CAGGGTTTGATCTTTCGGATGGATCGGGCATCCAGGCCCTCGCTTCATTTCTCCCGCTGCTCTTTGGATTCCGCTGGGTTTTGCAGGACCAGCGGCGGCGCTGTCCGGTTTGCCTGCGCCTGCTGTCGAATCCGGCGCGGGTGGGGCAGGCTTCCTGCAATTTTTTGGGGTGGAGCGGCACGGAACTTATGTGCGCGAGCGGCCACGGCTTGCTGCATATTCCCGAACTGCCGACCAGTTGGTTTGGCACGCAGCGATGGCTGTGTCTCGACTCCTCCTGGCTCTGCCTTTTCGCGGATCAGCCGAGGACTCCCGCGGACGTGGTGTGATCCGCTGGGAGCGATCAAGCTGCCGTGTTCGTGCTTGCCGAATTCCCTTTTTCGATGCGTTCGTGCAACATGTGTTTTGCGCGCTCCAGCTCTTTCCTCCGCGATGCGCTCAATCCTTTGCCTGCGCGATTGATGAAGTAAGTCAGCATGCGCATGCCGGACCCCGGCCCTTTTGGCGACACTTTCCTTGAGGCCAGGGACCGCGCAATGGTCGAAGCGCTTTTTGTGAACAGTTCTTTCGGCGGATGCGTGGAGTCGGTGTTGACCGTCTTCACCCATTTCTTCGGCGACGATTTCTTCGCTGCCGGTTTTTTCTTTTTGGAGGACGGAGTTTGAGCGGGCATGGATGGTCACCTCATCAACGCGCACCAATTCAATGTTTTTTGAAGTACTGAACTTCTCGCTCGTGCTGTTTTGCCTTTTCCATCGAGGTGAACGTTCCCAGGTTGCGGCGATTCCCTGTCGCGGGATTCTTCTTGCGCGAATAGAGGCGGTACTCACCGGATTTTAGTTTGCGCACCATGAAGAAATGGATGCGATGAGTTTGCGAAATGCCGCCTCGTTCGAGAAGCGGGATTGCGCGGAAACGACGTCCCCTCAGGGGCTAAAGCCCAACGTATTTGCAGATCCTTACGGCACGGATCAACCCGTGCCCCTTCAAAGCATGCATTTTCCCGCGAGCTGTAAGGTCGGGCCCCTTCAAAGCAACGCGTTTTTCCGCAAGCTGTGAAGTCGTGCCATGAAGCAAGATGTGGGTTTTTCCGGAAGCGATCTCGTCATGCTAGGGGTGCCTGGCAGTGTGCTCGGGAAGCTCAGCCACCTGCGCGCCCCCCAGCAGGAACGCTCCAACGCCGTAGTTATAGCTCGACGACGGAAGGTAATGCGCGGGGGCGGCGCCGGTTTGCTGAATATTTCCGAGGCGGCCATCCGCATAGATCTGCTCCACCAGTCCACGCCACGCTTTTGCGATCACCGGCTTATAGGCCGCTTCGTCCAGGACACCATGATTCACTCCCCAGGCCAAAGCAAAGGTGATGAGGGCCGAGCCGGAGGTCTCAGGCTGCGGGTAGTCGGGGGCATCGAGCAAATCAGAATGCCACAATCCGGTTTTGGGATCCTGGAGCGGAACAACGGCAGCGGCCATCTCGCGTAACTGGTTTTCGTAGAAGCTGCGCGACGGGCGATCCTTCGGCAGGTATTCCAGCGTGCGTGCCAGGCCGCCCATCACCCAGCCATTGCCGCGCGACCAGAAGATCGGTTTGCCGCGCTCGTCGGTTTTGTGGAGATACGTGACGTCGCGATAGTAGAGATGACGCTGCGGATCGTAGAGCAGGTCCGACGTTTCGCGCCAATGCTTATCGACATAGTCGAGATACTTCGCGTCGTCCGTCGCTGCGGTCATGCGCACCCACACCGGAGGCGCCATAAAAAGCGCGTCGCACCACCACCAGGGAATCTTTGCCTGATTCGCGGGAATCGCCGCGGCGCCGCCGGCGATCAGGTCGTCCAGCGCGGCCCGGGTGGGCGCAATCTTATCTTTGGCGGGCTCCTGCAAATCAAGTTCAAGATAAGTCTGCGCGACGCTCTGGTCGTCGGCATTCGGGTGCACGGAACGCAGTTGCCACTGAAGACTGTCTCCGAGGCCTTCCATCGCGTTGCGATAGCGCGGTTCGGCCAGGGACTGCGAGGCAGCCATAAACCCCGTGTACAGGACGTTCCACGTCCAGGTCCGGTCGAAGAATGGTTGCGCGCGGTCAATCTCCCAAACCGCTACCTTGCTCATGGCCGCCTTCACCGCAGCCGGGTTCAGAGAGGGAGAGAGCTTCGCCTTCGGGCCCGAATCCAGGGGAGCATCGCCGATATTCTCGGCGATATCGCGGTCAATGTCCTTTTGCTGCTGGGGAGTGATGGACGGGCTGGCCGGCGCCTGGGCGATGAGCGAAGCTGCTGGAAACGCAAACGCCGCCAAAGCCAAAAGAAGAGGACAAATGCGGGGACCTGCAGGCAAAAGATGGGTCATCAGCATGGGTACTCCGGTGTCGATTCAGAGTACCAGCTGTGCGCCAATTTACGCCGACTGGGAAATAGTCAACTTACGACCGCAAAGGTTCGGCTTATCCAGCCGGAGATCGTAACTGTGGTTGTAGCGTGTATAAAAATTCTCTATTGACAAGCGCTCTGCGGCTCCATTAACGTCGCGCGTTGTACCAAACTGCCCTTCCCTGCTGCCCATGCCGAAGTCATTCGCGCAGACGCTGCGAGGAGGAGCAGTTGCCTTCCTGTTGTCTCCGAGTGCCGCTGCCATGCGGCACTCCTTTTTATTGGTGGCTCGAGGGGGCCCCTGCCGAACTGCACCATAGTCACCCGGCACAATACCTTCGTGTACCCCATTGGGGGAAAAACGTGTGCCGAGTCCAGCCGCAATGCCTAGAATTGAAGTATGAAGACTGCGGATGTAGCGATTGCCGGGGGCGGCATCATCGGTCTGGCGACAGCCCTGGAGTTAGCAGCCGCCGGGCGCAAAGTCGCCGTCTTCGACCGCGGCGAAGCCATGTCGGAAGCGTCGCGGGCAGCCGCCGGGATGCTGGCGGGCGAAGACCCTGAAAATCCCCCGGAATTGCGGGAGCTGGCCCGGCTCAGCCTCGCCCTGTACCCCGAATTTCTGGCGCGGGTGGAAGAGCTATCCGGGGCAAAGATCCCGGTGCGCACCACCATCACGGTCCAGGGGATGCATCATCTGCCCGAGGGCAAGACTGCGCTCAGCGACGCGGAGGTCCAGAAGCTGGCCCCGGGCGCCAACACCGCTGGCTGGTCCTTTTTTCTCATAGAGGAAAAGAGCTTTGACGCCTGGGATCTGGCCGAGGCTCTCCCCGCCGCGGCCCTGGCGGCCGGTGTCGAAATCCGGGAAAGTACCCCAGTGCTGGAAGTCCAGTCCTGGAATGGCGGCGTTGAGCTGATGACGCCGGCGGGGCAGTTCGCCGCCGGCAGCTTTTTGAACGCCGCTGGTGCGTGGTCGGCCCAGATTTACGGAAATGTCACTCAGGGCAATTTGCCGGTAGCGCCACAAAAAGGCCACATGATCACGGCTGAACTTCCTGGCAAAACGCAGATGCAGTGCGTCCTGCGCACATCCAGGGTCTACATTGTGCCGCGCGGCCGCGGCCGTTACACCATTGGCCCTACCCTGGAGGACGCCGGCTTCAATAAAGATGTGCACCCCGACCAGATACATGCCCTTTTTCAGAAGGCGCGCGAACTCTGGCCGACGCTCCGCGATGCGGCCGTCGCGGAAACCTGGACCGGCCTGCGTCCCGGCTCGGAGGACGGCCTCCCGATCATCGACGCCACCGGCCCACACTGCTGGATCGCCACCGGCCACTTTAAGAACGGCATCCTGCTCGGACCTGGAACGGCCCGGGCGGTCAGCCAGTGGATGCTGGGTTCGGAGCCGCCGCTGGATCTGTCACCTTTCCGTCTGGCGCGGTTTGCGGTGTCGACGGTCTCCTGAAACTGAAGCGGCTCGCAACCCGTCTTCTCACTTTGGTAACAACGATTTTGGCTCTGCGCCGGGATGCCCGGTGACAGTCGCATTTCGCGTAAGCTATAAGGAAGAAATCTGGTTTCTTTGCGTGGGACTCGCTGCAAATCCAGAAAAACGCATGCCTTTGCATCGAAGATCGCATCGGCAGCATCCCGATAATCGGAACTATTTCCCCGCGCTAGGGGGCGAAGGAAAAGGCAATCATGGCAACTGCGGCAGTGGTCAAAGGTTTGGAAGGTGTGGTGGCAGCCAATTCCGGCATTTGCTGGATCGATGGGTATGCCGGGGTGTTGGCCTATCGCGGCATCGACATTCACGAGCTGGCAGATCACTCCTCCTTTGAAGAGACCACGTTTCTGCTGTGGCACGGGCATCTTCCCAGCCGCTCCGAACTTGCGGAATTCAGCGCGAAGCTTACGGCGGCGCGGCGCGTTGCACCGGAAATCTACGAGATGGTTCGCGCGTTTCCGAAGACAGGGACGCCCATGGAAGGGTTGCGCACCGCGGTATCGGCTCTCAGCTTCTATGACCCGGCGGAAGGCGCTGTGGATCACGACTCGAATGTTCGCAAGGCCTTCGCGCTGACGGCGCAGCTGCCGATGCTGGTGGCGGCGTTCGACCGCATCCGCAAGGGGAAAAATATTGTCGAGCCGGATCCGTCGCTTTCACACGCGGCCAACTTTCTGTGGATGCTGCACGGAACCAAGCCGATTCCGGCAGCCACGAAGACCTTTGACATTGCGCTGATTCTGCATGCCGATCACGAGCTGAATGCGTCGACGTTCGCGGCCCGCGTGATCGCCGGCACCATGGCGGATATGCATTCCGCCATCACCGGCGCTATTGGCGCACTGAAAGGCCCGCTGCATGGCGGCGCCAACGAAGAGGTGATGAAGATGCTGTTCGAGATTGCCAAGGCCGGCGGCGATCCCGTGGAGTACGTGAAGAGCCTGCTGGCGCAGAAGAAAAAGGTTTTCGGCTTCGGCCATCGCGTCTACCGGACGGAAGATCCGCGCGCCACGCATCTGCGCCGCATGTCGGAGCAGCTGAGCCGCGATTCCGGCAATACGAAGTGGTATGAGATGTCGCGCCGCATTGAGGACTACGTCAAGAACGAGAAGAAGCTCAACGCGAACGTGGATTTCTATTCGGCGTCGACTTACACGACGCTGGGCATCGATCTTGACCTGTTCACGCCGATTTTCGCGGTGAGCCGCGTGGCCGGATGGGCCGCGCATGTGATTGAGCAGCTCGACGACAACCGGCTCATCCGCCCGCGCGCTGAATACACCGGCCCGGAATATCCGGTGAAGTACGTGCCAATCGAGCAGCGGTAGGGCGGTCAATGACCGAACCGTTTTTGTCCGTCAGCTGAGCTTGTTGCTGCGCATCGGCCGCCATGCCGCGCCTGCGAATTGCGAACGCCCCCGTCGCCCCCACCACAGAACCATCGCTCCGGCAAACAGCAGCAAAGCCGGCACGATGAGGATGCTGCCCTCTGGCCCGGTGGCGCCACCGCTCCAAAACGCAGGACCCTGCGCGTGCCATTGCAACAAAGTTCCCTGTGCCACCATTCCGCTGTCGGGGGTTCCGTAGAAATAGGACTGACCCCAGTCCCACGTGGCGTGGAATCCGACGGCCCACCAGAGCGAGCCGGTGTACCAGAGGCTGAGGGAGAAGATTATGCCCGCTCCCACGACCGACACGAGCCCGACCGTTGATTCGCCGGGGTTGGTGGTGTGAGCGAAGGCGAAGATGAGAGAAAAGAGGACCGCGCCCCACCAGAATCCGATGCCGCGCGTCAGCGTGAACTGCACGTAGCCGCGAAACAGCGACTCCTCAAAGAATCCGGCGAGGAGAAATACCAGTCCCCATGCGGCAGCATCTTCCAGCGCCGACGTTGCGTTCAGCGATCCGCGTTGGAGCGAGAGATAGCCAAGCCTCCACATCGTGAGCACCAGACCGGAGATCGCAATGAAGCCCCAGACGAGCCCTGAGAGTAATCGCAGCGTCCGCGGATGCCCCTGATAGCCATACGCGAGCAAGGGCCGGCGTTCGATCAACGACATGATCCAGGTGGCGACGACCATCGGAACGAACTGGGCCAGCTCGATCAGAATTCCGGGACCGGGAGGAACCGGAGCACGCATGTTCACATGCAGGAGCCGCATCGCGAGCACCGTCGATCCGACCGTAAGCGCGTACCAGATGACGACAAACATCAGAATGCCCCAGCCCGCGCGCAGGCCGTTGGGGCCCATGAATATCCAGCGCAGGTCGCGGACGGGTGAGGCGGGGAGGACAACAGCTTCGTCAGTCTGCAGATGCGGTTCGTTCAAACAGCCTTCTCCTGGGTCCGTTCACAGAACGGCACACTGAGGATACGCGAGCGGCGGTCCCGTAGTTCGAGTGCATGGCAATGGCCGACCGTCCGCCTACTCCGCTAAGGCCTTCTCCAGCGCTTGCCCAACCCGGAAGACGGTCGCCTCGCCGAAGTGTTTCCCCAGGATCTGCATACCGATGGGCAGGCCTTCCCGCGACTGTCCGCACGGGACGGAAATGCCGCAGATGCCGGCCAGGCTGGCCGTCACCGTGTAGATATCGGCGAGATACATGGCCACCGGGTCATCGGATTTCTCGCCAAGGCGGAAAGCCGGCGTGGGTGCGGTGGGCGTGAGAATGGCATCGACTTCGCGGAAGGCGGTGAGAAAATCCGCGGCCAGCAGCCGGCGCACCTGCTGCGCTTTGCGGTAGTACGCGTCGTAATATCCGTGGCTCAGCACGTAGGTGCCGAGCAGGATGCGGCGCTTGACCTCGGCGCCAAATCCTAAATCGCGCGTGCGACGATACATAGACGCCAAGGTGTCCGATTGCGGCGCGCGCAAGCCATAGCGAACGCCATCGAAGCGCGCGAGATTGGAACTGGCCTCCGCCGTGGCGATCACGTAATACGTTGGAATCGCGTAGCGGGTGTGCGGCAGCGAGATGGGACGAATCTCCGCGCCAGCCGCGCGCAGCTTCTCAATGCCCGCCTCAATCGCGGTGCGCACTTCGGGGTCCAGCCCCTCGGCAAAATACTCAGCGGGAACGCCGAGCTTCATTCCGGCAACGCCCTTGTCCAGATCGGCCGCGTAATCCGGCACGGGCAGGGGTGAAGACGTCGCGTCCATGGGATCGTAGCCGGCAATCACGCCCAGCACCTTCGCGGCGTCGCGAACGTTTGCGGCAAAGGGACCAATGCGATCGAGCGACGACGCAAAGGCGATGAGGCCGTATCGAGAAACTCGCCCGTAGGTGGGCAGCACCCCGACCACTCCGCAGAACGAGGCGGGCTGCCGGATCGAACCGCCCGTGTCGGTGCCAAGGGTCGCCACCGCCATGCCCGCAGCCACGGCCGCGGCTGAACCGCCGCTCGAGCCGCCTGGCACGCGATCCAGATCGTGCGGATTATGCACCGGCCCGTACGCGGAATTTTCGTTTGACGAGCCCATGGCGAACTCGTCGCAGTTGAGCTTGCCGGGAAAGACCGCACCGGCCTCCGCGAGCCGGCGCACTGCCGTCGCGGTATAGGGTGGCCGATAGCCCTCAAGAATCTTCGATCCCGCGGTCGCCGGAAAGCCTTGCAGCGTCAACACATCTTTAATGCCGATAGGGACGCCGGCCAGCGGCGGCAGCGCCTCGCCCTTCACGGCCAGATCGTCAATGCGGGCCGCCTGCGCCAACGCATAGTCGCGATCGACGCTGAGATACGCGTGAATCTTCGGGTCCTCGATCGCGATGCGGGCCAGGCAACCCTCAGCGACTGCCGTGGCTGTCGTCTCGCGCCCGGCAATGGCGGAGCGGATGCTGTCGATGGAAGCTGGTGCCACAGTCGTTTTCACCGTTCGATCACCTTCGGCACTTTGAAGAATACGGAGTCGGTTTCCGGGGCCGACGCCATCACCCGCTCGCGGTCGAGGCACGGCCGAACCACGTCCTCGCGCAAAACCGACATCTTTTCTGTGGGAACCTCGCCCGCCACGGCCAGAACCTCAGAAACCTGGGCCATGGGCTCGACTTGCGCCGTATTCAGTTCGGACAACTGGGCCACATAATCCAAAATGGCGTTCAAATCGCGCCGCATGCGCGTCTCTTCATCCGGCGTCAGATCCAGATTGCTGAGTTCGGCTACCCGGTGCACATCTGCTGGTGATACCCGTTCCACATCGGACATGGCACCAGTTTATCGGACGGCTGGATCGGGGGGACAGACCGGGTGTAAAAGATGACTGTTGACAGACGCGCCGGGGCGGATACAATCTGCCCAATACGAGCACCATTGCCTACGAATACCCCATGAATACGGTTTGCAAGCATCCCCGGGTCCGGGTTGTGGCACGCGAAGATGATGTGGAATTCGTCGAGTGCCTCGACTGCGGTGAAGTCTTCGACTCCAACGAATTTCGCGATATGGCTATCGAGGAAATGCAGGACGAAGAGGAAGAAACCGCCTGAGCCTGTGGCGCCGTCGCTCCTCCAGCTGCCCGGCGGCTGGACCAAGGGCCTTCGTGTGCGGTAAGCCGCCTCTGAGAATCTCGTCCGGCCGCTTGCCCTGCTCTCGCAAGGCGCGGATCGACAGCGCATCGTGGCGTTTGGCGAGGCGCTCGCCATGTTCGTCCAGCACCAACGGGCAATGAAACCAGCGCGGCGCCAGCCATGCCAGGGCGCGGTACAGCAGGATCTGCCGCGCCGTTGAAAGCAGCAGGTCTGCGCCTCTCACTACCTCGGTAATCTGCATCGCAGCATCGTCGGCGACCACGGCCAGTTGGTAAGCAGGAACGCCGTCTCGCCGCCACACAGGAAAATCGCCGAAGTCCAATCCCGCGACAAACCTCTGGGGACCGAAATGCAGATCGTCGAACTCAATCACTTCGCCATCGGGAACGCGAAACCGCCAGTTCACACCCGCCGGGTCGCTCACATCGGGAGGGATCGCGGCCCTCAACGGACGGCAGGTTCCGGGATACATTGGCCCTTCATCCCCCTCGAATCGCAGCATGCTCCCCGTTTCGCTGCCAGTCTCATGGGGCGCCTGCGCCAGACGGTTCAGATCCTTGCGCGAGCACGTGCATGGGTAGAGGAATCCGCCGCGTGCCAGGCACCGCCAGATTTCCAGGTAGGTCCCTCGTCGGCGACTCTGCTCGTAAGGCCCATACAGTCCGCCGACATCCGGTCCCTCCTGCCAGGTGATGCCAAGCCAGCGCAGGTCTTCGAACATGGCATCGACGAATTCCGGACGGGAGCGCTGCGGATCCAGGTCCTCGTTGCGGAAGACCAGCGTGCCTCCCGCATCGCGAGCGCGCAGGTATGTCTGCCAGAAGGTTCGCGCATGCCCCACGTGCAAGAA
Source organism: Acidobacteriaceae bacterium (assembly GCA_035482355.1). Lineage (GTDB taxonomy): Bacteria > Acidobacteriota > Terriglobia > Terriglobales > Acidobacteriaceae > Palsa-343. Next base: position 13,234 of record DATHQV010000207.1, on the reverse strand, counting down.
GCCAGTGGGCGAAGGGGCAAGGCGACCGCGATAAAGATTCGTCACGCGGCCAGTGTATCCCGCTCCCAAGGCTGAATTTCAACCGGTCTTTCCGAGCCCAGGTAGCGCTGCAATCGCTCTTAGGCGGCGCGCCTGGTCTCCTCGACGACAGGCCTTTCCTGACCCGGCCGCAGGACTTCCAGAACCACGGGCTGCGCGGGTCGAGCCGGCATCAGCGCTTCTGCGAGCATGCCGGCGCCAAGGCCGCAATAGATGGCGCCGAAAATCCTCGGGCCCTTCCACGCATAGGCGAATCCATGACGGAAGCCCATCTGGAGGGAAGCAGCGGCCACAACCGCGGCGAAAAGAGCCAGTGGCAGGGTTGCAATCAGCGCTCCCGTGCGCGGCAACACGGCCCATGCCAGCGGCGTCAGCACCACGTCCAGCAGAATAGCCAACGGCATCCACTGAGACTTCGAAAAAGTATCGGAATGCTTACGCGCCAGACGCAGGCGGCCCCGTCCATTGCGAATCATCTGCCGCCACAACTCACGCACGCTCGTGCGGGGCGCGTAATACACGGCAAGCCGCGGATCGGTATACGCCCGGATTCCGGCCTTCCGCACGCGTGTGTTGAACTCCACATCTTCGCAGGCGTCAAAATTCTCGTCGCAGAACCCCACCTGGTCGAAAACTTCGCGCAGATAGGTCGATCCCGAAATTGCGGGATCGACAAAGCCGATGGTGCGCATATCGTATGCTCGTGCATCGCGTTCGTGACCCAGCCAGCTGGCGCGGGCCTGCCCAATCACTTCACCGGTCGGCGTCGCCGAGGGTGCAAGCAGCGGTTGGGGACGGCTCAGGCATCCTGCCCCCGTTTGCTGCAGAATTGCTACCGAATCCTCGAGGAGGTTCCGCGAAGGAACCACGCAGTGGCCATCGATGAATACGATCACTTCGCCGGCAGCGGCACGCACGCCCACATTGCGGGCGGCGCTGGAGAGCATCTTTGGGTTATCGAGAACGCGCACTTTGACGTGCTTATCCGAATAGCGCCGGCGCACCAGGTCCGCAGTGCCATCGGTGGAGCGGCCATCGACCACAAGGATTTCAAATCGATCGGCGGGATAATTCTGCTTCAGCAGCTCGTCGATCAGTTTGGGCAACATCGTGCGCTCGTTGCGCACGGGAAGAATCACAGAGATCAATGGCAGCATTGCGTTCTTAACCGTCCTCGTTCAGTTCGATGCCGGCCATTGCGCATCGACGCGTGTTTTAGAACTCGTGATCGTGTGATCCATCAGCGCCGCCGTTCCCTGTTCGAGCGCAGCCGCTGTGGCCCTGCACCTGTGATGCACGATCTCCTCCCGGGGGCAATAGAACTACGCCGCGGGCTGTTTGCAGTCAACGGCGGGATCCTCCGGGGGCGCAACATCTTCAACGGGGGGCCGCGCCTTTACGGTGCGGATCGGGGGCAATCCAGCCTCTTTGATCTTGTAGAGCAGGGCGCGATAGCTGATGTCCAGCGAGCGTGCGGCCTTGCGGCGATTCCATTTGTGAGCACGCAGCACATCCAGGATGATCCTCCGCTCCAGGGACTGCACCGCACGCTTGGTCTGGATGCGCAACGGCGTGTTGACGTCAACGGTCTGCGGCACGGCAAACCCCTCGTCGCGCGGATCACGAAGCGCGGAGAGCACATGCTCTTCTCCGCCCAGCACTACATACCGCTTGGCCAGGTTTTCCAGTTCCCGCATGTTGCCCGGCCAGTGATATTGCTCCAAAATGCGCATGGCCGACGGCGTGATCGGGTCCGGCCAACGGCCGTACTGGTTCGAATACAGCCGCACGAAGTGCTGGAACAGCAGCGGCACATCCTCGCTGCGGCTGCGCAGGGTCGGCATTTCGATGTGGATCACATTGATGCGGTAATACAAATCGGAGCGGAAGGCGCCGCGCTTGGATTCTTCTTCGAGATTCCTGTTCGTCCCGCAGATCAGCCGGACATTGACTTCCCGCTCGTCGACGCCGCCGAGGCGGACGACGCGGAAATCCTGCACTGCTCGCAAAAGCTTCGACTGCAGAGCCATATCGAGCTCGCCGATCTCGTCGAGGAAAAGCGTCCCATTGTTGGCCTGTTCGAATTTGCCCGGCCGTGCGGCGCGCGCTCCGGTAAAGGCTCCAGGCTCGTGCCCGAAGAGCTCGCTCTCAAACAGCTGACCGGGAATGGCGGGGCAATTGATCTTGACCATCGGGTAGCGAGCACGCCGGCTCATCTGGTGCAGCATCCTTGCCGCCAGGTCCTTACCTGTACCGCTTTCGCCGCTGATGAGCACAGCCACATCAATCGCAGCCGCGTCCTGAATCTGCCGCAGCGTTCGCTCGATGGCCGGCGACTTCCCCAGCAGCTTTTGCTCCGGCGCGATCCCGCCCGTTCGCTCGTTAGGTTCCTGCGTCACGCCATTCGTATATGCACGCAAGTTGCCACGTATGTTGAGAAGTGTCATGAGAAGCTCGTTGATCCTCCGCAATGCGCCGAAATTCGCCAAATCATTGGCGATCCCGCGCTGTTCTGATGCCTTTTGAGGCTCTTCGGTCAATCGGGGGGGCACAACCCTACCCATCCATTCAACTCATCGGGCGTTCTTCCGGGAATTGCCGACCGTGGAAATTCCTAGTTTTACCCGGGAGTGGGAAAAACATTTCACACTGTCCATTCGATGTGCGGAGCCCTGAGAAGGCCGTATGCAAGAGGAAACCGGCGATTTATGGCCCCAGGATCGCGATTCGCGGGCATCTCCGCGGAAACTGGTGTGCATCTCACCAACCACGTCGCCTAATGGCTCGCAAGTAGAAGCCGCAGAACAATTTCTGTTCGATCGAGAGACTGACTCTTTGACCGAGGATTCATCGTTCCGGGCCCGATGGGTGGTTCTGGATAGGAGTTCAGAAGCATCGTTTCGGGACTCTGGTTATACGACGCCGGGCGTTTCCGGCACGGCCAGGGGGAAAGAATGACCCGGCTTCATTGCCGAACTCCGGCAAAGATTTGCGCACACGCAGAATTCGCTCTGGGTTCCTGCGTCGTAAGGTTGAGGATTGAAAACTTATGGACCGCCCGTTACGAGTGCTGGTCGCCCTGAACGAGCCCGAAGCCGCGAGAGAGATTCGCCTCCTTTTATCATCCCCAAAATTCAGCATTGAATTCGCTTCCAGCGCAGACGATTGCATTCGTCTTGTCGAACGCCGCGCGGGGGCCTGCGATCTGGTGCTGCTGGACGAGGAGTTGCCGGAGTTCGGCGGCATTGAAGCCATGCGCCGCCTCCAGGTAGCACTGCCCGACTTGCCCGTCGCGCTGATGAGCGCTTATCTCAATCCGAAATTCCTGTTCGCCGCGTCTCAGGCCGGAGCCCGTGGATTCCTCAATAAACCCATCCGCCTGAGTGATCTGGAAGAGTTGATCGCAACCCTCTGTCCGCGCGCAGTTGAGACCGCTGCTGCGCCAACGGCCATGCATATCGAGGATCTGGGCTCGGGCCACTTCTTTCTCGCCGCCTCGCCCGCCATGCTGACCATTCTGCACCAGGTCCGGCTGCTGAGCCGCACCGACGTGCCGGTCCTGATCACCGGGGAAAGCGGCGTCGGCAAGGAAATCGTCGCGACGCTCATTCACAAGTATTCGCCTCGCGCCGCCCGCACCTTTCTGAAGGTTAATTGCGCGGCGCTGCCTAACGATCTATTGGAAAGCGAGTTGTTCGGCTACGAAGCCGGCGCATTTACCGGCGCGGCGAAAGCTAAGCCCGGCAAATTCGACGTATGCGACAAGGGCACAATCCTCCTCGACGAAATCGGCGAGATGAGCCCGCAGCTGCAGGCTAAGCTGCTGCACGTTCTACAGGACGGCACATTTTCCCGCCTCGGATCGCGCCTGAACTCCAAGGTGGATGTGCGCGTTGTCGCCGCCACCAATATCGACATCGAGCAGGCCATCATCGACAAAAGATTTCGCGAGGATCTCTATTACCGCCTCAACGCGTTCATCCTGCGCGTACCGCCGCTCCGCGAGCGCACTCAGGAGATTCCCTGGCTTCTGGAGAACCTGGCAGCCAAGCTGGCCGCCGACAACGCCCTCGATCCGATCCGCTTCTCGCCCCGCATGATCGCGGCCGCCCTGCGCTACCAGTGGCCTGGCAACCTCCGCGAGCTTGGCAATTTCGTCAAGCGCTACCTCATCATGCGCGACGAGACTGCTGCGCTGGTGGAACTGGAATCCAAAGTCGTTCCGCACCCGCCCACCCTTTCGATGGAGAGCGTCGCGAAAAGCGGCGTAATTAATCCGACCGGGTCAGGGCTCAAATCCGCGGTGCGTTCGACGAAGGACCAAACCGAGAGCCGCATCATTCGCGAGATCCTCGAAGAAGCGCGCTGGAACCGCCGCATTGCGGCGGAACGCCTCCAGATCAGCTATAAGTCGCTCCTTCAAAAGATCCGCTACTACAATCTGGAAACATCGGCCTAGCTGACGTCTGGTTCCCCAGAGTTCTCCCACCTCGATTCCCGCGGCAAGAACCGAATTGCAGCATCATGCGCAATCCAGTGCGCATTCCTCCCGATCTCCGGCATCGATGCTGCGTCCGGTGACTCAGATATATCTGCAGCACCCTGCCGCCTTGCTGGCCATTGAGTGCGTCGCAGACACGGCTGATGAACCGTTTTATCCGAAGCCCAAAACCGTTCGCATAACCCTTTCAGTTTGGCAGCCGGCTTGCTCCTTGCCCTGGGTGAGACGAGGCGGCCACTTAAGATCATCTAAAGATCACCGGCCATTCTCGGCTCGCGGCAAGAGTTAGCGCAACGATGAAAACAAACTGGGTGCAGGAACATGTTCCGTCACATCCCTTCAGTTCGTGGGTGGTGCGGCGTGCTGTCTATCCGCTGTGGATGCACCGCGATCATCCCGCGTACTTCCGCTATGCCCGCCAATTCCGACAGAACGAGCGCTTCTCGCCGGAGGACCTCGAGCGCTGGCAGGCAGCACGGCTGCGCGAGCAGTTGCTGCATGCCTTCCGCAATATTCCCTTCTATCGCCGCCGGTTTGAAGTCGCCGGAATCACTCCGCTCGATATTCGCAACATAGAAGACCTGCGCGCTCTGCCTTTTCTCACCAGGAACGATCTGCAGACGCACTGCGCGGAACTGCTGGCAGGGAATGTTCCGGAAGACCAGCGAGTTCGCAACCAAACTGGCGGAGCCACCGGCAGCCCCCTGCAGTTCTGGATCGACAAGGAACGCCTCGATGCGCGCCGCGCCGGCATGGATCGTCACAACGCGTGGGCTGGACTGCATCCGGGCGACTGGCATGCCCACCTCTGGGGCTCCCGCTTCGACACGGCCGCCTCTGCTGCCATCACCTGGCGCCAGCGCCTGCTCACCCGCAACCTCACGCTGAACACTTCGCTCATCTCCGACGAAGATCTGACCCAATACATCGCATTGTTGCGCCGGGTGCGTCCGCGCGTCATGGTCGCCTACGCGCAGTCCGCCGTTTTCTTCGCTCGCTACTGCCAGCGCCATGGAGTCGACGACATTTCGTTCCGCTCCATCATCGTCACTGCGGAAATGCTGCTGCCAGGACAGCGCGCCCTGCTCGAAAGCGTCTTCAGCGCCAAAGTTTTCAATCGTTACGGCTGCCGCGAAGTCTCTCTAATCGCCAGCGACTGCTCGCAGTTCACCGGCATGCACGTGAATGCCGACGCGCTCATCGTGGAAGTCGAGCAAGGCCCAGGACTGCCCCCAGGCACGGGACGCGTGCTGGTCACCGATCTGTTCAATCGCAGCATGCCCCTCATCCGCTACGAAATCGGCGATCTCGCCAGCACCCTGGAAACGGCAGTTTGTCCATGCGGACGCGCCTTTCCCCGCATCGCCAATATTCGCGGACGCATCACCGACTTCCTCGTCACCACCGACCATCGCCGCATCTCCGGCATCTCGCTGTCTCAGCTCGCCGGCGACCTGCCGCAGGTCCGCCAAATGCAGTTTGTGCAGAACGAGCGCGCCAACATCCAGCTGCGCGTCGTCGCCGGCGACGGCTACGGTTCTGACACCATTACTGAGTTGCGCCGCCGCCTCGATCCCTATTTGCGCGGCACTACCGAACTAAACATCGTCACTGTGGAGAGAATTCCGCCGGAGCCATCGGGTAAGTTCCGCTACGTAAAGACCGCTGCCGCACTCAGCGAAACTTTGTCTGATTATCGGAGTGCCTGATGGCCTGGGTGCACAACAACATCCTGCTGCCGCTTTGCCAGCCCGATCAGCACAGCGGGCTGAGCCGGCGACTGCGCGCGCTCGAACGTTTCGACGCGCTGTCGCGGCCGGAACAGCTCGCGGTGCAGGAGAAGCGCATTCGCTCCCTGCTCGATCACGCCTACCAGACCTGTCCCTACTACCGGCTCATCTTCGACGAAATGGGAACCCGTGGAGTCGACTGGCGCCAGGGTCAGCCGATTCCCGTTCCCGTACTGACGCGTGACCTGTTGCGCGTCAATTTTGAGAACATTGGCTCGCGCGCGTTCGGGCCCGATCAATTGCGCAGAACGCAAGACAACGGGACCCAGGCCGTGTTTCGCGATCTCGAAGGCCTGCGTGACAAAACCGCGCTGGAATACCATCTCAACCGCCTCACCGGATATGACCAGGGCATGCCGGTGCTCCGCATTTCCGGGCCGACGCACGACGTCGAGGAGGACCCCACATGGCGCTGGCGCTTCTATGAGGAAACGCTGCTCGGCCGCGTGAATTGCCGCGTCGACCAGCTGGAGGATGCCACCTTTGGCAATGGCCTCGAAAGGCTCAACCAGCAGCGATCGGAAATCATTTATGGCGAATCCAGCGACCTGGCACTCTTTGCGAAGTGGCTGCGGAATTCGGGCCAGCGCTGGCACAAGCCGCGGCTGGTTATCGCAGCCGGCGATGCCCTCAGCAACGAAGTGCGCGGCGTCCTCGAAGATACTTTCGATTGCGCCGTCACGCTCCACTACGGCAACCGCGACATCGGCACCATCGCCTTCGAATGTCATGAAGGCGGGAGGCTCCACATCCATCCCTGGGCCAGTTATGTAGCTCTGGTTCCCGCTGGCCAGTCTCCCGCGGGACCGCTCTACCGGCTGGTCATCACCGATCTGCTGAATTACGGTATGCCATTGCTTCGCTACGACACCGGCGACTGTGTTCTGTATGACGATTCGCCGTGCCCCTGCGGATCCTGGTGTCCCTCCGTTACTGCCGTTGTGGGCCGCACCGCGGAAAACGCGGGCGACAGGCACTTTCGCGAAACACCGCGCGCTGCGGGCCGCCCCGTGCCAGCCACCCGGGAGTAGCGAATCAGTCGGACCACGGCGCGGGCTGACGCTCCCACCGATGCCGGCGCATCTTCGCCAACAACTCCGCATCCAGGCCGCCTGAATCGCTCAACGCGAGGTTACCGCGCACGTGCGCCTCTTTCCGCATGCCGGCAATCAGCGTGCTCACAGCGGGATGCGAAAGAATGAACCGAATCGCCGCATCCGGCAGCGCCATCCCGTCCGGCAGATCGGCTTGCACTTGGTCCACGCGATCCAGTGTCTGCCGCAGATTCTCCGCATTGAAGTAGCCGCGGCGCCAGTCTCCCTCAGGAAACGTCGTGTCCCGCGTCATCTTGCCGCCCAGCGAGCCTTCATCCAGCGGCACGCGCGCAATCACGCCGATATTCAACTCCTCGCACACCGGAAAGAGCTCGTCTTCAGGATTCTGGTCGAAGATGTTGTAGATCACCTGCACGGCGTCCACTAATCCCGTGCGGATGGCGCGAATCCCATTCGCGGGCTGCCAGCGATTCAGGCTCAGGCCAAAGGCGCGCACAATGCCATCTCGCCTGAGCTTCTCCACGGTGGCACGAAACTCAGGCCGGTCAGTCCACGCGTCTTCCCAAACGTGGAATTGCAGCAGATCGATGGTATCCACGCCGAGTGCCTTTCGGATCTTGTCGGCATAGGCGAAGACGTGGTCGGCGGAAAACACCTCGTTGTAGTCGTACGACGGGCGTGCCGGCCATTTGCGGTTCTTCGGCGGAATCTTCGACGCAGCATAGAGGCGCTTGTCCGGGTTCGCAGCCAGAATTTTGCCCAGGAATCCGTCGCTCTTCCCTTCTCCATAAGCCCACGCCGTATCGAAAAAGTTGCAGCCATGATCGACTGCCAGTTGCAGCGCGTGCAGCGATTCGGCATCATCCGACCCGCTCCAGCCGCTCATACCCCAAAGCCCGCAGGCCACATCGCTGACCTGAAATCCCGTCCGTCCTAATGCCCGATAGCGCATAGCGCTCCCTTCGCTGCTAGTGTCCTTCCGATTCTTGCACCCGGACGCTGCAACAACAACCGGCGCAGGCGCAACGTTTGTTTTCGAAGCAAGAGAAAAGCCAGCCCGGTGGGGCTGGCTTTCCAGGATTAGCGGGTTCAGCGAGTTAGTTATTGCCGCCGCTTCCGCTGCCGCTACCCGATCCGCTGCTGCCGCTGCCGCTATCGTCGCGGCGATGCAGCGTGGGCTGATCGCTGCCGCTGGTGGAATCGGTGCCGTCCGGCGAGCCGTTCGAGCTGACACGGCGCAGAGAAGGCTTGCCCTTCTGTTTATCGGTGATCCGCCGCTTGTTCTCGATCCGCGCGAGCCTCGCCTTCACGTCATTGAACTCCGAGGTCGTCACCAGATACTGATCTTTCGGCGGCAGGATGGACGCAATCTCTTCTTCGGTATGCTGGATTCTGTCCGGCGTCTGCGGATGGTTCTCAAAAACGCGAGCTACCGCGCCCGGCTTCGTCTTCTCGAGGTTTTCGATCTTTTCGAAGAAGGTGACAAAGGCCTGTGGATCGTATCCCGCGCGGTACATGTACTGGACGCCGAGGTAATCCGCCTGTGCCTCAAATTCGCGCGAGAATTCGAGGAACGTGATCGGAATCATCAACTGCGTCGCTTCGTAGATGCCGTATCCAGTCCAGCTGTATCCGGTCATCATGATCAGCGGAACCATGCCGATTTGCGCGTAGTTGGCCCGCGTCATTTCGCGTGCCGCGTGGTGAGCGCAAACGTGAGCCGTCTCGTGCGCCATCACGCCCGCGAGCTCCGCTTCCTCGTCGGCCGCCAGGATCAGCCCGGAATTCACATAGAAAAAGCCGCCCGGCAGCGCCATCGCGTTGATCTCATCGGTGTCGATCACCTTGATAGTGAACGGCACTTTGCAATCCGAGTTCTTCACAATGTTCTGCCCGATCCGGTTGACGTACTCCGTTACCACGGGATCGTTGATGAACCGCGTGCTCTTCTCAATCTCGTCGGCGTACTGCTTGCCCATCTTGATTTCGGATTCGGTGGAGTACCAGTTCCCCATCCCGCGCGCGCCGATGTTCCGCGTTCCGACCGCACTCACGTCGTCGATGGTTCCCTGTTTCACACCGGGCATCATTCCGTTTTTGTCCGGCTGAGCCTGGGGAAATGGATTCACATTCGGGTCGGTCTGGGCCAGACTTTTCTTGCCGTTTTTCTCGTTCGTCGCCTGGTCGTCCTGATCGCCACTCGAGTCCTGCCCAGATACGGTGGGCACTGACCCGTCCGAGCAAATGTCGCCGCCCGCGCTGGCCTTCCGATGAAGAACGGGCCCGTTACAATCCTGTGCTGTTGTGGATGCTTGCTGCGCATCCGGCGCGTTCGGAGCCTGAGCCGAAGGCGCGTTTGGGGTCGCGCTCGGCGTCGAAGTTGAAGGCGTGCTCGACGCCGGAGCCGTGCTCGACGGAGTTGAGCTTTGTCCGAACAGGCCAGCGCCCGTCAGCGCCAGACTTGCACAGATCAACAAATTGTGTGCCATTTTGCGGGTGGGCATGGGGTACCCCTCTCCAGGGCGGACGAAACCCTGCAAGCATTAGACGTAGTATGCACCTTTTGAGTCGTGGTCGTCGCGCGGTATATTTTCCGGCCTTCCGAAACCCCCGGAACCAGCCCCAAACGGCGTCCAGGGAGACCCCAAAACCGCTTGCTTCAGCCCCAAAGCCCAACCCGCGGGGGCAGGCCAACCGGGCATTCAGCCCCGGATCGGCCCGCCCCGCGGCAGGGTCAGTCCTTGCTTACTTCCAGGTCACCGTCGGCATGATGACCTTCTTGTCCACACGGTCCTTATACCGGATCGCGAACTCCAGCAGCGAGGTCAGCAGCGACTCAGACAGGTTGTGCGGCACCAGTCCCAGATCGCGCAACGCGGTGTTTTTGGCGTTGTAATAATGCGATTCCTTCTCGGTCCGCGGATTCTTGATGTGATCCACCTGCACCTTCATCCCCGCATCCTCGCCGGCCTTTTTCACCATATTGGCCAAGTCGAGAACGCTGAACTGCTCGGTGAACTGGTTGAACACCCGGAACTCGCCTTCCGCCGCCGGATTCGCTACCGCAATCTCCATACATCGCACGGTGTCGCGAATGTCGAGGAAGCCGCGGGTCTGGCCGCCGGTGCCGTATACCGTCAGCGGATGACCAATCGCCGCCTGGATGCAGAAGCGGTTCAGCGCCGTGCCAAACACTTCGTCGTAGTCCAACCGGTTGACCAGCAGGTCGTCGATGGCCGTCTGGTCGGTTTTCACGCCATACACCACGCCCTGGTTCAGATCGGTCGCGCGCAAGCCCCAGATTTTGCAGGCAAAGCGGATGTTGTGCGTGTCGTGGACCTTGCTCAGGTGGTAGAACGATCCGGGCTGCATCGGATACGGCAGCCGGTCTTCCCGCCCGTTGTGCTGGATGGTGATGTAGCCCTCTTCGATGTCGATGTTCGGCTGCCCATACTCGCCCATCGTGCCCAGTTTGACCAGGTGGATATCTTTGTTGAACTCCTTGATGGCGAAGAGGAGGTTCAGGTTCCCCACCACGTTGGTTACCTGAGTCATCACCGCGTGTTCGCGGTCGATCATGGAAAACGGGGCTGAGCGCTGTTCGCCGAAATGCAGGATCGCTTCCGGCTCAAACTCGCGGAAAAACTTCTGGACGAACGGGTAGTCGCAGATGTCTCCGACATACAGGTCGATCTTCTTCCCGGTCAGTTCGTTCCAACGATCGACGCGATGCCGGATGGGTGCGATCGGCGTCAGCGTATCGACGCCCAGGCTCAGGTCCCAGTGCCGCCTGATCAGGCTGTCCACAATGGCAACGTCATAGCCTTTTTCGGACAGGTAGAGAGCGGTAGCCCATCCGCAATACCCGTCACCTCCAACCACCAAAACTTTCATCGATATGCCTTTTCATTCAGAAGATTGCCAACACCTGACTAACCTGCCGTCAGGCGCGGTTGGGTTCACACTTCCGCGTATGCTCTTTTGCCCAATGACGCGCGCTGTCGTGCCGCTCCGACCGTTCCCGGTCGTGGACAACCGCGCTCCGATTCACAGGTGGACCAGATTCGGTGTCTTTCAGCCGATCGATTGCTGCTACAAGGGACGAACAAATGCTTTCCCTAGTTTACCTGTTGCAGCCGTTCAACCAGCTTTTGGGCCAGGCTTTCGCCAGATTCCGTCCAGAGCAGCCGCGTAGAGATCCCGCCATTTTTCTGGATGCCGTTCGTGAACTCCACCAGTCGCTGGACGTTTTCCTTCACGCGTTCCACTGCGTCGTCGTCCAGGTCCATATCCTCGTAAAGAAACGGGGTATCGAGGCCGAAATCGATGCGGATGTGCCCGTTCGTTTCGTAAGCGTGCTCATCGAATTCCGGCCCCAATCCCACCACGCGCGCCACTCGCGGCTCGTGCCGCCACATAGTATCGAAGCCCGATGCCTGTTCCGGAACCCACAATTCCCAGGTCAGCTCAAATTCCCAGGCATAGTCCTCGTGGGCGAGTTCCATCGCCGCGGCAATCACCGCGCGTGGACTGGCCGCCTCATCGTCGGTCTCGTTGCGATAGACCCGTTGCCACACAGGTGTCTCATTCCACGAGATCGGATAAACCGTCGCCGCCGCCACCCTCGACGATCCGCCCGCGGCTGCGAACTGCTCCATCACTTTCGCGAGCGCCACCGGCAGCGACTCGAGGCGAAAATTCGGATACCACAAACTCAAATAAAACTGATCTGCCATACCTCTTTTCAGGTTACAGCCTGCGGGGTGCAGGGTACAAAACAGGCCCCGCCGGCGCTGAATCCTGCCCCTGCACCCTCCCTATTCAATCCGTTCATGCCGGTAGCCGCCTACTGTCAGGGCCTCGGCAATTTCCTTGATGTGTGCTGCGCCTCGCGTTTCCAGCGTGAAGTCGATCACCGTGTCTCCCAGGCTCACGCCATAATATGCACGGTTGTAGGCGGTCTGCACAATATTCGCGCGCAGGTCGGCAATGATCTTCGTCAGATGATGCAGCGAACCCGGCCGATCCGTGAGGTGAATGCGGATGCGGATCCAGCGACCATCCTTGACCAACCCGCGTTCGATGATCTTCGAAAGCAGCGTGACGTCAATATTGCCTCCGCAAACCAGCACCGCAGTGCGCTGGCCTCTGAGTGTGGTCCTTTCCTCGAGAAGCGCCGCCAGGGCTGCGGCTCCCGCCCCCTCGGCCAAAGTCTTCTCGCGTTCGAGTAGAACGAGAATGGCGCTGGCAATTTCTTCCTCGTCGACGGTCACCAGCTCATCGACATATTTCGCAACCAGGGGAAACGTGCGCTCCCCCGCTCTCCGCACCGCGATGCCATCGGCAATCGTCGCCTCCGCCGGAATCGTCACTGGGTGCCCCGCTTCGCTCGCCCGCAGCATCGACGGCAGCCGGTCCGTCTGCACGCCGATCACGCGAATCTTCGGATTGCTCTCCTTGATGGCGCACGCGACGCCGCCAATCAATCCGCCTCCGCCAATCGGCACCACGACGGCTTCCAGTTCCGGAACCTGCTCAAGCAACTCGAGGCCAATCGACCCCTGGCCGGCAATTACTTCGTCATCGTCGAACGGATGCAGGAAGGTCAGCCCCTCCGCCTCGCTTTGCCGGATCGCCTCGGCGCAGGCCTCGTCGTAATTCGCGCCGTGCAGCACCACTTCCGCCCCAAACCCCGACGTCGCCGCTACCTTCACCAACGGCGTCATCAGCGGCATCACGATGCGCGAGCGCAGCCCCTCGCGGCTGGCGTGGTAGGCCACGGCCTGCGCATGATTGCCGGCGCTGGCCGCAATCACGCCGCGCTCTCTTTCCTGTACTGTCAGCGTCAG
>DATHQV010000206.1:0-11071 GCA_035482355.1 Acidobacteriaceae bacterium | reverse complement strand
GCGAAAAAATCGCGCGACCCGTCACTCACCAGTCCCAGACGGAATCGCCCATCGTCAATCCCACTGACCACGCGCCCATGGCCGTCCCCGTCCATCCGGACAACGCCACTCTCCCCGTCTACGTGCGCGGCGGCGTCATCCTCCCCATGCAGCCCCTCGTCCAGAGCACCAACGAGACCCCCAAAGGTCCGTTAACCCTGCGCATCTATGCGGGTGATCCCGGCGAAGGCGCAAGCTGCGGCGGCAATCTCTATCTCGACGACGGAAAAACCGAGGCGTACCGAAAAGGCGAATTCCTCCGCATCCATTTCACCTGCTCAACCGCCGACCACCAGCTCCACGTTCACATTGGCGAGCACCAGGGCACCTACCCAGCATGGTGGAAACAAATTCACGTTGAGGTCTACGGCTTCACCTCCACGTCCCCCACCGTGAAGATTCAGGGCGATCCAGGATCCCCCATCCCCATCACTCATTCCGGCCAAGCCCTCGCCTTCACCATCCCCGACAACGGCAAAGGCGTAGATCTCGACATTCAATAAACTCTCGCCCCCAATGCTCTAATGAGCAGGAGGCATGAACCCAACCCACACTTTCGATGTCCTCGTCATCGGCGCCGGCGCAGCCGGACTCATGGCCGCCATCGAAGCAGGCCGCCGCGGCCGCCGCGTCGCCCTCCTCGAACGCGCCGACCGCCCCGGCAAAAAAATCCTCATCTCCGGCGGAGGCCGCTGCAACTTCACCAACCTCCACTGCCGCCCGGAGAATTTCCTCTCCGCGAATCCCCATTTCGCGAAGTCCGCGCTCGCCCGTTACACCCCCGCCGACTTCATCGCCCTCGTCGAGCGCCACGGCATTTGCTACCACGAGAAAACCCTCGGCCAGCTTTTCTGCGACGGCCCCGCGGATCAGATCGTCAATCTTCTCCTCACCGAATGTGCCGCCGCCAACGTCCGCATCGTCCTCGGTGCCGACATCCGCGCAGTCCGCCGCGACGACACGTTCGAGGTGACAACACAAAACTCCATCTATCGCGCCCCCGCCGTCATCATCGCCACCGGCGGCCTCTCCATCCCCAAAATCGGCGCAACCGGCTTCGGTTACGATATCGCCCGCCAGTTCAACATCCCCATCCGCGAGCCGCGCCCCGCTCTCGTCCCCCTCATCCTCACCGGCGCGGAACATGCCAACTTTGCCGACCTCACCGGCATCTCGGCGCCGGTAACCGTCACCTGCCTCAAACGCACCTTCCGCGAAAAAATGCTCTTCACCCATCGCGGACTCAGCGGCCCCGCCATCCTCCAAATCTCCTCCTACTGGAACGCGCCGCCGCCCGCGCCAAATATTTCCGACCCAATCATCATCGATTGGGCTCCCAATCAGAACATCCTCGCGCCCCTGCTCCAGTCCGCGGCCGGCCGAAACGGCAATACCGCCAAAGTCGCCCTGCGCGCCCACTTGCCCGCGCGTTTAGCCGACCGCCTCGTCGATGTAGCCGCGCCCACCAGCTTCACCAATCACGCCCTCGCCGATCTGGAACGCCGCCTGCACGCATGGCCCTTCGCACCCACCGGCACCGAAGGCTACGAGAAGGCCGAAGTCACCGCCGGCGGTGTCAGCACCGACGCGCTGTCCGCCCAGACTATGGAATGCCGCAACGTCCCGGGCCTCTACTTCATCGGAGAAGTCGTCGACGTCACCGGCCACCTGGGTGGATTCAATTTTCAATGGGCCTGGGCTTCGGGAGCCGCCGCAGGCCGCGCCGTCTAACCGCAAAACTGTCACCGCAACAGTGACACATACACCCTACTGCAGAACCACCGTCTGCTCGCCCCCATGCAGTGGATAGGAATGTCCCATCCAAACCAACTCCCCATTCAATCCCGAGGGCAGCGTCACTGTAGCCTTCCATTTCACTCCATCCAACACATAAACCGTATGGATCAACCCGCCCGCATGCGGCATTGATGCATCCAGATGATGCAGTCCCCGCAAATGCGGCGCAATTCGCACCGTCCGGAACCCCGGCCCTCCCGGACCAATTCCCGCCACCACCGACAGCAAATCGTAATTCGGGCTCGCGCTCCACGCATGGCAGTCCGAACGTGTCGGCTCCGGATTCTCCGCCCACGTGCTCAGCCCCATCTTCAGCATGTCGTACCACGGTTGTAACTGTGACAGATACAAATCCGCCATCCCCGCATGCTCCAGTGCCCGCGTCAGATAAAACCGGAAATAATATGTAGGCGTCGACATCTTCGGCACGGTCTGCCCATCCACCGTCACTTCTTTGTCAGGATCGGACGCCAGCACCCGCCGCAAAATCGCCTGCTGCTGCGCCCTCGGCGCCACATCCAGCCACACCGCCAGAATGTTCGCCTCCTGGCTGTAACTCTTTTTCGCCGGAGTATCCGCGTACAACCCCACCCGCGCGTCCCAGTTCTGTGCGTTCAGCGCGGCCGTCGCCTTCTTCATCCTCGTCCGGTATTCCGCCGCTCGTTCCTGGCTGCCAAAACGCGCTTCCATCTGCGCCCCATACCCCAGGGCTTCCACAAACTGCAATGTCAGAAACGCCGATCCCCCATCCGCCTCCTGCGGCGGCACGCCGCCCGGATAATCCGCCGTCCAGTCTCCAAATTCCCACCATGGCATTTTCCCCAGCAGCCCATCCGCGCGCTGCCGTGCTGCAAACCAGTCCAGCACCGTTCGTGTATGCGGCAGCGTCTCCCGCACCAGCGCCTCATCGTCCACATACATCCAGTAATCGTGCAGCATCCCCACCCATAGCAGCGAAAACGGCGGAATAAACTGCGGCAGCGACGACGGATACCGGCTCTGCGTAATCCCCTCAATCGTTCGCGAATCGTCAATGTTCGTAATCGCCTGCTTCGCAAGGCGGCTATCGCCGGTCATCGCATACGAGATCAGCGCCTGGATCCGCGTGTCCCCCACATACTGCATCTGCTCCCAGTAAGGAGCATCCATGTACGTCTCGTGCGCGCACAGCCGCGCCGTGCGCCATCCCGTCGCCCACAACGCATCCAGCTGCGGAATGTCCCCGGCAATCGCTGCCTTCGCGTCAAATGGATAAGCCGTAAACCACGCCCGCATCCCATCCAGCCGCACCGGCTCCGCGCCCGTCTTCACGTCAATCTGCAAATAGCGCCACGTCCGCCACCACAGCGGAGAATAGACGCGATGATCCCCGCCCCCAATCTCAAATTCATCCGTGATCCCTCGGATCGTTTTTCCTGCAATCTCATTACGATTGCCCTTTTCCTCGTTGTGAGTAAACTTTGTGTCGCGCTCGCCGTAAAGCGCCTCCGCATACGTCATCGTGATGCGCGCAGATTTGCCCCCGCTCACCGTCAGCTCCGGATACGCAGTCTGCAACACGCGATGATCCAGCAGCAATTTCACCTCATGGTTCGCCGGTATTTCCAGAGGCGCAGCAGGGAACTGCGGCGCATCAGCGACACCATCAAACCGCACCACCGCCCCCGCATCCGTCAGCCGATGCTCCATCGGCGGCAGTTCATCCTGCACCAACTCCCAATTGTTGTCCGCATTCTGCGCTTCGCGCGTTGCCCCCCGCCCAACGATGCGCGGTTGGCTCCAGCCTCCGCTCGTATCATTCCCACGGTCCCAATCCCAGTCCAGCACTTTGCCGTCGATGCGCTCTGCTGGACCCGCTGCGTAGTAACCATCCGCGCCACCGTGACCTATCGCGCCGCGTCCGCCATCCCAGCGAACCACCCAGGTTGCCCCGGTGTTCGCCGCCGCTTCCGCATCCGTATCCCCCTGCATAAGGAAGCCGCTGCGTTCGCTCATCTGCGCCACCGGCGCATCTTCTCCAAAATCCCAGACCATCGCCGCGACGACATTGGTCCCCGCATGTAGGAAGGGTGCCAGGTCCACCGTCTCAAACCGCCAGTGAAATAAATCTCCCCGCGCCGGACCCTCGGCCGCATACTGCCCGTTCACATGCAGGATGAACCGGTTGTCCGCGCTTACATGCACCCAGTAGTGCGCCGGTACCATGGCGAGGTTGATTTCCCGTCGCGCAACGAAGACCTGTTGGTGGTTTCCTTCGGATTCCGGGGCAATCCACTGCGCCGGCCACTCCGCCCCCACCAGCTTCGGATTCAAAGGACGCACATCCTGCGCCCCAGCTTGGGCCACTAACCCACTCACCAACAACGCAAATAAAAAAGTACGCCGCATCGCCGCAAGACTATCAGACCAGGAATCGGAGTAGTCGCCACCAGCGACCGACCACCAGCAACCCTCTCGCGCGAGTAAACTATTTCCACTCCGCATTGCCGAGGAACCCCCATGGCCACATCCATCATCGGAACGCCCACCACTCGCGTTGACGGCCCCCTCAAAGTCACCGGCGCCGCCTCTTATTCCTCCGATTTCCATTTCCCCGGCCTGGTCCACCTCGTCCCCGTCTCCAGCCCCATCGCCAAAGGCAAAGTCGTCCGCGTCGACGCCACCCGCGCCCAATCCATGCCCGGCGTCCTCCGCGTTTATTCGCACGGCCACGCGCCCGCGCTCTTCCGCCCCATTCCCAACGATCAGGACTCCTTCGTCGACGAAAGCCGTCCGCCCCTCGAAGACGACACCGTCTACTACGCCGGGCAATATGTAGCAGCCGTGGTTGCAGAAACCTTCGAGCAGGCCACGGCCGCCGCCGCTGCCGTCCACATCGAATACGCCGCCGAATCCCCCAACATCGCTACCGACCTCAGCGACAGCTGGAAGGACCTCACCAAAGAAAGCAGCCGCGGCGACCTCGAAACAGCCTTCGCCGCCGCTCCCATCAAGGTCGACGAAACCTACGTCACCCCCACTGAGGTCCACAACCCCATCGAGCTCCACGCCTCCGTCGCTACATGGGACGGCCAGAACTTCACCCTCTACGAAACCACGCAGTCGCTCCTCAATCACCAGGCCGTCATGGCCCAGTTCCTCGGCGTTCCGAAAGAGAACGTCCGCATCGTCATGAAATATCTCGGCAGCGGATTCGGCGGCAAGCTCTGGCCCTGGTCCCACGCTCCGCTCGCTGCCGCGGCCGCGCGCGAGCTCAATCGCCCCGTCAAAGCCGTGGTCACGCGCCGCGCCATGTTCACCAACGTCGGCCACCGCCCCCGCACCCAGCAGCGCATCCGCCTCGGTGCCACACCCGACGGCCATCTCACCGCTCTCTGCCACGACTACACCAACCACACCGCGCAGATCACCGACTACAGTGAAGGTTGCGGCGAAGCCACGCCCTATCTCTACAGCACGCCTAATCTCCTGCTGCGCGGCGCCAAAGCGAAGCGCGACGTTGGCCCACCCACCGCCATGCGCGGGCCCGGAGCGGTTCCCGGTCTCTACGCCCTTGAATCCGCAATGGACGAGCTAGCCGTCCGCCTCAACATGGACCCCGTCGCACTCCGCCTCCTCAACGAGCCTTCCAAAGATGAGAGCAACGGCAAGCCCTTCTCCTCCCGCCATCTCCGCGAGTGCATCACCACCGGCGCCGAACGCTTCGGCTGGTCCAAACGCACTGCCGCCCCCGGCTCCATGAAGAACGGCGACAAAATCCTCGGCTGGGGCATGGCGTGCGCCTCATGGGGCGCGTTCCGCAGGTCCTGCAACGCTTCCGTCGCCCTCAACCGCGACGGCTCCGCGCGCGTCAGCTGCGCTACACAGGACATCGGCACCGGTACCTACACCATCTTTGCCCAGGTCGTCAGCGACCACACCGGCATCCCCGTCGACAAAATCGAAGTCGTCCTCGGCGACTCCAACCTCCCCGTCGGCCCGCTCTCCGGAGGCTCCTGGGTCACCGCCTCCGTCATCCCCGCCGTCGCCGACGCCTGCAAATCTGCCATCAACTCGCTCACCAGCATCGCCGTCAACGCGCCCGGCTCCGCATTTTCCGGCGAGGACGAGAAGGATCTCGTTTTCTCCAACGGCAGCCTCACCTCAAAGAAAAATCCGTCGAAGCCCGCCGCCTCTTTTCAGGAAATCCTGTCCTCCGCCAACATCCACAGCGCGATCGGCCAGGGAAAATCCATCAGCTCCTTTGAAGATCCTGAATCGCAAAAGTTTTCCCAGCACTCCTTCGGTGCCCACTTCGCTGAAGTCGAGTGGGACCCCGGCATCGCCCACCTCCGCGTCAGCCGCGTCGTCTCCGTCATGGACGTGGGCCGCGTCATCAACCCGCGCCCCGCTCACAATCAGGTCGCTGGCGCCGTCGTCATGGGCATCGGCATGGCCCTCTTCGAACACTCCATCTACGACCACCGCACCGGCGCCCCGGTCACCAGCAATCTGGCCGACTACATCGTCTCCACCAACGCCGACGTCCCCGACCTCGATGTCACCTTCCTCGACTACCCCGACCTCACCCTCAACGCCTACGGCGCACGCGGCACCGGCGAAATTGGATTAGCGGGCTCCGCCCCCGCCATCGCCAACGCCGTCTACCACGCCACCGGCATCCGCGTCCGCGAACTCCCCATCAGGGTCGAAGATCTGCTCACCACGTAACGCCACGCAATCCCGCATCCAATAGAAAAAGCCCGCGCAATGCGGGCTTTTTGTTCTTCTATACCCTAATCCCTACTTCCTGGTCACTACAGCCCCTTCAGCTTCGCCACCAACTCCTCAGGATGAATCGGCTTCGGCACCAACTCGAATGCATAGCCCGCATCGTGCGCTTTGCGCATCAACTCCGTCGTCGCCGCCTGGCCTGAAAACAAAACCACCCGCGTCTCCGGAAGCTCCTGCCGCAGCCGCATCCCCAGATCCACGCCCGACATCCTCGGCATCAGCACGTCGCTCAGCACAATGTCCGGATGCACGCGCCTCGCGGTTTCCAGCGCCTCTTCGCCGCTGAACGCCTCCAACGCCTCAAATCCATTTGCGTTCAGAATCGCTGCCACCGTTTGCGCCACCAGCCGTTCGTCATCCACCACCAACACGCGCAACCGTGTCCGGCCGTCAGACTTCCCTAAACTTGTGCCGTCGAGGGTTTCGTAAAAGGATGGTGGCGGATCGTTCGCGAGACTATCAGTGGCCCGGTAGAGCAATGAAGATTCTCCCAGTCATTTACAGTGTGCGCGTAGGCAGGGTGTCCCTCGGCCCATTCTGCGCCTCTGCAGTAGCCACCAGAGGGATAAACATCGTAAATGCCGTGCCATGTTGCGCCGCATCCACCCGGCTGGTCACATCGATCGTCCCGCCCCACGATGCCACAAACTGCCGCACCACCCACAGCCCAAGCCCCGTCCCCGCTCCCACCTTGGTCGTGAAAAACGGCTCGAACAGCCTCCCCAGGTTTTCCTGCGGAATCCCCGACCCGGTATCCTCAACCGTAGCCGTCAGGCCTGGAACTGCCGTGCCCGTCGCCTCGCGCACCCCGATCTTCAGCACTCCGCCGTCACGCATCGCGTCAATCGCATTCGAAAACAAATTCGAAAACACCTGGTGCAGTTCTCCGCGCAGCGCCCGCACCGCCGGCACAACCTTGAAGTCCCGCACTAATTCGATCCCCGACGCCCGCAGACGACTGTCATACACCGTCAGCACCTCTTCCAGCAGCGCCGTCATGTCAATATCCGACGCCACCGACGTCTCGCGGTAGAATCCGAGCGTGTGCCGCGCAATGTGCGAAACCCGCGTGATTTCCTTCTCCGCCGTAGCCAAATACTCCGGCACCATCGCCGATCCCGCAGGCGAAATCCGCGCCAGATAAATCAAATTCAGCACCGATTCCAGCGGATTGTTGATCTCGTGCGCAATCGTCGCCGCCAGTCTCCCCGTCGCCGCCAGCTTCTCGCTCACCATCAGCTTTTCCTGCTGCACCCGCTGCTCCGTTACGTCCTGGACGAATATTGAAAGTCCATCCGGAGAAGGATACGCATTCACATGAAACCACCGCCCCAGCGGTTCGAAGTACTCTTCTGCACTCCTGTCCTGTCCTGTCTCCATCGCGTCGTGATACGCCGCACCAAAATTCGTTCCCTTCATTCCCGGAAACAACTCCCATAGATTCCTGCCCAGCGCCTCACCCAGTCCCAGCCGCGCAATCTCCAGCCATCTCTCGTTGGCGTATCGAACCCTCCAATCGCGGTCCAGGTATACGAATCCCTCTGAAATGCTTTCCAGAATCTCCCGGTACTGCTGCTCCGCCGTCTCCGCTTTCCTGCGCAGTTCCTGCTCTTTTCCCGTCAGGTCCTTGCGCAGCTGGTGCATTGCCATGTGCGACCCCACTCGCGCCATCAGCTCGCGCGCCGTGAACGGCTTCACCAGATAATCATCCGCCCCAGCCTCCAGGCCCCCCGCCTCCGCTTCATCTCCCGCGCGCGCCGACAACAAAATCACCGGAACCGTCGCCGTCTTCTCCTCTGCGCGCAGCGCCCGCAGCAGCTCGAATCCATCCATCCGCGGCATCATAATGTCCGTCAGCACCAGATCCGGCGGATTGGCCACCGCCGAAGCCAGCGCCGCCTCTCCATCCGCCACCGCTGTCACCCGGAACTGCCGTCCCAGCAGCCGCTGCACATACTCCCGCATATCGCGATTGTCATCCGCCAGCAAGACCCGCCCGCGCCGGTCCTCCCCCTCGCTGGCAGCAGCATCCTCATTCCCCGCAAGCGCCAAATCCGCCCCATTCGGTCCGAGCCCGGCCATCTCCTTGGCCATCTGTTCTTCGCCCTGCCCGCCGCCAGGCAGCCAGCGCAGTGCCTCCTGCACAAACGGAGCAGCCCCCAGCGTCTTTGCCGTTCCCGCCCCCGATTCCTTAATTCGTTCCGCCGCCAAATGGCCGCGCCCAAACGGAATCCTTACCCGGAACGTCGTCCCCTCGCCCATCCGGCTCTCCGCCTGAACCGTTCCACCATGCAGCCGCACCAGTTCATCCACCAACGCCAGCCCAATCCCCGTCCCCTCGTGTGTCCGCCCTTCCGCGCCTTCAATCCGATGGAACCGCTCGAAGATCCGCGGCAGTTCGCCCTCCGGAATCCCCGTCCCCGTGTCCTGCACCGCCAGCTCCGCCATCCCGTCCACCGAACGCAGTGTCACTCCGACGCCGCCCTCCAGTGTGAACTTGAATGCGTTCGACACCAGGTTCAGCACAATCTTTTCCCACATCTCCGGATCCACGTACACCGGCTCCTGCAGCGCGTCGCACCCAATCGTGTACTCCAATCCCGCCCTCTCCATCGCCGATTCGAATACGCTCGCCAGCTCCGCCGTTCGCACGCACAGATCCACCGGCCGGTACGCCGCCTGGATCCGCCCTGCCTCAATCCGCGAAAAGTCCAGCAGCGTGTTCACCAGCTTCAGCAGCCGCAGACCGTTCCGGTGGACTGTCTCTACTTCCCGGTAATCCTCCGCCGGCAAAGTCTCTCGGTGATTGCTCAAAATATCTTCCAGCGGCCCCAGCATCAGCGTCAGCGGCGTACGGAATTCATGGCTCACATTGCTGAAGAAGATCGTTTTCGCCCGGTCCAGTTCCGCCAGGCTCTCCGCCCGCTTCCGCTCCTGCTCGTAGACGCGCGCGTTTGCCAGTGCCGCCGCAATTTGCCCGGCAATCAGATCGATAAACCCGCTGTAATCCGCGTCCAGCTTCCGAAACGGGTTCAGCGCCGCCACAAAAAATCCCGCCGGCAATTCCTGGCCCTGCCGTTGCAGCGGAACCACCACCGCCCGCTCCGGCGGCGCATCCCACGCCCCGCTTGGCAATGTGCCGAATCGCTCCGCCAGCCTCTCCACCGCTATCGGACCCTGGCCCGCCAGGATACCAATCGCTGGCCATGCCGGGTTGGCGTCGTCCATCCCAATTTCTCTGGGAACCGCCGCGTGCCCCGCTTCGATCCCGCTGCTGCATGCCAGCCGCGCGCGCCCATCCTCAAACAGATACGTCAGCGTGAACGGCAAATCCTTCTCGTCCTGCCCCAGGCTGTTTTCAATCGCCCGCACCACTTCGGATTCCACAATCGCCTGACCCAATTCTGCCGCCAGCGATCGCAGCAGGCGCAGCCGCCGTTCTCCAATCACCCGCTCCGTTTCTTCCGCCACCACGCACAACATCCCCGTCACGCGGCCGTCATCGCCGCTCAGCGGGCTGTATGAAAACGTGTGGTACGTCTCTTCACGATACCCGCTGCGCTCCAGAAACAGCAGCAGCGCTTCATCCCAAGTCGCCGGGCCGCCGTCCAGCACGTGCTGCACCAGCGGGCCAATGTCGTTCCAGATTTCGCTCCACACCGCGGGTGCCGGTTTACCCAGCGCCCATGGATGCTTCTTCCCCAGCGTGACCCGGGAATAGGTGTCGTTATAAAGAAAGGTCAGCTCCGGACCCCACGCCATCCACATCGCAAACCGTGACGTCAGGAGGATCCGCACCACCGTACGCAAGCTCTGCGGCCAGCTCTCCACCGGTCCCAGCGGAGTCTGCGCCCAATCCACCCCGCCCATCAGCTTGCCCACTTCGCCCCCGCCGGTGAACAAATCTGTCTCGGCAATGGGCGCAGGCGTCCGACGTCGTCTCCCCACCAGACCCACGTTCTTTTCAGGAGTGCCCAGTGAACCGGCTGATTCCACAGAAACCTCAGGGCCTAAGCCCAAATCGGGACACGTACCCGTCATCAACACAAATCAAGGTCGCTTCCCAGGACTGGAACGGACAGGAATGTGAATAGCTCGAAACGGAGATGCGCCGCAAGCCCACCCGGTTGCTTATCAACGAATTTGCGCCTGACGGCGTACTTTGGCCGAGTGCCGGGTGCCCCAAAGCTGCCCGGCTTTGGCAGATGCGAGTGAGCGCGCGAGCACCCGCATTGGTTCTTCTACACCCTACCCGCTATCCCCTATACCCTCCGGTCCACCCCATCAGAAATGAAACACGAGCGCCGCGGTCACCTTCAGATTGTTCTCATGGTCGTCGGTGTGGTTCATGAAGGTGGTCGGGTAATAGTCGACGTCGAACAGCCGTACCGCCCAGCGCGGGGAGATGTTCCGGTCGAGTCCGCCGCCGATCAGTCCGGTGAAGGCCCATGGGCCGCCCCCC
>DATHQV010000205.1:0-7771 GCA_035482355.1 Acidobacteriaceae bacterium | reverse complement strand
AAAGACGAGCGCAAGATGACGTTTGCGCTCAAGCGGCCCGGGCTCTATGGGGACTATATGGGGCGGCCGGTGAAGGCGTTTTTGGCCGGGCTGATGCTGCTGACTGGGCTGATTTTGCTGGCAGCTTGCGCGAATCTGGGCAGCCTGTTTGCAGCACGGGCGGCGGATCGTTCGCGCGAAGTGGCACTGCGGCTGGCGCTGGGCTCGAGCCGGAAACGAATTCTGCGGGGATTGTTCACCGAGGCGGTGATCCTCTCGCTGGCCGGTGGCGCGGTGGGGTTAGGCGGCAGCGTGGTGCTGCTGCACGCGATGACGGCGTGGCGGCCGTTTCCGAGCTGGCCGCTTCATTTGTCGGTGAATCCCGACCCGGATGTGTATTTGGCGGCGGTGCTGCTGGCGTTGGTGAGCGGGCTGCTGTTTGGAGCGGTTCCGGTGCGGCAGGTGCTGCGGACGAATCCTTATGAAGTGATCAAGGCGGGATCGGGCGGCAAAGCGGGCAAGCGGCTGAGCGCGCGGGATGTTTTGCTGGTGACGCAGATTGCGATTTGCGCGGTGCTGGTGACGTCGTCGCTGGTGTCGGTGCGCGGCCTGGGACGGTCGCTGCATGCGCATTTCGGATTCGAGATCAACCACACCATGCTGGCGGAGCCAGACCTGGGCATGGCGGGGTACAGCGGGGATCGCGTGGCGCCGATGCAGAAGCGAATGATACAGGCGCTCCAGGGAATTCCGGGCGTGGAGGCGGTGGGATTGGCGGACAACGTGCCGTTCACCATGGGGGTTCCCGAATCTCTGGTGTTTAAGGAGAATACGTCCGACCTGAAGCAAGCGAACGCAGCGGCTCACGCATATACCTTTCGTGTGGCGCCGGGATATTTTCGCGCGGCGGGCACAGCGCTGTTAACGGGACGGGATGTTTCGTGGCAGGACGACAAGAATAGGCCGGCGGTTGCGCTGGTGAATGGGGAACTGGCGCGCAGGCTTTTCGGGTCGGTCGATGGGGCTATCGGACAGTATTACAAGACCAAAGAGGGGACGCGTATTCAGATTGTCGGCGTCGTGGAAGATGGGAAATATTACAACCTGACCGAAGGGCCGGAGCCGGCCGTCTTTGTTTCCATTTTGCAGGCGCCGTCGGCGGCGACGACGCTGGTCGTGCGCGGTCGATCGAGTGCGGCCAATGCTTCGCAACTGCTGAGCGACGCGATCCGCAGCAAGCTGCGGCAACTGGATGCGGGAATGCCGGTGGAGGTGGAGACGCGAGCCAATCCGCTGTCCATCTCTTTGTTTGGGCCGCGGATGGCGACGGTGGCGCTGGGCTTGCTGGGGCTGATGGGCGCGATGCTTTCGATTACCGGGATTTTTGGCATGGCGGCTACTTCGGTGAGCCGGCGGCTGAAGGAGTTGGGGATCCGCGTGGCGCTGGGCGCGCAGCAGAGCGAGTTGCTGCAGGCGGCGTTGGGTCGAGCGGCGAAGTTGCTGGTGATTGGATCGGCGGTAGGGCTGGGGTTTGGGCTGCTGGCGACGCGGGTGCTGGCGTTCGTGGTTTATGGAGCGACGCCGAGGGATCCCCTGGTGCTGTCGGGCGTGGTGCTGGCGATGGGGCTGCTGGGTCTGGTGGCGACCTGGATTCCGGCGCAGCGGGCGCTGTCGGTGGATCCGCTGATTCTGCTGAGGGAAGAGTGAAGAGGGGCATTTTGGGGAGGTACGCTGGTTTGCATCGCCTGATTGACCCTCCTAAACGGCGCGCTTAGACTGAAGAGCAGTCGACCCATTGAGATTGCCTGCGTCCAACCCAAATATGCCGTTGTTTTCCCGCCTGCTCGGTAACCTGCTGCCTCTGCTCCTGATTGGGGTCCTTCCCGCTGCGCTGCGTGCGCAGCAGACGCCTCCGCAGACCATTCCGGAAGGTCCTGGTTCCAGTTCGTCCAGCTCCAGTTCTTCGCAGGCCGGCCCGCAGCAGGCTGCTCCGGCTGCGCCGAAGGCGGCGTCGCTGATGGATCCGGCGGGGCCGACGGTAAGTCTGGAAACCAACGAGGCGATGTTCGACATGGCTGTCGCGCTGAATGCCTGCGGCTACGACACCGGCGTGGACGAGAGCGATCCGGTGCGCAAGCGGGTGCGGGACGAGGTGAACCAGGCGACGGTGGGATCGGCGCGGGCGCGGGACGACCGGGACAAGCTGTGCCTGTTCATCGACCAGCATCGGCTGGATGATCCGGGGCGAACCCTGGCGCAGTACATTTCGCTGGCGTTGTTTTTGACGCCGCCGCCGCAGATGACGCCGAGCGTGGAACAGGAAGATTTGCCGCCGGATGCCGCGGGCGTGGAGTTGATCCTGCCGCTGCTGCGGAAATTTGCGGATGACGCGGAACTGCATGTGATCTGGGTGGAGAACCACGTCGCCTACGAAGACATGGAGAACCGTCTGCACACGCCGCTGTCGCAGATGATTGTGAGCACCAACTACTACCTGAAAGTGCCGGCGTCGACCGGGAGCGGGCGGCGGTTTCTGGTGGTGCTGGAACCGATGTTGTCGCCGGAAGAGACCAACGCGCGCGTCTACGGACAGGATTATGTTGTGGTGGCGTCGCCGAAGGACGGGCAGATCCGCATGCAGCTGGTGCGGCATGCTTATCTGCATTATGAGATTGAGCCGTTGCTGTTTCAGCGCGAGGATTCGCTGGACCGTCTGTTGCCGCTGCTGAAGGCGGTGGACGATGCGCCGCTGCAGTTCACGTTTAAGAGCGACATTGTGGCGCTGGTGATCGAGAGCATGATTCGGGCGATTGAGGCGCGGACGATGGAAACCGGGGTGGAGGTGGCAAAAATCCCCCCCGGGCTGACGCACAGCGCAGCGGAGCCGTACGAGCGGGCACGGGCGGCGTCGCTCGAGAAGATAGCGGCGATCAAGCAGAAAAACGTAGATCACTCGATGGCGCAGGGGTATGTCCTGGCGCAGTATTTCTACGACCAGCTGATTGATTTTGAGAAGAACCCCGAGGGTCTGGACGAGGCGATTGGGCCGATGGTCTACGGGATGGACATGGCCACGGAAGTTCATCGCGCGAAGAAGTTGACGTTTGATGCGCATGGCGAGGACGATCCGATGAGCCGCGCGCCGGTGGCGCTGAAGGGTTTGGATCAGGCAGAGCTGAAGCTGATGAAGGGCGACGTGGCGGGCGCGGGAGCCATGGCGCAGCAGGCTCTCGATTCGCATACGGGCGACGCCGGGCAGGCAGATTTCATTTTGGCTCGTGTGGCCCTGATGAAGGGGAAGATCGACGACGCGGAGGCCGCGTTCAAAGATGCGCTGACGGCGTCGAAGACTCCACGGACGCTGGCGTGGTCGCATATTTATCTGGGGCGGATTTTCGATGTTGAGGAACAACGCGACGATGCGCTGACCGAATATAAGGCGGCGCTGACGGTGCGCGATGGGCAGCCGGATACGAAGGAAGCTGCCGAGACCGGGATCAAGACGCCGTTTACGCTGCCGCAGCGAGCGCATCCGGCGGATGGCAGTGATCCCGAGGCCGCGGTGCCGGACGGCACTCCTCCGGCTGCATCACCGGCGACGGCGCCAACGCCGAATCCGCAGCCGAACTCGCGATAAGGCCTCTGCAATAATTGAATAGGCAGCCGTGCATGGAATCCCCCCTCTCTCATCTCGGCGAAACGATGGAACCGGCGGCGGCGGGGGACCCTGGATGGCCGGCTGATTTGGAGACGGCCCTGGAGCATCGCTTCGCAAACAAAGAATTGCTGGTGCAGGCATTGACGCATCGTTCGCTGGCGTACGAACAGAGCGGGGCGGGCGAAGTTCCGCGCGAGGACAACGAGCGGCTGGAATTTTTGGGCGATGCGGTAGTAGGGATGGTGGCGGCGGAGTCGCTGTACCAGCGGTTTCCCGATTTGCCGGAGGGCGCGCTGACGCGTCTGCGAGGCGCGCTGGTGAGCCGCAGGCATTTGGCGGAAGTGGGCGAGACGCTGGAGTTGGGAAAACATCTGCGCCTGGGACGCGGCGAAGAGCGGAGCGGCGGGCGGGAGAAGCGGGCACTGCTGGCGAATGCGATGGAGGCG
This sequence comes from Acidobacteriaceae bacterium, assembly GCA_035482355.1. Lineage (GTDB taxonomy): Bacteria > Acidobacteriota > Terriglobia > Terriglobales > Acidobacteriaceae > Palsa-343. Next base: position 3,688 of record DATHQV010000205.1, on the reverse strand, counting down.
GTGATCGGGGCTTTGTATCTGGATGGGGGAATCGATGCGGCGAGGCGGCTGATTGAGGCGCGAGTTCTGGCGCCGAACGTAGCGCTTTTGCGGCAGCAGTTGCAGGCCGGCGAAGGGATTGGGGATTTCAAGTCGGCGCTGCAGGAACTGCTGCAGGCGCGGAAGCAGGGCCAGCCGGAGTACCGAACGACCGCGGAGACAGGGCCGGATCATCGCAAGCGATTCTTTGTAGAAGCGCGGGCGGGCGGGGAAGCGCTGGCGGAGGGATCGGGTCCCACGCGGAAGGTTGCGGAACAGGATGCGGCGCGGCAGGCGATTGAGCGGCTGCGGAGCGCGGGAGAAGCTGAATGAATGCGCCGCAAGCCGGGAGCCTGCCTACGGAAGTGAATCCGGAAACGCCGCAGGCGTGGCAACAACTTCGCGAAACTGCGCGGAAGCCGGCACGGCCGCCGGGGTTTCCTGGCGTGCTGGAAATGGCGCGCTCGCTGACCGCGGTGATTGTGGTGGCGCTGTTCATCCTGACATTTATCGTGCAGCCTTTTCGGATTCCGTCGGAGTCGATGGAGCACACGCTGCTGGTGGGCGATTTTCTGCTGGTGAACAAGACGGCGTATGCGCCTTCGGGGAATTGGTCCTGGCTGCTGCCGTACCGCCCGATCCGGCGGCGGGACATCGTGGTGTTTCATTTTCCGCCCAACCCGCTGCTGCATGTGGTGAAGCGCGTGATTGGTTTGCCGGGAGACCGGATTCATCTGCAGGACGGACAGGTGTGGGTGAACGATGTCGAGATCAGCGAGCCCTATGCGACCTATGAGCCGGCCTATGCGGACGATTTCCGCGACAATTTTCCAACGCAGCTGTACACGGATCCCGGAGTGAATCCGCAATGGTGGATGGAGATGCGTCGCGACGTGCGCAGCGGAGATCTGGTGGTGCCGGACGGCGACTTTTTTGTGATGGGCGACAACCGGAATTTCAGCGACGACAGCCGGTATTGGGGATTTGTAACGCAGGACCATATTGTAGGGCGGCCGTTCGTGATCTATTTCTCGCTGCGCGAGCCTTCAGCGACGGATGTGGCTGCGGTTCCGGATGATAGACTCGGACAGAAAACTGGTCCTCTGGCGAGGATCGAAGATTTTGCGCGCTGGAACCGGTTTCTGCGCGTAGTGCGCTGAGCAGATCACGGAAATTTGATGGAGCCAACCCTGGAAAAGCCGGCCGAAGCTAAGCACGAAGAGACGAGGCACGAAGAAACTCCGCTGGAGGCTTTCGCCTCGATCTGCGGAGTTCTGGTGGTGGGGCTGTTCGTCCTCACATTTATTTTTCAGAACTTTGCCATTCCGTCGTCCTCGATGGTGAAAGCGCTACTGGTGGGCGACCACGTGCTGGTGAATCGCATCACCATGGCTCCGCGCGCGCCGTGGGCGCCGTTTGTCTATTACCGGAACATTGAGCACGGCGACATTGTTGTGTTTTATAAGCCGACTCTGGAGCAGGACGGCAGCCATCTGTTTCTGGTGAAGCGCATTATTGGATTGCCCGGCGACCGGATTCATTTGCGCGACGGCGTGGTGTATCGCAACGGAGTCGCGCTGACCGAGCCTTACGCGCCGACACCGCCGTATCCGGACTATGCGCCGTACCGGGACAATTTTCCCGCGGTTCCACCGAACGAAAACACGGATGTGACGGCGGAGTGGGCAGAGGCATTGCAATCGCATGTGCAGAACGGCGATCTGGTCGTGCCGGCGGGGATGTATTTTGCGATGGGCGACAACCGCCAGGTGAGCCTGGACAGCCGCTTTTGGGGGTTTGTGCCGCGGCAGAATATTATGGGGCGCCCACTGTTCGTCTACTGGTCGTTCGACACGCCGGAGAGCGAACAGTTTAAGACGTCGATGGCGGACCGCATTGGCTGGGTCCTGCACGAGACGCTTCATTTCTTCGACGGCACTCGCTGGAAACGGACGCTGCACGTGGTGAAATAGCGATGAACGGTACCGAAGCACTGCCGGCGGTAACGCAGCGGAGCCGGCGTAAGCTCCTGGTGGCCGCAACGCTGACGCTGCTTCTGGTGCTGGCAGCGTTCATCCCACCCCTCATCAATCTGGGAAAGTACCGGCACTCGATCACGAGCAGCATTGGGACCGCGCTGGGGCGGCCGGTGGAAGTAGGCGCGATGCAGTTGCGCCTGCTGCCAACGCCCGCCATCGATATGACGGACCTGACGGTTGCGGAGGATCCAGCCTTTGGCTACGAGCCTTCGCTGCACGCGGATGAGGTGGTGGCGTCGTTGCGGCTGAGTTCGCTGTGGCGCGGACGGCTGGAAGTGAGCCGCATCAGCCTGGGAGATGCCCATCTGAATCTGGTGAGGAACGGCGCGGGGCAGTGGAACATTGGCACGGTGCTGCTGCGCGCGTCGCAGATTTCCAATGCGGCGACGGGCGAGCGGCATGCGGGAGCTTCGCCGCGGTTTCCTTATATTGAAGCCACCGATGCGCGGATTAATTTCAAAGAGGGAGCGGAGAAGCGGCCATTTTCGCTGACGAATGCGAAGTTTGCGATGTGGCAGGCAAGCGGCGGCGAGTGGCAACTGCGGTTGAAAGCGCAACCGGTGCGCACAGATTTGGAGCTGCAGCTGTCGGATGCGGGCGTGGTGACGCTGGATGGATCGCTGCGACGTGCGGCGGACGTGCATGCAATGCCGATGAAGTTCCAGGGCGAATGGAGCGGCGCGCAACTGGGACAAGTGAGCCGGCTGCTGTTCGGCGTGGACAGCGGATGGCGCGGCGATTTGGACGTGACGACTTCGTTCGAGGGCACCGCGTGGGATCTGGCGCTGAGGACCCGGGTGCAAATCTCGGATTTGCAGCGGCAGGAGTTTCAACCTGCTTCGCCGATGGATGTGGATGCAAGATGCACAAGCCGGTACCAGCATCCGCAACGGCTGCTGGGGGAGATTCAATGCTTCCTGCCGGAAGGCGACGGGCACCTGCTGCTGACGGGAAGCATGCAGGGAGGGGCCGGAAAAGAAAGGGCCGGAAGGGCTGCGGATCTGACGCTCGAGATCAATCAGGTTCCGGTGCAATTTCCGGTTACGTTGCTGGCGCTGATGCGTCCGCATGCAGGGAATGTGAAAGCGACAGGGACCCTGAACGGGAATTTTCATCTGGTGCGCGGTGAGCAGCGATCGCTGACGGGAGAGACGACGGCGACCGGAGTTACGGTGACGTATCCGGGGGGCACGCTGGCATTGCCGACGCTGCATGTTGCAGCAGGAGCTCCGGCGGCGGTGGTAAAGAAGGCGAAGCACGGGGCAAGTCCGGCGCCAGTTGCACGGGCAGCGACTGCAAGTTCGGCACATCAGTCGGTCACGCTGCAGGCTTTTGCTGTGCCGATGGGAGAAGCGCAACCGCTGACGCTGGACGGGCAGGTGGATCGCATCGGATTCGCGGTGCACCTGACGGGCGCGGCGGCGCTGGACCGGTTAACGGCGGCGGGCGGGAGCTTTGGGTTTCTGGGACATGCGATCGCGGCAGTAAGCGGCAAGGGGCAAGCGGTTCTAAATACCTCGACGACGGGAAGCTGGATTGCGCCCCAGAACGGCATCGACCTGAGCACGACGGGGACGGTGCGGGTGCAGGGAGCGCAGTTGCGACCGAGTTTTCTGCAGGCGCCGGTGGAG
>DATHQV010000204.1:0-17281 GCA_035482355.1 Acidobacteriaceae bacterium | reverse complement strand
CAGCGTCGACGCCTCCCGCGACTTCACCAGTCCCACCGGCGTCCCCGGTGGCCCTTCCACGCGCAACACCCCCGCCTTTGCGCAGAAGGCCGACTCCGCGTTCATGCGTCAAACCACCAACGAACACCAGACCATGACGCAAATCGCCCAGGAAACCGGCGGCGCCGCCTTCTTCGACACCAACGGCCTCAAAGAAGCCGTTGCCAAATCCATCGCGAACGGCGCGAACTACTACACCATCGGCTACGTGCCCAACATCCACTCCACCGACGGCTCCTTCCGCTCCGTCCAGGTCAGCATCGACGACGCCAAATATCAATTGGCCTACCGCCGCGGCTACTATGCAGTCGACCCCGCCAAGTCCACCGCGGACAGCCCCGGCAAAATCAGCCCCATCGTCGCCGCTCTCCAGCGCGGCACGCCCCCATTCGCCCAGGTCGTCTTTGAGGCACGCGTCCTCGCCGCCAACGATCCTGCTGCGAAAGACGTAAAAGTCGCCCCCGGCCCCGCCGGCGAAATGACCCTGCCCGCTGCCCATCGCTATCTCGTTGACTTCTCCGCCGATCCCCACGCCCTCACCTGGACCCCCGGCCCCAACGGCGTCGCCCACGGCGAAATTGAAGTCTCCATGGTCGCCTGGGACGCTGACAGCCGCCGCGTCAACTACACCGACCACGCCTTTGCCGTCGATCTCGACCCCCAGCAGGCCGCCAAAATCATCGCAAGCGGCCTGCCCCTCCATCAGGAAATCGATCTGCCCGCAGGCGCTGTCTACCTCCGTGTCGCCCTCCACGACCTCCCCAGTGGTCGCATCGGCTCCATGGAAATTCCGTTGCGCGTACCCAACAACTGAGAATTTCTCCGCCGTCGCCCTCAAAAATCTGAAAAAATATCTCCATGACTACTACCGCTACCGCACTTTTCTCCGACCGTATCGGGCGGATTGAAATCTCCGCAACCATGGCTGTGACTGCCGAAGCCGCCAAACTGCGCGCGCAGGGTGCGAAGCTGGTGGATTTCGGCGCCGGCGAGCCCCACTTTGCCACCCCGCAGCACATCAAGGACGCAGCCATCGCGGCCATCCAGGCCAACTTCACCCGCTACACCGTCGTCTCCGGCATCCCCGACCTGCGCCAGGCCATCGTCGAGCGTCACACCGCCGATTTCGGTTCCACCTACACCCCCGACGAAGCCATCTTCACCACCGGCGGCAAGCTCGCCCTCTTCAATGCCATCCAGGTCCTCGTCGATCACGGCGACGAAGTCATTCTCCCCGTCCCGTACTGGGTCTCGTTCAAAGACATCGTGCAGTATGCTGGGGGCAAAGTCGTCTATCTCGAAACCAGTGAGGCCGAAAACTTCCGCGTCACTGCCGACGCCATCGAAGCCGCCATCACCCCCAAAACCAAAGCCATCATCCTCAACTCGCCCTCCAACCCCTCCGGCGCCGTCGTCTCCCCCGCCGATCTTGAGCGCATCGTCCGCCTCGCCCACGAGCGCGGCATCTGGCTCCTCCTCGACGAGTGCTACGTCTACCTCCAGTACACCGGCGCACTGGTCAGCGGCGGATCATTCACCGACTGCAAAGACCACGTCGTCGTTCTCGGCTCGCTCTCCAAAACCTACGCCATGACCGGATGGCGCGCAGGCTACGCGCTCGCTCCCAAGCCCGTCATCACCGCCATGACCAAGCTGCAGAGCCAGTCCACGTCGAGCACCGCGTCCTTCGTCCAGAAGGCCGCCGTCGCCGCCCTCCGCGGTCCGCAGGAATGTGTCGCCGAAATGCGCGCCGATTATCTGACCCTCCGCGACGAAACCCTCGGCCGCCTCAATGAAATCCCCGGCATCACCTGCACGGTGCCCGAAGGCGCCTTCTACGTCTATCCGAACGTCTCCGCGTACCTGGGCAAAGCCGGAGTCCCCACCGCGATGGAGCTATCCAGGCGCCTGCTCAACGAAGCCCACGTCGTCACCGTCCCCGGCGAAGCCTTCGGCACCGATCATCACATCCGCCTCAGCTACGCCACCTCGCACGCCGACGTGGAAGAAGGCCTCAACCGCATGAAGACCTTTTTCGCGAAGCTCTAAAACAGCAATGCCCCACTCTGAACAGAGTGGGGCCGCCTGTAACCTGCGATCTGCCTTTGGTCTACTGAACCTGCGCCGCCCCTTTTCCCAACCGGTAGCTGATCCCAACGTTCCAGTTCATTGCGTCGAGCCCCGGATTGCTGGGCACCACGAAACCATTGGATTGGTGGAACACGCCAACACCAGCGCGGAAACCGGTGCGCTCGGTCACGCGGAACTGCAGGCCGACGCTCTGATCGAGCGCAAAGTTTTCATACGAAGCGTCTTGCGAAAACGCCTTCTGCGTATATCCGGTCAGGCCGCCCTTGATCACATAGTAGGGCTTGATGCGGCCGCCATCGTTCCAGATCAGGCGCACGCCAATGGGCAACACTGCGATGCCCGGCACAGTTTCAAAGGTCCTCGACCTTTGATTACCAAATTCGTCGGTTTTGCTGGGCTGGCGCAAAATCACCACGGGCAGGATCTCCGCGGAATAGTCAACGTGAGCGCCGACGAGATTGCCCCAGGAATGGCGGTCGTACTCCACGCCGGCCGTGGTCAGATAGCTCCACCAAGAGTTGGCGAAGAGATGGAAGTGGCCGACCGAGTTCAGGCCCTCGATGATGATTTCGCTCTCCACGGGAACATGCGAGACCGCAGTTTGCGATGACGATCCCAGCCGCGGCGTCCACACGATCCCCGCGGAAATGCGCCCAAAGTAGTTGGGAATTCCGTCGAGATGATACGGCCGGCCCGTCGGCAGTTCCGTAATGGGATTGAAGTTGCTGTGCTGTACGCCCCCCTCAACCCGGAAGGCCACGTGCGACGCAATCGGCGTGTCCGCGCCTCCGCCGAGAAACTCTTCAAACGACGCGATCTCCCCCGTGTTGCCATTCTTGTAGTGGCCGTTGTCCGGCTTGAACCACGTGCCGTTCATCCCCGCTTCACCGGCCAGAGCCACGGCATAGAAGCGCTCGCGATGGAAATTCACCTCGTACTGCCCGCCCGCCATGATCGCGAAAGCATGCTGAGGATCGCCGAGGTTCACTCCCCTGTACAACGAGTAGTCCATCCGGAACCGCAGGTGATGCCATGGCTGAAATGCGACGCCCGCATTCCCGCCATTCAGTCCCTGCCGCGACCCAGGCACTCCGTTATACGAGTTCGATAGCCAGGAGTATCCGCCGTAAATCTCGACCGGCGGGGCGGGCTGGGATTGGGCAACCGAATCTGCGGTTGCACAGAACAACGATAGAAATACCAGCCAATAGATTCGCAATGGGACTCCGGGATAGGGGGATTTCTTCCGCGCGTGCGAAAAAGGGAGCCTCGAGAGCCGGTCGACCTGAACGGACATCTCCTTTTTCACTCAAATTCCGGTAAGTATACCGCTGCAACCAGCAACCGCAAACCTTGAACCCAGAACCTGGAACCGTTGCCCTACTTCTCCAACTGCAGCACCAATATCGTCATATCATCGTGCTGCGGCGCGCCCGCCGTAAACTTGTCCGCATCCGCCAGCATCGTCCGCAGAATTTCTGTAGCCGACTTATTCCGCACCGCTAAGGCTGAAGCAATCATCCGCTCCTCGCCCCATTCCTCATCCGCGTGCGTCATCGCTTCGCTGATTCCATCGGTGTACAGAATCAGCAAATCGCCGGGTTCCAGCATCATCTCCTGCTCGGTGTAGGGAGCAAACGGAAGCAGCCCCACCACCGGCCCATCCGCCTCCAGCCGAATCACCTCGCCGTTCCGCAGCACCACCGGCGGATTGTGCCCCGCGTTCACGCATTCCAGCCGCCGCGTCTTCGGATCGAACGCCGCAAAGAAAAACGTCGCGTAGCGATTCGAAGCCGATGCCTCATACACCAGCCGGTTCACCTTGTGCATCAGCATCGCAAAATCCCGCGGGTTATCCAGCGTCACCCCGCGCAGCGAAGCGCGCAGGCTCGCCATCAACAGCGCCGCTGAAATGCCTTTGCCGGAAACATCGCCAATCGCCAACCCCACCCGCCCATCTTCCAGCGGAAACACATCGTAGTAATCGCCGCCCACGCCCAGCGCCGCCCTGCACCCGCCCGCCACCGATCCGCCCGGAATATCCGGCATGAACTGCGGAAACAAACGCTCCTGCACTTCGCGCGCAATTTCCATTTCCCGATTCACGCGTTCCCGCTGCGCCGCCTCCGCCGCCAGCGAGTGCGCCAGTTCGCTCACTTCCAGCGCCAAACCCGTTTGCCGCGCAACTGTCTGAAGCACCTGCATATCCGTGCGCGACCACGCCGCCTCGGAGCGCTTCGGCCCCAGACACATGATCCCCATCAGCCGGTTGCGCCCCGGCAGAGGCACCAGCAACTCTGCATTCAGCAGATCCAGCGCCCGCCGCTCTGCCGTCCCCGCCATCAGATACCACGCGTCCGGATCGTTCCGGTAAAGCCGCGCCGGCTCGTTCGAGTTCAGCATGAATCGCACCGACGACGCCTGCGCCGGCAGCACCAGCGCGCCATCCGGCGTCACCCCAATCGCCTCTTCCAGATAAAACGTCTCGCCCCGCCGCAGCAGCATCGCAATCTGCGTAATGTGCAGCGTCTCGCAAATCCGCTGCGCCACTGTCTCCAGCAGCGGCTTCGTTTCCGTGAATCGCCGAACCTCGTCGGACAACTCGCTCAGCATCAGCTCCGAGTTATAAGCCTCGCGAAAGAATTGCCGGTCCAGCCACTGCTGCATCTGTTTGCGGATGCCGAACCGCATCGCCAGTACCAGCGCCAGAAAAACCGCGCTTCCGAAAATCGCTGACGGCGTTGGCTCCTGGTCGCGCAACGCGGGCACCAGCAACTTGAACCCGACCAGCGACAGCAGCACAGCCTGGAATAAAAACAGCGACGCTTTCGCCATCGCGTAGCGCGTGCCCATCCGCAGCAGCACGCGAACGTCCAGCGCCCGCTGCACCAGCACCACGTACGCCAGCGTCAGCGGCGCCACCATAAACACGTAAAGGCCCAGGTAGCGCACCCAATAGAAACGCGCCTCGTTCCCCGTGATGCCGTAATGCGGCAGCACCACAAACACGAGGATCAGCGCGCCCAGCCCCACGCTCATCCCCGCCGTCAGCACCCGCAGTCTCCGCCGCGCGTCCGCCGTCGAAGCCGTCCGCAGCTTGTCCAGCGTCAGCAGCAGGAACAGAATCACGCACAGCAGATTCAGCCCATTGATCAGCGGTTCCGCCAGCTTGTCGATGCGTTGTAACAAGGCTCCCGCACCGCCGCCGTAATACTCTGCGTAGATCACCGGGTACAAAGCAGCCGTGCCCGCCGCATACAGCCCCAGCACGATCCACTTGATCCACCGCGCGCGCGCATCCAGGCGCGAACGCTCAGGGAAATACACGCCAAACAACAGCAGCGCCGGGCACACCGCCAAATTGATCGTCTGGTACCAGAACCCCCGCAGGAACAGCCCCACACCCGTCGACAGCCCGACATTCACAAACATGGCGCTCGGAAAACTCAACAGCACCAGCACCAGCCACGCGTTGCGATCCGTCGGGCGCGACAAAACCACCCAGTACCCAATCAGCAGGCAGATGAGCGGCAATAACCCCGCGACCAAAAATTCCTTCCAGAAATACCCCATGGCCGACGATTTGCCGAAGGCATACGCCGGCCGCGCCAGCGTCAAATTCGCCGTCGCTGTCGTTCCATTCGGCCGCGTCGCTTCCACATCCAGAATGTCGCCCGGATGGCTCTCCGCCATCACCGTCAGCCACTGCGCCTGTCCGGAATACGCGGCCCCGTTCAGCGATTCAACGTGATCCCCAACCGCCAGCCCCGCCGCCTTCGCTTCCGGCTGCGCTCCCTCGATCTCTCGCGTGTCGACATTGAACCAAAATGGCGTGTTCACGCGCTGGTCCCAGTGCATACGCATCTGCGCCATGTCGTACACGCCGGAAACCCAGTAGCCCAATGTCGCGAGCATCCATAGCCCAATCACGGCCCGCATCATGTTGGGGGAAACAGTTTTCTTCCGAGGCTTCATCCGTGGAGCCATAGTATCCCGTAGAGCGGCATTCCGCAGCGTGGATTTTCCCCTTCATTGCGGTATTCTCGATACGCATTGCGGAGGCTCCAGGTTCATGCGTCTATCCGGTCTCATCCTGCTTGTTGCCAGCTTTTCCAGCGTCGCGCCAATATGCGCCGCTCAGTCTCGCCCCGCCATCCTCGGCATTTCCAACTTGGGCGTCTACGCCACCGATCCCGCTGCTGCCGAGCACTTCTACGTCCGGCAACTCGGCTTCAAAAAAGCCGCTGACCCCTTCAACCCCCAGGGCGCCGTCTACTACGTCAATCAGGAGCAGTTCATTGAAGTCCTGCCTCTGCCCTCCGATGCCGGCATCAACCGCCTCGACCACGTCGGCTACATCACCAGGAACGCCGCCCAGCTCCGCCTCTACCTCAAGGCCAAAGGCGTCACCGTTCCCGACGCTGTCGAGCACGCCTCCGATGGCAGCGCCTGGTTCGCAGTGAAGGATCCTGAAGACAACACCGTCGAATTCGTGCAGCCTCCCGCGAAGCTGGCCGCCATGGCCCCCGCCGCACTCTACTCCATCACCGGCGCCAATCCCATCGGCCATCGCATCATCCACATCGGCTTCTCGGTCAACAACCGCGAGAAGGAAGACGCCTTCTACAAAGGCATCCTCGGCTTCAACCCCTACTGGCACGGCGGCATGCATGGCGATCGCACCGACTGGGTCTCCCAGCAGGTCCCCGATGGTCACGACTGGCTCGAATACATGCTCTCCGTCGGAACCAACGCCGCCCCCTCGCACGATGACCTCGCGCAATTCGCCTCCACCGCCCCCAACGCCCAAAACCAGCTCGGCGTTCTCAACCACTTCTCCCTCGGCGTCGTGAACATGGAGAAGTCCGTCACCACCCTCTCCTCCGAAGACCGCCTCGGCGGCACCGATGCTCGCCCGCAGATGGGCAAAGACGGCAAGTGGCAGTTCAATCTCTTCGACCCGGACAAAACCCGCGTGGAATTGATGGAGTTCTCCGCCGTCGAAAAGCCCTGCTGCTCCAGCTTCACCGCGTCCAACCCCACCCCCACCGGCCAGCCCTAAACCTTCTTGTTGTCATCCCGACCGAAGCGCGTAGCGGAAGGACCTGCTGTTCGCGAACAAATGTCATTCTGAGCGATGCGCCGCCACAGAACTCACCAGCGGCAACCCCATTCCCGGCGCGCAGTCGAAGAACCCCGCGAGCTAACCACCGCATGTCTCAATAACGTTAGTTGGCGAGCGGAATCGGTCGCGCAGCGGCCGACCCAAATCTTAGTCGGGAAACCATCAAGGTCGTTGCTTTTGTCTTGCTGTTGCCTTTGTCTTGATTGTTGTCATCCCGACCGGAGCGATCCGCAGGATCGCGCAGCGGAGGGACCTGCCGTTCGCTTTTGTCGTTGCAATCACTCCCCAAACAACTCCGGCTGCGCAGCCTCTTCCTCCGGAAGACGAAAGTTATGCAGCCCCACCCCAATCAGCCGAAATCTCTGCCCCTCTGCCGCATGCACCCGCTCCCGCAGCGCCAGCGCGATATCGGTCAATTCCTCGCAAGACCCCGGCGGCGCAAGCCCCGTAAAGCTTCGCGTCAGAATCTTAAATTCCGCCGTCTTCAGCTTCAGCACCACCGTCCGCGCAATCCGCGTCTCTTTCCGCGACGCCGCCCACACCTTCTCCGCCATCCGCCGAATCGCCTCTTCCGTCTCCTCCAGGGCAATGTCCCGCTCGAACGTATCTTCCGCGGAAATCGATTTCGTCGGCCGGTCCGGCACCACCGCGCTGTCGTCAATCCCAAATGCCAGCTCGTGCAGCCGCAATCCATGCCGCCCAAAATGCCCTTCGATCGCAACCACTTCCATCGCCCGCAAATCGCCCACCGTCTTCACGCCATACTGCGCGAGCCGCTCCGCCGTCACCTTGCCCACCCCCGGCAGGCGCTCCACCGGCAGAGGCGGCAGAAACGCATCCACCTCCTCCGGCTGAATCACGAACAGCCCGTCCGGCTTCTTCCAGTCCGAAGCAATCTTGGCCAGAAATTTATTCGGCGCCACCCCCGCCGACGCCGTCAGGTTCAGCTCCTCACGAATCGCCAGCCGAATCGCCTTGGCCACCTTCGTCGCCGTCGGCAGCCCCACCTTGTTTTCCGTCACGTCCAGATACGCTTCGTCCAGCGACAGCGGCTCGATCAGATCCGTATACCGCCCAAAAATCTCCCGCGTCTGTCGCGAAACCGTGCGGTACCGCACAAAATCCGGCGGCACAAAAATGGCCTCGGGACAAAGCCGCTCCGCCCGCACCGCCGGCATTGCCGATCGCACCCCGAATCGCCGCGCCTCATACGACGCCGCGCACACCACCGACCGGTTCCCCCGCCACGCCACCACCACCGGCTTTCCGCGCAGCTTCTCATCGTCGCGCTGCTCCACCGACGCGTAAAACGCGTCCATGTCGACGTGGACGATCTTGCGTACCGCCATGCCGGAAAGATAGCAGGATCGGCAGACGTCTTAATTCGCCGGCCCGGCAAACAAAATCAGATTCCCATCCGGGTCTTTCAAAATGAACGTCCGCGCACCCCACGGCTCTTTTCTCAGCACCTGAGCGAGGGGCACATCGGCCGCCTGATACGCGAGAAAAAGCTGCTTGATCTCCTCCGCGCTGGCCAGCGTAATCGACGCCGACAACAGCCCCTCCCGTTCCCGAATGTCCTCCCCAAAGAAATCTTCATCCATGTGCCGCATCACCAGCAGAGCGTTGTCGCGCCTCACCTGCCCGTAAAATGGCGGATCGCCATAAAGAAAGTCGACAGTGAAGCCAAGCTTGTTGGTGAAGAATTCCGTAGATACCTTCAGGTCGCGCACATAAAGGTGTGCAGCAACTGAAGTCAAAATCGGCTGGCCAGCTTTGGGCGTTGTAGACATGGCAGCTCCTGTGTTGCAGCGCACGAGTAGAAGCGCACGGAATCAGCAACATCTTGTATCAGGGTATGACTTCAGTCGTACCGTAAAGCAACAATACGTTGATGGGCTTCAGCCCCTGAGGGCCGCTGTTTCATCTTCCATCTTTCGATGGAGGCACAAACCCCCCGCATCCAGATAATCTCATCGAACAGATCTTCCCCACGAGGCCTGAACTCAGAAAGGATCAGCCATGCCCCACATCGCCCTCCCTGAAGGATTGCCCGGAATCCGCGGAGCCATGGCCTTCCGCCCCGCCACCGCCAAGCCCCTCAACGAGCTGGTCGAGGTCCTCCTCTGCGGCCCCAGCACCCTCACCCCCGCCGAACGCGAGCTCATCGCCACTTACGTCTCGACACTCAATGACTGCTACTTTTGCCAGACCATCCATGGCGCCATCGCCGCAGCCCACCTCGGTGGCAACGAGGATTTAGTCAAGCGCGTCAAGAGCGACTTCCAGCACGCCGACATTTCCGAGAAGCTCAAATCCCTGCTCGTCATCGCCGCCAAAGTTCAAAGCGGCGGCAAAAACGTCACCAGCGGCGACGTCGACTTCGCTCGCAGCCTGGGCGCCACCGACATCGAAATTCACGACACCGTCCTCATCGCTGCCGCCTTCTGCATGTACAACCGCTACGTCGACGGCCTCGGCACCACCCAGCCCCGCGACGAAGCCGACTACCGCGAGCGCGGCAAAATTGTCGCCCGCGAAGGCTACGTCAGCGTCAGCAAAACCTACATCCCGGCTGAAACATCCGCCGGATAGGCCAGTGCAACTTCCGCTTACACCGCAAACATCGCAACCCCTGCAGCGAACATCGCCACCGTCGTCACCACCACCACCACGAAACCCAGGCGTGAGCTCGGCTGCCCCTGCATCAGTTTCCCGTTCGACGCCACCATCAATATCCCTACCAGCAGAAATGGCGCCAGCAGCCCGTTGATCACCGCCGTCAGGTAGAGCGCCTTCACCGGGTTAATCCCCGCAAAGTCCAGCCCCACCCCCACCCCCGTCGACAGCAGAATCACAAAGTAAAACCAGCGCGCCTGTTTCAGCTTCCGGTTCAGCCCCTGCTTCCAGCCCAGCGTCTCCGCAAACGCATACGCCGTCGATCCCGCCAGCGTCGGAATCGCCAGGAATCCCACCCCCACAATCCCCACAGTAAACAGCGTCGCCGCAAACTTCCCTGCCAGCGGCCGCAGCGCTTCCGCCGCCTGCCGCGTGGTCTCAATGTGCGTCAGCCCATGCCGGTTCAGCGTAATCGCCGTCGTCAGAATGATGAAGAACATCACCATGTTCGAGAAAAATGCTCCCATCCCCACATCGATCTTCCGCATGTCCAGTTCTTCCGTCGAAGCTCCGCGCCGCTGCGCCAGCGTCGTCTGCCCCGCTGCCTTCTCTTCTTCCACCTCTTCGCTCGCCTGCCAGAAAAACAGGTAAGGGCTAATCGTGGTCCCCAAAATCGCCACCAGCATCGACCACTCGTCCCGGCCGTGCGGCAGCGACGGCACAAACGTTGCCCTGGCCACCGAACGCCAGTCCACCCCCACCACAAACGCCGTAATCGGATACGCAAACAAAACCAGAACCAGCCACTTCAGCACGCTCGCAATCTGCGAGTAGCGCAGCCGCACCGTAGCCCACGAGATCAGCACCGCAAACACCACCACAAAAATTCGCGAATGGATTCCCGTCAGCATCGCTGCGGCATCCGCCATACCCGCCAGGTCCGCGCCAATATTAATGGTGTTCGCTGCCAGCAACGCGAAAACAATGCAGTACAGCACCCAGGCGGGGAAGCGCGCCTTCAGGTTCGCGGCCAGCCCCTGCCCCGTCACCTTGCCGATCCGCGCGCACATCATCTGGACTGACGCCATCAGCGGCCACGTCAGCAGCGCTGTCCACAGTAACTGTGTCCCGAATTGCGCTCCCGCCACCGAGTAAGTCGCAATCCCCGATGGATCGTCGTCCGCCGCCCCCGTGATGACACCCGGGCCCAGCGACCACAACACCTGCCGCGTCCATCGTTTTAGAGAGGGTCGTGTTGGAGAAAGTCTGGGCAAAAGCGAAAGTCTGGCGCAGGGAGCCAGAACTAGGATGCAGTTCTCGCATCCGCAGTCCAAACGGCGACGTACCTACGTACCCCGATCGCCACGACCAATTGTCAAGGATCGATAAATCGAAGAGTAAGGATCGCAGCAGCAGCCCAACCACTGACAACTGACAACTAAAGAACTGACAACTGCCTACCCCCTCACGCCCGCGACAACGGAATCGCCTCTTCCCATCGTCCCTGCGCCTTCAGAATCAGTTCCACCACTTCGCGCGCGGTCCCCTCGCCGCCCCGCTTTTCCGTCACGTAATGGCTGATCGCCTTCAGCTCCGGCGCCGCGTTCGCCACTGCCACCGCTAATCCCGCGCGCTCGGCGACCGGCAGGTCAGGCAGATCGTCGCCCATGTAGGCCACCTCTTCCGCGCTCACCCCTGCCTCGCGCATGCATTCCTCAAACGCCTCCATCTTCGTCGCCTGTCCCAGATACACATAGTCCACATTCAGTTCATGCGCGCGCTGGGTCACCGCGGGCGATTTGCGCCCGGTAATGAACCCGGTCTGAATCCCCATCACGTGCGCCAGCTTCAGCCCCAGCCCATCCAGCGAGCTGAACACCTTCATCTCCGCCACGCCCCCGTCGTTCGGCAGAGAAATCAGGCACACGCCCCCATCGGTGATCGTCCCATCCACATCCATCAGGAACAGTTTGATCTTCCTCGCGCGCTCCTTCAGCGCCCTCTCGACATGCGATTCGTCAGCCATAAAGCCGATCTTATCCCAGCTCCCGCCCCGCTTCAGCCCTCAGCTTTCCTCCTGCTTCTGAGCAGAAATGACCAGCCTTCGAAAGATTTATCTGAAACAGTTGTTGTGTTTAGGATCGGTCCCGGTACAATCCCCGAATGAAAGCCCACGCCCTGCTCTTCGTACCCTTCGTCGCCGCGTGCCTCGCTGCAGTGCCCGCGCCGATTGAAGCGCAGGCCGTGCCCGTCGCCAGCGTCACGCCCGCGGTCGTTGCCCCAGCCACCTCCGTCCAGCCCGACCTCGGCTACCAGCGTCCCACCGAGATCTCTAAGTTCCACAGCTACGCCCTCGCCACCGTCGGCCCCTATCCCTTCGCCATCGGCTTCGGCGAAGCCGCCGTCGACCAGTTCGATAATTCCCCGCCGGAATGGAAACAGGGTGTGACCGGCTATAGCAAGCGATTCGGTTCCAACTTCGGCATCGAAGGTGTCAGCACCACCACTCGCTATGCCCTGGCCGAGGTGCTCCGCGAAGACACTCGCTATTACCGCTGCGACTGCACCGGACTCTTTCCCCGCTTCCGCTATGCCGTCTTCTCCACTCTCACCGCGCGCCACGGCGACGACGGCCGGCGCATCTTCTCCATTCCTGCGCTCGTTGCCCCCTATGCCGGTACCACCACCGCCGTTTACGGATGGTTCCCCAGCCGCTACGGCGCCAAAGACGCCTTCCGCATGGGCAACTACAACCTGCTCGGCGCTGTGGGCTCCAGCCTCTGGTTCGAATTCCTCTACCGTAGTCCCCACGCGCTGGTCGCTCGAATGCATCCCAACCACGCCAACACGCCCACCAACTAACCCGCGAGTTCCAGAGGATTTTGACCGCCCCTAACCGGCCGAGGCACTCTTCGCCTGCCTCGGATTCCCTCCGCACGAGCCTCCACCTAAATCCGCAGCCCACGGGCAAACCGTCCTATAATCCCATCGTACGAATCCTGATCTTCCTGTCGGACGTGCAGCGTAATTCCCAAGGCTGCATTCCGGGATGGGGCCTTGCCCATGCCTGAACCGACCGCAATCCCGTTCGACCCCGCCGAGTTTCTGGCGAAAGCCGGGCTCAGCCGGAGAACGGTGCAGTTGAACCCCGGCGATGCCTTCTTCTCCCAGGGCCATCCCGCCGACGCCATCTTCTATCTCCAGAAAGGCCGCGCCAAACTCACCGTCGTCTCCGCCAGCGGTAAAGAAGCCACCATCTCCCTGCTTTCCGACGGCGACTTCGTCGGAGAGGAATCCCTGGCCAGCGTCGGCGGCCGCCGCATCGCCTCCGCAACCGCCATCACCGCCTGCACCGCGCACAGAATCGAGCGCGGCGACATGGTCCGCGCCATGCACCAGGATCATGCATTCTCTGACCTCTTCATGAGGTTCCTGCTCGCCCGCAGCATGCGCACCCAGGCCGATCTCGTCGATCAGCTCTTCAATTCCAGCGAAAAGCGCCTCGCCAGAATCCTCCTCCTCATGGCCGAATTCGGCGTCCCCGGTGAACCCGAACCCCTCATCCCGTCCATCACCCAGGCCACTCTCGCTGAAATGATCGGCACCACCCGCTCCCGCGTCAGCTTCTTCATGAACCGCTTCCGCAAGCTCGGCATGATCGAATACAACGGCCGCATCCGCGTCCACAAGTCCCTGCTCAACGTCCTCCTGCACGACGATTACTCCACGCAGAACTCGCCAGCGCACCCATCAAAAGCCACGCCAGCAACTCCCAGCCGCCGCTCCTGACACAGGTGAAGATCGGAGCGCCTTCGCGGGCTTTATACTCGCCTCAACCCCGCATGCCCGCGCGTTCCCTTCTGCTCCCTCTTCTCACTCTGGCCGTTGTATGCGGACCCGCGCCCACCGCGCCCGCCCAAACCCCACTCCCGCCGCTCTCCTCCGCCGCACAATCCGCCGAGCAAATCTTCCACGACACCAACTCCACCTCCCTCGTCTTCGTTGCCGTCCGTGGCAGTGACGTCTGGTTCCAGTCCTTCGGAGAAACCGCTCCCGGCAGCCACCAACTGCCAACCGCCGCATCCGAGCTGCGTCTCTGCTCGGTCACCAAAGTCTTCGCAGCGGACCTCCTCGTCCAGCTATCCGACCAGAAACTCGTCCGCCCCGACGACCCGCTCCAGCATTTCGCCCCGCCCGGAGCCCACGTCCCCACCACCGGCCTCCACGGAGCCCGCGGCGTCATCACCCTCCACGATCTCGCCACCCACACCGCCGGCCTGCCCCGCGAACTCGGCACCGCGCCCCGCAACACGCCCCACTTCACCTTTCCCGATTACCACCAGCGCTGGCAGTTTCTCGAGCACCAAAAGCTCCTCGCCTCTCCCGGAACCGCCGCGTCCTACTCCAACCTCGGCTTCGATCTCCTCGGCGACGCCCTTGCCTCCGCCGCCCACCGTCCCTATCCCCAGCTCCTTGCCGAACGCATCACCACCCCGCTCGGCCTGCGCGACACCACCTTCGTCCCCAGCCCCTCCCAATGTGCGCGCCTCCTCCGCGGACCCGCCGACGAAGGCCCCTGCACCGATACCACCGCCTCCGCCGGATCATCCGGCCTCTATTCCACCCCCGCCGACATCGCCCGCTGGCTCCGCTATCTTCTCCACGATCCCGCGCTGCCCCTGCGCCAAAGCCCCGTCGCCCAGCAGGACGTCTTCCTCCCCGCCCAGCTTCGCTCCGTCCAGGGTCTCAGCCACGCCGGACCTCCCTCCGGCATAGGGCTCGCCTGGGTCCGTCTCGGCCCGGCCCGTCTCAACCCGCACGGCTCTCCCTCCACCATCCTCCAGAAAACCGGCGCAGGCGCAGGCTTCACCACCTACATCGCCCTCAACCCCGCCAATCGCACCGCCGTCTTCTTTGCCATCATGGAAGGCGCAGGCAACTGGCACACCAACCCCTTCGAAGCCGCCAACAACATTCTTCTCAGTCTCTGCAACCTTCCGCCCCTGCCACCCGATCACGTCAGCCGAGCACACAAGCCCACTCGCCGAAGCTCCGCAATAGCCCTGGCACGCCCGTCTTAACCCCCTCAGCGCCAGCCCCCTCCAGCACTCCAATCGAACTGGCACCCTAGAGCGCGAGATCAGAGAGGTAGGTCGACGTCCCGCTATACTTCCACCATGTCGTTGGAATGCTGGTATTACATTGCAGGTATTGCCTCAGCCGCGGTCGGGCTTCTTGGCTTGGTTGCTCTGATTGTTTACGCCTATGACACGCGGCAGATTCGGATCGCAGCTCAAGATCAAGTCGAAGCCACTATGAAGCCATGCGCGGTGGTCATTCCGGGAAGCGGAAACGATTCGGTCGACGCGCCGCTGTTCCTAAAGAACGTCGGCGTCGGTGTCGCGCTGAATATTCGGTGGAGATATACCGACAAGGCAGATCAACCGTGGCAAGAATTCCCTGCGCTCGGCCCTGGCGAGTCGCGTGCTGTGCCTTTCCTAATCAAGCACGTAATCAACGGAGGCGCCGTCGAGTGCGAATTCGAGAGCTTGAGCGGCGCGCGCTATTCGACCCTTTCCGGATTCAGCGAGAATACGCAGAACCTCGACTTCCGACACTCCTTCAAGAAGCTGTAAGATAAATTGCCGCGGACGAAAACTACCGCGTCGCGACGATCATCGCAAGCGCGCTTCCGGAGGAGGGGTACGAATGACCGACCAATCTGGCGCGGTAGCAACTGTTATCGGCGCCTCGATTGCCGCAGGGGTGGCATTCCTTGGGTTGGTAGTTAGCAAGGAACAGAAGACGTCGGAATTCAGACAGGCGTGGATCGATGCACTGCGCGACGACCTGGCGACATACCTCTCGCGTATCAATTCAGCATATGACGCGGCGCGGGCTGGGTTTAAGGAGCGCTCGGAGCTATGGAAAGTCGTCCGAGAAGACATGGTCAGCATCACCGGCGCTTCCACGAGGGTCATGCTTAGGCTGAACTCCGATGAGAAGCCCTCGGCGGCGATCCTCGAGACAATTAAGAGAATAGACGCACTATTTGATCCGGGCGCCCACCCGGAAAAGCCGCAACAGATCGATGATCTACAAATTCGACTGGTATCCGAGGGACGGATTGTTTTGAAAGAGGAATGGGAGAGAGTAAAAAGAGGTGAGCGCATTTTCATGATCTCGAAATGGGCATCCCTCACCGTCATTGTCTTGGCGGTATCGGCCCTGATATGGATGGCACTCCCACTTATTGGCGCAAAGCTCGGCTTGTTCCGATGATTCGTCCAGCGCATCCTTGCTTCTGTTACACGTCAACGAAACCATTATCTGGTTTGTGGGAAACGATGCAGGGATGCGAGCCAGCTACATGATTTCGCCATCGAGCGCATGGATGCGTTTCGAAACTTCATTCATGGAAATGCCCAATGCTTCCGCGAACAGACCCACTGTAATATCGAGCCGCAGTCTGTGCATCACTTCGATATCAGTTCTGTGTTCATTGATGGCGCGTCTTAACTTTATCGTCCAAAGGATCGTATCTCGACGCTTGAAAAGGGTGCATATCAACATCAAGACGGAATCCTGTTCAACCCTTGCCGGTGCAATCTTCAATCGCTCTTCGGTGGTCTTCGGATCGATATTTGCATAGACATAGAACTGCAAGCGAATATTCGCAAAACGCTCCGCCACCGCAAGTTGCTGTTCCCGACGTTTTTGTTTTCCCCATACTAGATGGGTGAAGTGCGTTGAAAGGTACGCCACTACAACCGAACACGCGAGCGAAACAGCGACAGTAGACCAGTTCATTTCGGTATCCAGACCTCAGCTAAAGATTTCGGCTCATTCATTCTGGCGAGAAGAGCGCGTTTGACACCAGAGCATCTGCATCAACGGAACCACGCTACTCATTTGTTGCCCCAAAGCCAACAGGCAAAATTGCCGGACAATTGCCTCGAAAGCCGGAACACCGACTCTGAGCACGAGTTCAAACTGACAATTAGCTGAGGTGGCGCCCCCGAAAGGATCTGAACCCGCGCTATCCAACCCCCTACGAAGCCGCAGCCGCCCCACACAGCGAAGCCTTCACCTGCGAAACCCCCTCCAGGAATCGCGCCGCCCGCTCGTTCGTCGGTTCGAGTTCCAAGGTCTTCCGCAAGTCCGCTTCCATCAGCGGCAATTCGGCGCTGTTGATATGAAGGTGAACAAACACCTCACCAGGCGCGTGATTGGGATCCACCATGTCCACCCCCAGCACGCGCGAAATTCGACCCAGCCTCACGAAGCCTGCGCCTTACTCCCAATGCAGCAAATCCACCCCTTGCGCGGGTCCGTAAACACCTGAAAGTCAGAGTAACCCGCCTCCGCGAACAGTGCGCGATGCTCCTCGACGCTGAGCAGCGCCAT
>DATHQV010000203.1:0-41409 GCA_035482355.1 Acidobacteriaceae bacterium | reverse complement strand
GCGATGTAGGCTTTCGCGATGCGTTCCTGATCTTTGTTGTCGAAGAAGATCACAGAGCGGTACGAAGTGCCGACGTCGGGGCCCTGGCGATTGAGCGTGGTGGGATCGTGTGCGACGGAGAAGAAGATGCGGAGGAGCTGGCCGTAGGTGATTTTGGAGGGGTCGTAGATCACTTCGACGGATTCGGCGTGGCCGGTTGTCTCCGTCGTGACCTGATCGTAGGTCGCCGTATCGGCGGTGCCGCCTGAATAGCCGGCGGTGGTTTTGAGGACGCCCTTGACGCGCTCAAAAACGGACTGCGTGCCCCAAAAACAGCCTCCGGCGAATACGGCTTTTTGCTTGCCAGGCGCGGCGGCGAGGGCGACGTCAGCAGTGGCGGCGGGGATGGGCGTACGCGGGGCGGCCTGCGCGGTGCACGCGAGGAGGCCCATGGTGAGAGTGCTGAGAATAAGACTGGCGATTCGGTGCAAACGCATCGGACGAGGCCTCCAGACTGCCTTTGTATCAGACGCGGGTGGGGCAGATTGGATACATGGATTTTGGGCCGCCGATCAGGGAGTGGTGGTGGGTGCGGCCAGCGAGGATTGGGCGAAGGTGTACTGCCAGCCGTTGGGGGTCCGCAGGTAGGTGTCGCTGAACCAGACTTTTTTGTCGAAGGGCTTGCCGGCGTCGGTGCCTTTGACCCAGAGCAGGGCGGTGACGACGGCAGTGTCTCCGTAGAGGCGCACGGTTTTGTTGGAGTCCTCCTGATGTTCGTAGACGGTGCCGGTTTGCGCTTCAGCCATGAGCTGCGCGCGGGTGAAAACCTGGCCCTTGCCGTTCACAAGGATGAAATTGGGCGCAAGCAGACGGCCGATGGCGGCGGTGTCTTTGTTCTTGACGGCGCGCTGAAATTCGTCGTCGAGGGCGGCGAGGGTTTGGCGGTCGCTTTCGGCATTCGGGTCGTCAGCGGTTGCGGGGCGGAAGTGAAGGTCAAACCAGGGCTGCCAGGTTTGGCCGTTGTCCGTGGAGCGCTCGCCGACCTCGCGGACGCCGGTCGCCTCGGGAGTCCATGTCCCGCGGACGAGGTCGGGCGTGTGCGTTCCCTGCTCGGGGCCGGTGAGGATGAGGGAGCCGCTGTGCAGAGTGCCTTCGATGGAGACCTGCGAGCCGCGTCCACTGACCCAGTTCTGACGCCAGACTTGGTGCGATTCATCCCAGGAGGAGAGGCTTTCGCCGGAGCTGCCGTCGGTGCCATGGTATTCCTCGCGCAGGGCGCATCCATTTTCCACGCTGGTGACGCGGACGTGGGCGGCAAGGGAGTGGTCGGCGGCGTCGAAGACATCCCACTCGCCGAGCCAGAAATCGAACGCGCGGTAAGCGGGCGCGGTGCAGGGGGACTGAGCGGATTGAGTGAAGGCAGGCGCGGCGGTGAGAAGTAGCAGGAACAGGGCGGGTGCTTTCATCGAAGCTCCGGGAATCTGGGTCAAAAAGATAGGAGGGTCTCGGTCGACCCTCCTGAGAGGCCAGTTGACGCAAAGGATGAATACCAGATCAACGTAGCGCGGATCGGTGGCGGATGCTGGACGTAAACGGACGTCGAAATCCCGCGAGCGGACGTTTGCGGACCTGGTGATGGGGCGGAGCGATCGAGGTCCGAAAACGTCCAGTCCGGACGCAAATGTGCGCTATGCTTGGGGCGCGATGGCGGATTTGGCGCTCGATCTCGACACCCAGGTTTGCTCGCGGGCGCGGCTGTCGCGCGACGCGCGGTTCGACGGGAAATTCTATATCGGAGTGACGACGAGCCGGGTGTATTGCCGCCCGATATGCCCGGCGCGCACCGCGAACGAGGAAAATGTTCGCTACTTCCCCACTGCAGCTGCCGCGGCGGAGGCGGGATTTCGCCCGTGTTTGCGGTGCCGTCCGGAATGTTCGCCGGGAACGCCAGCGTGGATGGGGACGTCGAACACAGTGTCGCGCGCGCTGCGGCTGATTGCGGAAGGCGGCCTGGATGAGCGCGGAATGGAAGCATTTGCGGAGAAGCTGGGTGTGGGACCACGGCATCTGCGACGGCTGTTTGTGCAGTACCTGGGCGCGCCGCCGTCGACGGTGGCGAACACGCGGCGGCTGCAGTTCGCGAAAAAGTTGATCGATGAAACGGATCTCGCGATGACGCAGATTGCGCTGGCGTCGGGATTCGGGTGCGTGCGGCGGTTTAATGCGGCCATCCAGTCGACCTATCACCGCACGCCGACGCATCTGCGGCACATTGCGCGGCATTTGCCGCCCAGCGCGCCGCATGAGTATTTGTTCCGGCTGAATTTTCGACCGCCCTATGCATGGAAGAGCGTGCTTCGCTTCCTGGCTGCGCGGGCGACGCCGGGCGTGGAGGCGGTGGAGCGGAACTCGTACCGGCGTACGATTTCGCTGCGCGGGCATCACGGGTCGCTGGCCATTGAACCGCATGCAGATCGCGATGCGCTGCTGCTGCATCTGGAATTCCGCGAGCCCCAGTTGTTGTTCACGATTGTGGAGCGGGTGCGGGCCATGTTCGATCTCAACGCCGACTGGCAGGTGATTGCCTCGCGGCTGCGAATGAGCCGGCGACTCGCGGAAAGCGTGCGGAGCAATCCGGGCCTGCGGGTTCCGGGATGCTGGGACGGATTCGAGCTGACGGTGCGCGCGATTCTGGGGCAGCAGGTGAGCGTGGCCGCGGCAACCACGATGGCGGGACGAATGGCGCGGCGCTTCGGGCAAACGACGACGGCGCCGGGCGGACTGACGCATCTGTTTCCGGCGCCGCTGGTGCTGGCGGATGCGGACCTGGAGAGCATCGGAATCACGCGTGCGCGGGCCGCGACGATCCGGGGGCTGGCGCGGAAAGTGGCCGACGGAGAGATTTGCTTCGACGGCGTAGTGGATGCGCCGGCATTTCTGGCGCGGCTCGAAGAGGTGCGGGGTATTGGTCCGTGGACCGCGCAGTATGTGGCCATGCGCGCGCTGGGCGAGCCGGATGCGTTCCCGAGCAGCGACGGCGCGCTGCTCTCGCGGTGGGGAGGCAATGCGCGGGCGCTGGAGGGCCAGTCGCAGGCGTGGCGGCCGTGGCGGGCTTACGCGGCGATGTATTTGTGGTCTTGCGCGTGAGGGGACGAACGCCCGACCGTTCGAAAAACTTTACGTATTCGGCGCTGTCTTATTTGCTTTTCGCCAGGACGGGTTTCTTCGCACGGGCGGGCGCTTCGCGTTTGGCGGAATGGTTTCCGTCGTAGCCGTCTTTGCCGTTGGGGTTGCGGTCGACGATGGTGAGCACGACGCCATCGATGCGGTTGTCCATGGTGCGATAGGGAGTAATGCGCAGTGTGAAGCGGCGGCCCTCGACGTCCTGCACCTGACTGATCTGCGGCTGCACATCCTGCATCACTTTGAGCATGGCCTGTTCGAGGATGCGGGTATCGACGGTGAGTTTCAGGCGGGGAATGGATCGTCCAACATCGCCGGGCATCAGGCCGAGCACGGCCGTTGCCTGCGGCGTGAAGCGGCGGACGCTGAGATCGGAGCTGACCATCACCATGGGCAGGTTCACGCTGTTGAGCAGGTTGGTGAGGTCGTTGTTGACCTGAGTCAGGAGATCGTTGCGGTGCTGCATCTCTTCGTTGACGGTGTGCAGTTCTTCGTTAGCGGATTCAAGCTCCTCCTTGGAGGTTTGCAGCTCTTCGTTGGTGCTCTGCAGCTCTTCGTTGCCGGATTGAATTTCCTCGTTGGCGGACTGCAGCTCTTCGTTGGTGGCTTCCTGCACCTCGATGATGGATTGGAGGTATTCGCGGGTTGCAGCGAGTTCCTGTTTGATCTGGGCTAACTGCTTCTCTTTTTCGGCACGCTCGAATTCGGTGAGTGGTTCGGCGGTGTGCGCGGCGTGGCCATCGTGGTCGACGGGCGGCGGCTCAAAAATGATGAGGAAGTTCTGCTGATCGTGGATGGGAGTCCGGAAGGGCAGGACGCGAACATTGGTGCTGAAGTTCTGCGTTTCGCCTTCGACATTCAGATTGTGGCGTTCGGTTTCAAGGCCGGTGGTGCGCGCCTGATCGATGGCGCTCTGGAGTTCGAAAAGCAGGCCGGGGCGGGCCATGCGGAGGAGGTTAAGGCTGGCCTTGCCGGGCGCAAGCTCAAGGAAGTTGCCGGTGCGGCCGCGGCTCTGGAGGATCTCCATGCGGTCGTTCACAACAACAGCGGGAGGCGCGTAACGGGCGAGCAGCAGGCGATCGGCTTCGCGCTGGAGTTCGATGGGAACCTTGAGCACGTCGGTCATGCCGGCGGGCTGGGCGGGAATGTCGGCCCGCGCATCCTGCTCCTTTTGGCCCATGGAAAAGCCGAAGGTCAGGGGTCGCGAGACGGCTTTTTTGCGATAGATTTTCTGCTTTTTTTCAATCATATCGAACAGGTCCGAACCCACCCCCAACAGGCCTTCCGTATTTCCTATCATGAGAAATCCGGTGGGGTTGAGGGCGTAATGGAAGACGGGGATGACACGTTTTTGGAGCGCCTGGCCAAGATAAATCATGACATTGCGGCAACTCACCAGGTCCATGCGGGAAAAGGGCGGGTCGCTGAAGATATTTTGCGTAGAGAAAATACAGAGGTCGCGGATGGACTTGCTGATCTGGTAGCCGCCTTCGGTGCGATGGAAAAACCGGCGCAGGCGGACGGGGCTAACGTCGGCTTCGATGCTTTCTTTATAGACAGCGGAGCGGGCGCGCTGCACCGCGGTTTCGCTCAGGTCGGTGCCGAAGATCTGAATGGGTACGTCGGAGCGCTTTTCGCCAAGGAATTCGACGATGGAGATGGCGTGCGAGTAGGCCTCTTCGCCGGTGGAGCATCCCGGAACCCAAATCCGCAGGGCAGCCGCGGTGCGGGCCTCGAGAAGCGCGGGATAAACAACTTCCTTGAGCGCTTCGAAGGCCTCGGGATTGCGGAAGAATGAAGTTACGTTGATGAGCAGGTCCTGATAAAGAGAGTTGACTTCATGGCGGTCGCGATTGAGTAGCGCCACATAGTCGCCCAGATTTTCAATTTTGTGCAGAACCATGCGGCGTTGAATGCGGCGGCCGATAGTGGGGGGTTTGTAGTCAGAAAAGTCGACGCGGGTAATGCGGCGGAGCAGCCGGAAAACCTGGGCCATGTAAGCGTCGTGGCCGTTGTCAGGTTCGTCGATGCGATGCTGGGCGGATCTGGCGACGAGGGGATGGCGGCGAATGCGAGCCAGTTCCTGCGCAATTTCAGCGGGAGTCAGAACGAAGTCGACGCATCCGGCGGCGATGGCGCTGGCCGGCATGCTGTCGTAGCGGGCGGAATGGGTTTCCTGTGCGAAGGTAATGCCGTTTTCTCCCTTGATGGCGCTGAGGCCATGCGTGCCGTCCGACGCGGTTCCGGAGAGAACGATTCCGATGGCGTTGCTGCCCTGATCTTCGGCGAGGGAGCGGAAGAAGACGTCGATGGTGGTGTTGACCGGGCGGGACTGCTCGCGATCGGAGATTTGGAAGCGCGAGTCCTGGATTCTGAGATCGCAGTTGGGCGGGATGACGTAAACATGGTTGGGCTGAGGCGACATGCCCTCCTCGATTTGCACGACGGGCATGGTGGTGGTGCGGCTCAGAATCTGGGAGATGGCGCTCTCGCGCAACGGATCGAGATGGGGAACGAGGACATAGGCCATGTCGATATCGGGCAGCAGAGCGGCAAAGAGAGCGGTGAAGGCCTCAAGACCGCCGGCGGAAGCGCCGATGCCGACGATGGGGAAGGAATTGGGGGAGACGGATTCCGGAGGCATCCCGGGAAGAGGGACCTGCTGATCTGAACCGGAGACGGCCGACGAGGCGGGCAGCGGCGGTGCGGGTTGGCCGCGTTTGGTGTCGCCCCGTCCTGATTTGCGAAGGGTCATGCCGACGACTCCGGGAAAGCCAGCCCGGCGCCTGAGCACGCGAGGCCAATTGGTGGAGAACCGTTGGCGAGGATTATAGCTCCGGGAGAGACAGAGGAGGGCGGGCGACAGGGGTAGTCAAGCCAGTGCACCAGGCACTGCAGTCGCAACGCAAGGCTTACAGAGCGGGTTGATGCATCGAGACCAGCCGGCTTCTGAGCTCCTCGACCGCGGCCTTCACTTCATTCATCAGCATGATGTTGTTGTCGCGGAGAAGGCGTGAGGTCTCAATCTTCGCGTTGAGCGAGGAGAGCACCATGAGAGATCGATCACGCGCCTGGGTATCGAGGGTGACTTGCATCGAAGACAATTCCGCGCGACTGGAACAGCGGAGAGCGACCCAGGCGTCAAGTTCCCGGGGACGAGCGAGCACGGCTTTCTTGTTGGAGCCGAGCGGCCGGCGTACCGGAAGGCCAAAGTCCTGTTCCCATCGCTGGACGGTGCGAACGCCTTTGCCCATATAGCGGGCGATATCTTTCCATGAGGTGAGGACGGCGGAATTGTCGGACACGATCGGGGAATTCATTTTCAAGCTCCGGGCTGGAACAGCGAGCCAATGATGCCTGGTACCCGTAAGGGGTGGCCAATCGTTTGAAGGCTGACACGTCTGGACGGATGCCTTGTCAGCCAAATTTATCCATCATCTATATCACACTTTCCCCAGCGGGTTCACCGGTGCGCCTATCTCCATTAGATCGGCAGACGGGGCGTTGGGCTCGAAGGGGTCGGTTTCAGCGACTGTGGCCCATCGGCCGGATGCGCAGAAAGACTACAACGCCGATTGGGTCGGTTCCGTAGACCAGCTGTAAACGCGTGCCCGGAGTGTAAGCGGTAACCTGTGCGCCGAGCGCGGTGGAGAGGTGAGCCGTACGGGTCACGCCGGCGGCGAGATCGCGATCATAGCCGAACGTGTAGGCCTGCACGCGACCGGCGGATTGCTCCTGGAAGTTGGGTGGGAGCGGTTGTTCGCCCAGGAGCAGTTCGGTGGTGCGATCGACGTCTTCGATGCGCGTGAAAGCGTAGTTGCGCGCATGAAACTGCAGGGTGGATTCCAGGAGAAAACTGTTTTCGATCAGATTGTCCGGCAAATCGCGCGTGCGTCCCCAGACCAGAGAGCTAACCCAGTTGCCATTGCGCAGAGGGCGGTTGTAGATCGCGGATGCGGTGATGCGATCCTGATTCTCGTGGGGAAACAGGGCTTCCGGGCTGTGCAGGTGGGCGTAGGAGGCCTGGCCGCTCCAGTTTTGGCCAGGCTGGAGGGTGAGGCGCGTGGACCAGGAATCGAGCGCGCCCTGCTGCACCTGCCACCGATGCTCATCGGGTTCGCGGCCGTGAAAGCCGCTCGCTTCGAAACGCAGCCAGCCGTAAGTCAGGCCTGCCGTCACGACGTCACCTGAGATGTGCGTGGAGTCTTCCTGGTGATGGCCGAGGGCGGCGACGGGGTTCTCCAGGGCCGATGCGCGATGCGGGTAGGCGATAGGGCCAATGGCGGGATCGCCGACGGGCGCGGCATAAAAACTGAGCAGCGAACGCGCACCGAAGTGGAGATCGTAGAGGGCGGATAGCTCCATGACGAAGTCGTGCGGGTGCTGGCCGTCGGCGATGGGGAGGCCGTAGGCGGTTTCTCCCTGCTGGAAGAGCAGCGGGTACTGGCGGCCGGTGATGGTGGCCGGTTCGAGACTCAACATGGTGCGGAGGGTGAATTGGCCGGGGCCAAGCGGACGCTGCGCCATGGGCATCAGCCAGTTGGTGGAGAAGAGCTTGTCGCCGCCGCGGGGGCTGGATTGCTGGATATCCGCGAGAAAGCCGTTGCCGTGGAGCATAAGCATCCACTGTCCATGCATGGACATGAGCATGGGCGCGGGCGTGGAGTTGGGCTGGGCGCTGGTGCCGGAGGTGGTGTGCGCCTGGATTTCCTCAGTAAAGGAATGGGGCGGGGCCGACCTATTCGACATGCCGGGCATGCCCGGTATGTCCGTTTGCATTTGCGCGTTAGCCTCGGGCGCAAGAATGCAGAGCACGAAAAACGCGATGGGGATGGTGCGGAACACGGACTTCTCCTCTGGATGGGGGAAAGCGGGGCGGCGAATTGGTCAAAGCCGCGGAGACGAGGAGGGTTCGCGGATCAAATGCGGAGAGGGATGGGGGACGCGCCGGTACTGGATGATTGCGCGGAAGTTCGGAACGCGGCGATTGTGTAAGTGGGCCTGGCCTGATGCGACCGATGGGCAATCGTGGTGTGAACGGTTTCGCTCACGACGGAAAACGGCGCAACTGAGACTGCACAGGTCGTGGCGGCGGGTTGATTGACGCCGTTTTCGCAGTGGCTGGGATTGGATGGCGAGGGGCAGCACGGGTGCGCGCAGGGCTGCGGCTGGCAGTTCGCCTGGCAGAGGGGCACGCAGATGATAGCGAGGGCCAGAATTACGGCCATGCAAGCTGCCGGGATAGAAGACCTGCGCACAGGCTGATCGTAGCATTTTTGGCGGCGGTGATTCAGGAGCGTTAGTCTGTCTGCGATGCGGCTGTTTGTCGGGATCGGGCTGGGGCCGGGGGCGGTGGATGCGCTGCGCGGCGTGCGCGAAAGGTTTGCCGCTGCAAAAAATGGGCTGCGCTGGTCTGCCGAAGAGAGCTGGCATGTGACCCTGCAATTTCTGGGCGCGGCGGACGACGCGCAGACCGCGTGCGTGACGGAGCAGTTGAGTGCAGTGCGGGCGAGTGCGGTTCCAGTGCGGATCGAAGGGCTGGATTTCTTTGCGCGGGCCGGCGTGTTTCATGCGCGAGTGGCATTGACGGCCGAATTGCTGGCGCTGCAGCAGAGGGTGACGGCAGCGACGCGCGGATGCGGATTTGTGCCGGAGGCGCGTGCGTATTCTCCGCACATCACGCTGGCTCGGGCGAAGGGACGCGGAGGCGCGCAGGCCCTGGCGCCGCTGCAACGCGCGGTGGAGCGGGCGCGGGTGAGCCTGGCAGCGGAATTTGTGGCCGAGGAATTTCGGCTGTACGAATCCATTCCTCGGCCTGAAGGCTCACGGTATGAGGTGCGGGCCCGATTTGGGTTGCAGGGCTAACTGCGGGAAGCTAGGGATTCGGAACCAGCGCAATCTCGACGTGCCGGTGGATGGTGTGCGATTGAGAATCGGCGCAGTGGGTGAGCGCCGCGTCGTCGCAGGTGCGGCCGGAGGTGACGACGGGATTGTCCATGGTGGCGGCAAGAATTTTGCCGTCGCCGGTGCTGACGGTGACTTGAACGTCGAAGGTCTCTTTGCCCACGCCGGCCTGATATTTCCCCTCCTGTGTCTTCGTCACTTCCACCCAGTTGTTGGGGGTATCGGCAATGGGCGTCTGCATCCACGCGGCGGCCAGCGGGAGATTGGAATGCGGGGGCGGTACGTGATGCACGACGAGGATCGCGGTGTGCGCTGCGGGATCGATGGACTTGAGGGTGACGTCGAAGTCGATGAGGTCTTCGCCGGTTATGACGCGTGTGCCGTCGGCCCATGAGCTGGGCTGAGGATTGGGAACGTAGAAATGATCGCCGGCATGCTGGAAGATGCCGATTTTGTTGGCGAGCCAGAGGTCGACGTAGAACGTCATCAGATCGGTGATGGGACCGACGAGGCGCGGGTCAACGTGGCTCAGATCTGGACCGGAGGGGTTGCGGTTGGTGTCGAGCGAGATGGGCTGGCGGAAGTCAGCGCTGCCAGGCGCCAGCGTGACGGGCTGGCCGTTGGAGGTCATGCCGGACCACTGAACATTTTCGATGAAGATGCCGTCGGGATTCTTTTTGACTACGCTGGTGGCGAGAACCGTGTAGTGCCAATCGTCGTTGGACGCGGTCATGCGGTAGGTGAGAGATTCGCCGTCGCGGTAGTGGCGAGCGAGTGGGTGATCGGCAGGCGCTTGCGGTGCGGGAGCGGTTTGCGCGGTGAGAGTAGCGGCGCCGAGGAGAATGGCAGACAACAAAACGGATTTCATCGGGTCTTCTTTCCAATACCTTGCGAGAAAAACTGCATTTGGCGGCGGACCGTCTGGGCGGTTTGCCGGAATGGGGGACCTTCAACAGCCCAGAGTGCGGTGAGGCCCAGCTGCATGGTTTTGAAACTCATGATGAGCTGCGGCAGATCGATGCCGGGGCGCAGAAGTCCGCGGTTGCGCAGTTGTGTGAAGAGGGCCTCGAGGGGCGGGTCGATGGATTTTTGCATCTCGACCATGTACGGAAAGAAGCGCTCGGTGTCCTGAAACATCTGCGCGAGGAAGACGCGAACAAAGGCGTGATACGGCTTCTTGAGCCGGAAGTGGAAGAGGACGAAATCGGCAAGGATGCGGTCGAGCGCGTGGCCGGTCGGAGCGAAGCGGGCGATTTTGGGGCTGAGGCGCGCTTCGATATCGGCCATGAAGGCCACGACGATGTCCTCTTTGGTGCTGAAGTAGTTGTAGACCGTGCCTTTACCGATGTCGGTGGCCTCGGCGATTTGATCGACGGTGACGGCGGCGATGCCGTGGCGCGTGAAGAGATCGATGGCGGTGACAATGATTTGGCCGCGAATGGCGATCTTCTTTCGTTCGCGACGATTGATGACTGTAGTCATTGTTGACTGTAGTCATATTCTCGTCCGGAAAGATTGTCAAGATTACCTCGGACGTGACTGTTGGCCGGTAGCGAGTCAGGCTGGTTCCGGGATGACCTGCAGTTTACCCAAACCGAGGATGTACCCGGCGATGCCGATGGCGAGGACAATGGCGGCAAGGGCGAAGGATCCGCCGAAGTTGTGGGCGCGGGCGAAGTAGCCGGTAATGATGGGCGCGGAAATGGCGGCGAGTTGCGTGGCAAAGTTCATGATGCCGCCCACGCGTCCCACGGATTCGCGGGGAGCGATGAAGGAGGGTATGGACCAGCCAACGGGGGCCATGGCGCCGAGTCCGGCCATGCAGATACTGATCCAGATGATGGCGGCGGTAGGAGTGTGCGCGAAGCGCGCGCCATAGATGCCGGTGCCGAAGGCGAGTCCGCCGACGAGAACCGCCTGGCGCACCAGCCACGACCGGCCTCCGCGAGCGATGGCGCGACGCACCAGCGTGTCCACCATCCATCCGCCGATGAGGAGATCCGTGAACGTGGCGACGAGCCAGGGAATACTGGTATCGAGCGCGGAGTGGAGCAGATTGACGTGCAGGCTCATGGAGAGATAGGTCGGGAGCCAGGTGAGGACTAAATAGAAGACGTAGTTGTAGGAAGCGAAGCCGATGGTGGCGCCGATGACTTGCGGCTGCCGCAGCAGATAGAGGAGCGGCGCGCCGTGCCGGTGAGCGGTGGGAGCGGATTCAGGCTGGGCGTGGCCCTCGGCGATCAGCGCGCGCTCTGCGGGGCTGAGGCGCGGGTCTTCGCTGGGGTTGCGATAGACGTTCCAAAAAAGCAGGAAGTAAATGAAGCTGATGACGCCGGTAAAGATGAAGCTCCAACGCCAGCCGTAGGCGATGAGCAGCAGGCCGAGGATGGGGACACCAATGGCGGAGGCGAATTTAGCAGCGGCATCGTTGATGGAGGTGGCAAAGCTCCGCTCCCCTTCCGGGAACCAGTAACCGATGGCCTTGGCGTTGGCGGGAAAGGTGGGGGCTTCTCCGACGCCGAGCAGCAGACGCGCGGCGAAGAAGGTATAGATGCCGGTAGCGAGGCCGGAAGCGAACGATGCCATGCTCCAGAGGAAAGCGGCGATGCGGCCGACGCGTCGCACGCCGAAGCGATCGAGCATGACGCCGACAGGAATTTGCAGGGCGGCGTAGGTCCAGTTATAGGCGCTGGCGAGATAGCCGAAGGCCACCGCGGAGATGTCCCAGCTGAGGTGGAGGGCATTGAAGGCGACGGAGACGTTGACGCGATCGAAGAAGTTAACGAGGACGCCGATGCCGAGGAGGATGGCAATGCGCCAGCGGCGGTGCGGCGCGTGCCCGGAAGCGCGTAGATCTCGATCGGTCACGGGTTGATTGTAGATGGGAAATTAGAACTGGCTTCGATCAGTCAGCCACTGGAGCGCGAAGAGGCCAAATAGAAAAACCATGCCAACGACCGCCAGTCGCTTGGGCATGGTTGCGCCTTTCAAAGAAACCACATACCACGCGAGAGCCATTGCCGCACAAGTCATGACAGTTCCGATGGCAAGCTTCGCTGGTAGAGACAGCGCGATTTGAGTGCCGGGGGAGAAATTGCGCACGCGCGGATAGAGGTAGAGCAGAGTAGACACGCCGATAGCCATCAGAAAGAGTCCCCAAGTCGGCATTGCGTTGGGGTACGCGTTAAACCCGAGCCTTGCGATCACTAAGCCCCAGGCCACAATCGTGCAGCCGATTAACTGCTGTTTGATGGCCTGTGGATTCTTCATCATTCGCCTCCCTGCGAGTTGAAATATGCGATTGCGCAGTGATGTATGAGAAAGTGACGATTATAGATGGTGTTGCTGATAGAGTGAGGCGCAACTCGCGGACTTTCGAGGATCGGTTTGTGACGACTTTGAAGAAGCTGCTCGCCGCGCTCAAGCGTCGCTACGGAACGCCAGCGCTGCCGCCGGCTCGTGGACCCTTCGAGCTGGTGCTATGGGAGAACGCGTGCTACCTGATGCCGGACGATCGCCGGCGCGAGGTCTTTGAAGGACTGCGTCGTGATGTGGGGCTTACTCCTGCAGCAATTCTCGCTGCGGATCGGGGCGTGCTTCTATCCTGGGCAAAACGGGGCGGCATGCGGCCCGAGGTGCGCGTGTTTCGGTGGCTGGAGATTGCGAGGTTTTGCCGCGATCAGTTTGGCGGGGATCTGGACAGCATTCTGTCGCAAACCTATGCACAGGCGAAGAAGGCGCTGAAGCAATTTCCGACGATAGGCGATCCGGGCGCGGAAAAGATTCTGCTGTTTTGTGGATTGGCGCCCGGGCTGCCGCTCGAATCCAACGGGCTGCGGGTGCTGACGCGGGTGGGCTACGGGCGCGAGCACCTGAAGAATTATGGGCAGACCTACAAGTCGGTGCAGGAGGCGATTGCCGCGGAAATCCCCCAAGATCCGGAGCGCCTGACGGCAGCCCATTTGCTGCTGCGGCAGCACGGCAAGGAAGTGTGCCACACCAACGAGCCGGCTTGCTACGATTGCCCCATCGCGGCGGAATGCGCGTATCCGGCGAAGAGGATGCAGAGCTTCCTGCGGACGGATGCAGCGCGGTGATCTGGGCTATTCGAGGGCCTGAACCATGCCGCGGCCGAGGAGCAGCTCGGCCTTGTCGATGAAGGCGCGATCGGCTCCGAGGGTGATGCCCTCCGGCTCCATGACGGCGCAGTATTCGCCGCGCTGTTCAACGTAGAGCATGATGCGCGCGGGGCCGGGCGCGGAGGCGACGAGGTCGCGCAGCTCGAGGAGCGAAGTTTCGCTCATGCGGTCGAGCGGGATGCGGATGCGAACGTTGTTCGGCAGGCGGACTTTCACATCTTCAAGCGCCTGAATGGAGGAGACGGCGAGCTTGGGCGCGGCGTCCTCTTCCGCGCGAAGCGAACCACGGATGAGGACGGGGACTTCAATCCTGAGCGATTCGGCGAGGCGCTCGTAGTCGCGCGGGAAGCAGATGATTTCAATTTTTCCTGAAGCGTCTTCAAGCGCGCCCTGCGCGTAGAGCTCGCCGGAGCGTTTGGACTTGGCGACTTTGAGGCCGACGATGACGCCCGCGATGGAAATTTCATTTTCAGGCGCCTGGCCACGGCGGCCGTTCGACGGCGCTGGCTTCATTTCAAGAGCGGCAGCGATATCGACGACGTGAGGCAGGTTACGGAGTTTCTCAGCGTACTTGTCGAGCGGGTGACCGGAGACGAAAAAGCCGAGGACTTCTTTTTCCATCTGCAGGCGCACGCTCTCGTCGAGGTCGCGAACCTCCGGTAATTCGTCCTCTTTGGCGCGTGTTGCGGGTGTGTCGAAGATGCCGAAAAGGCCGCTTTGGCCGGCAGCGTTATCGCGCTGAGCCTTCTGTGCGCGCTCCATGGTTTTGTCGACCGCTGCGAGCAACTGCGAGCGGCGGCCAAAGGAATCGAGCGCGCCCGCTTTGATCAGGGATTCAAGAACGCGCTTATTGAGCATGCGGAGGTCGACCTTCTCGCAAAATTCCTGGAAGGACCCCAAGCTCTTCCCTTCCGCGGCCAGTTCGGCGCGAACGGCGAGGATGGAGTCGATGGCGTTGCGTCCAACGTTCTTGATGGCAGTGAGGCCGAAGCGGATGGCTTCGCCGTGCGGCGTGAAGTCGGCGGCGCTGAAGCGCACGTCGGGCGGATCCACTGAAATGTTGAGTTCCCGGCACTCCTTGATGTATTTGACGACGTTCTCCGGTTTCGAGATTTCCGAAGTCAGCAGCGCCGACATGAACTCGATGGGGTAATGCGTTTTGAGATAGGCGGTCTGATAGGCGAGCAGCGCGTAGGCAGCGGAGTGCGACTTGTTGAAGCCGTAGCCGGAGAACTTCGCCATCTGGTCGAAAATTTCGCCGACCTGCGCTTTGGGATGGCCGAGGGCTGCAGCGCCGCTCATGAAGCGCTCGCGCTGCTCGGCCATGGCCTCGGCGTTCTTCTTTCCCATGGCGCGGCGCAGCAGATCGGCCTCGCCCAGGCTGTAGCTGGCGAGAACGTTCGCGATGCGCATCACCTGTTCCTGATAGACGATGACGCCGAGCGAATCCTTCAGAATGGGCTCCAGTTCGGGAAGGAGAAACTCCACTTTGCGGCGTCCCCATTTGCGCTCGACGAAGTCGTCGATCATGTCCATCGGGCCGGGACGATAGAGCGCATTGAGGGCAGTCAATTCTTCCACCGTATCCGGCTTGTAGCGGCGTAAGACGTCACGCATGCCGCCGGATTCAAACTGGAACACGCCGGAAGTAAGCGCCGTGTGGAAGACTTTCTTGAAGGTCGGCGGATCGTCGAGCGGGACCATGTCGATGTCGAGCTTCTCGCCGCGCGTCTTCTCAATCAGCTTGACGCAATCGGTGATGACAGTGAGCGTGGCCAGGCCGAGGAAGTCCATTTTGAGAAGGCCCATCTTCTCGACGGCCTTCATGTCGTAGGCGGTGACGATTTCTTCGTTCTTGGTACGGTTAAGCGGAACCAGCTCTGTAAGCGGACGCGGAGCGATGACCACGGCTGACGCATGGACACCGGCGCCGCGCACGAGGCCTTCGAGTTTCTTCGCGGTGTCGATGAGCTCGCGAATTTGTTGATTGCCGTCGTAGGCTTCCTGCAACTGCGGCGAATCTTTCAGCGCCTGATCGATGGTGACGCCGACGGTGGCGGGGACGAGCTTGGCGATGCGATCGACGTCGCCGTAGGGCATGTCGAGGGCGCGGCCCACGTCTTTGATGGCGGCTTTCGCGGCCATGGTGTTGAAGGTAATGATCTGCGCAACCTGCTCGCGGCCGTATTTACGTGTGACGTACTCGATCACTTCCCCGCGGCGGTTTTGGCAAAAGTCGACGTCGATGTCGGGCATGGTGACGCGTTCTGGATTGAGGAAGCGCTCGAAGAGCAGGACGTTCTGCATGGGATCGATGTTGGTGATCTCCATGGCGTAGGCGACGAGCGAGCCGGTGGCGGAGCCGCGGCCCGGTCCAACGGGTATGCCGTGATCGCGCGCGTACTTGATGAAGTCCCACACGATCAGGAAGTACCCCGAGTAGCTCATCTGCTTGATGATGCCGATTTCGAAGTTGAGCCGGGACTCGTATTCGTGAAGCGGCGTGCGCAGAGTTCCGCTGAGTTCGAGCTGGCGCACGGCCGTGTCGAAGCGCTTCTTCAGGCCCTCGCGGCAGACCTGTTCGAAATAGCTGTCGATGGTGTGCCCGGGCGGGACGGCAAATTCTGGAAAGGGATTATCGACGGGGTTGAGTTTGAGGTGGCAGCGCTCCGGGAACTGCTGGGTGCGGGCGACCACCTGGGGCGCGTAGGAGAAGAGGCGCTCCATTTCATCCGCGGTCTTGACGAAGAACTGGTCGGAGTCAAACTTGAAGCGTTTGGGATCGTTGATGGAGCCGGCGGTTTGCACGCAGAGCAGGACTTCGTGGGCGTGCGCGTCGTCTTCGCAGAGGTAGTGGCTGTCGTTGGTGGCGACGAGAGGAATTTCGAGCTCTTTTTCGAGGCGGAAGAGGTCGGCCTGGATTTTCTTTTCCAGTTCGAGGCCCTGATCCTGAATTTCGAGGAAGAAATTGCCGCGCCCGAAGATGTCCTGGTACTGGCCGGCGGCAGCTTTGGCGGCGTCGTACCGATCCTTCATTAGGTTTTCGCAAAGCTCTCCGGCCAGGCAGCCGGAGAATCCGATGAGGCCTTTCGCGTGCTCGGCGAGATATTTCTTGCTGACGCGCGGCTTGCGGTAGAAGCCGTGCAGCGAAGCTTCCGACGTAATGCGGACGAGGTTGCGATAGCCTTCCTCATTCTCCGCGAGGACGAGAAGGTGGTTGTAGTCGTCGCCCTGGGGCTCAGCGCGATGATCGTCCTTCTGGCAGATGTAGAGCTCGCAGCCGAGGATGGGCTGGACCCCGTGCTTCTTCGCAGCGTCGAAGAAATGTACTGCCCCGTAAATATTGCCGTGGTCGGTGATGGCGACAGATTTTTGGCCGATGCTGGAGACGCGCTGAACGAGCTTTTCGACATCGCATGCGCCGTCAAGCAGCGAGTAATCGGTATGGAGGTGCAGGTGAGTGAATTCCGCCATGGGTTCTGCTTCTATTTTAGGTCGTCGCGGGCGGGGGTGGACGTGCGGATCGAAGCCGCGTTCATGAGGAAAACGGGGTACGAAATGCGAATTGACAGGATGATTCGCCTGGAGCGTGTACCATTTTCCTCAATCCCCGAGGAGAACCCCGCATGGATCACGTCGTTACTTTCCTGCTCACGAAGAATCCGGAAGCCGCGATTGCGTTTTATCGCGACCAACTGGGCCTGAAATATCTGCGCGACGATGGATTTGCCTTGGTGTTCAACACGAACGGCGTCTTGCTGCGCATTGGCAAGATAAAGGAATTCACGCCTGCCGCGAACACCGTGCTGGGATGGGAAGCGGAGAGCATTGAAATGACGGTGGACCGGCTGGAGAGTGCGGGCGTGGCGTTCGAGCGCTATCCAAACATGGGGCAGGACGAGCGGGGGATTGCCACGTTTCCCACGGGAGATAAGGTGGCGTGGTTTAAGGACCCAGATGGCAATGTGCTGTCGATTTCGCAGCACGCTTGAGGCCTGCTAGCGGGGCATGTCGCGGTGCGCGGTTTTTACGCGATAGCCGTGGCGGCCCAGGCGGCGCGCCACTTCCTCCGCAATCATCACGGAGCGATGCTGCCCGCCAGTGCATCCGAAGGCCAGCGTGAGGTAGCTTTTGCCTTCGCGAATGTAATGGGGCAGCAAAAAGAGAAACAACTCAGTAACGCGGTCGAGGAATTCGCGCGTTTGCGGGAAGCTGATGACGTAGTTCTCGACCTTGGGATCGAGGCCGGTGAGGTTGCGGAACTCCGGAACGAAATGCGGATTGGGCAGGAAGCGGACGTCGAAGACGAGATCGGCATCGAGGGGAACGCCCTTTTTGTAACCGAAGCTGACGGACGAGACGAGCAGGCTTTTGCCGTCGCTTTCGCGGACGAATTTGTTCTGGATGTAGGCGCGAAGCTCGTGGACATTGAAGCGCGTGGTGTCGATGACGATGTCCGCGACCTTGCGGATGGGCTCGAGGAGGTGCCGCTCTTCCTGCAGGGCGCGGGTTACGCGCTCTTCGCGGCCGAGCGGGTGGGGACGACGCGTCTCAGAATAGCGGGCGAGCAGCGCGGCGCGCGACGCTTCAAGATAGACGACGGTGGTGGGCAGGATGCGTCGAATGTCCTGAAGGATGTCGGGAAACTGCTCGAGGCTCTGGCCTTCGCGAACGTCGATGACAAGGGCGGCGCGGCGAATATCGCGCGAGTGGGCCACCAGCTCAGCGAATGGCGGCGTGAGCGAGACGGGCATGTTGTCTACGGCGTAAAAGCCCAGGTCTTCAAACGCCTTCAGCGCGGAGGCTTTGCCGGAGCCGGAGAGCCCGGTAAGGATCACAAGCTCGCGAGGCTGTTCCGGCGCGGCGGGCTTCCTGGGCTTCGCTGCTGCGCGCGGCCGGGCTGGTATTTTCCGGCTGGGAGCCATGGCTCATCGTAGCATTTGCGTTGGAAATTGCTGCGAATTGATTACACGTGAGCCAGGGGACGCGGGCTTAATTTCCTGAATCGAGCGCAGCGCGCAGGGCGGCGGCGACACGCTGCATTTGCTCCTGCGTGATGCGGTTGAAGAAGGGGAGCGCCAGGGTGCGGGCGGCAACGGTCTCGGTGACCGACACCGACCCGGCGTTGTGTCCGGCGTATGCAGGCTGCAGATGGATGGGCGGAAAGTAGCGGCCGGTGGCGATGCCTTCCGCCGCCAGGGTGCGCATGATGCGGTCGCGATTGTCGCGCGTACATTCCTCCGCAAGACGAACGACGTAGACGAACCAGCTGAGGCGCTGGCCGGGGACGTCGAGTGCGGGAAGCACCAGGCGCGGCGTTGCGGCGAGCAGTTCTCCATAGTTGCGCGCGATGGATTCGCGGCGGGAGAGGATTTCCTCGATGCGGGCGAGCTGGGTAAGTCCTAGGGCGCACTGCATCTCCGAAAGCCGGTAGTTGAAGCCGAGTTCAGCGTGATCGAACCAGCTATATTCGGAACGTGGCTCAGGTGAATCGTAACGGCCATGGTTACGTAAAGCGCGGATGCGCCGGGCGGTGTCGGCGTGGCGGGTAAAGACCATACCACCTTCGCCGGTCGTGATTTGCTTGTTGGGATAGAAGGCGAAAACGGCAGCATCGCCGAAGCAGCCGACGGGCTGGCCGTCGACATGCGCGCCGATGGCTTCGCAGGCGTCCTCGATGAGGAGCAGGTTATGGCGTTGGACGATTGCAAGCAGCGCCGGCAGATCCGCGGGACGTCCAAAAGTGTGGACGGCGATAACAGCGCGAGTGCGCGGCGTAATCGCTGCTTCGACGCTGGATGGATCGAGATTGAGGGTGTCTGGATCGATATCCGCAAAGACCGGGTGCGCGCCGGTGTAGCGGACGGCATTTGCGACCGCGATAAACGTGAACGAAGGGACGATGACTTCGTCGCCGGGACCGATGTTGTTGGAGAGGAGGGCGAGGTGCAGGCCCGCGGTGCCGGAGCTGACTCCGATGGAGTGACGCGCGCCGATATACGCGGTCATGGCGTGCTCAAAGGCTTCAAGCTGGGGGCCGAGGCTGAGTCGCCCGGTGCGGAGAACGGAGGCGACGGCCTCGATTTCCGCTTCCGTAATGTCGGGAGCGGAGAGCGGGATCGGAATCATGGGACGAATCCGCAAGGCATGGCGCGCTTAATGAGGAGTTGCGGGCCGGTGGGGACGGAGGTGAGGACTTCGACGATGCGCTCCGCGGCGTGGCCGGCGCCGTAGGGGTTGGTCATGCCTTCGAGAGAGGCGCGGAAAGCGGAGCTGCGGGCTTCCGCGATGCGGGCGAGGATAGAGACCGGGTCGGGTTCAGCGTCGAGAACATTCAGGGCGCGCTCGCGGCCTTTCTGGCGCAGGCCGATGTTGACGGTGGGTAGCGCAAAGGATGCCGTCTCCATGATGCCGCTGGAGGAGTTACCAATCATGACGTCGACGTGGCGGAGGAGGCTCCAGTAGGTGACGGCGTCCAGGTTGACGAAGAGCTTGCCGGAGGGATGCTGTGCGAGGAAGGCGCGGGTGCGTTCGACGAGGGCACGGCTGCCGGCGTCGGCGTTGGGATAGCAGAAGAGGAGCTGTGTGCCGGGCTGCTCGGCGATCTGTTCTAGTGCGGTGATGAGCGCAGCGGCTTCGGTGGTTGTGTCCTGCTCGAGCGTGACGGGGTGGTAGGCGACGAGCAGCGCGGGAGTGGTGAGGTCGAGTTCGCAACGAGCCTCGACTTCTTCGCGGGAGAGCAGCTGGCTGCGGCGGAGATGATCGAGCGAGGGCGCCCCGGCGCGATGGACGCGCCACGGCTCTTCGCCCATGGCGATCACGCGGGCGCGGGCACCGTCCGTGGAGGTGAAGTGGATGTGGCTCATTTTAGTGAGCGCGTTGCGGACGGCGTCGTCGATGGCGCCCTCGCTGATTTCGCCGCCTTCGATGTGCGCAATGGGGATACGCAGGGAGAGCGCGACCGAGGCGGGCGCCAACATTTCGAAGCGGTCAGCGATGAGAAGCAGGAGGTCTGGGCGCAGGTCGCCGAGGGTGTCGGCGAGCGAAAGGACCGCGACGCCGATGCTTTTGGCCATGCCGACATCGGAGTCGGAGCTGAGGAGGCACTCAATGCGCGCGGCGATGGGGAATCCGTCCTTTTCGATCTCGCGGATGGTTGCGCCGAACTCCGGCGACAGGTGCGACGCCATGACGATGAGGCGCAGATCGACCTCGGAGTGAGCGGCGAGGAGGCGCAGCGGCCAGTACAGATGGCTGTAATCGGCGCGGGAAGTCGTAATTACGGCGATTCGGCGCATCATTTTTCCCGGATTCCGTGTTGAAGGGTCTGAATCATGCTGTGCGATGCCGCCGATGAGCCGTGCTCATCGTGCCCGGAGACAAGTATATGCAGTGGGATGGATGGCCCTGGTTTGGGGTGTCGCTGCTCAAGGCCGTTTTGCTGGTCTTGCCGGCGTTTGGAATGCTTTGGTATTGGCGGCGCATGGGGGTGCTCAACCCCCTGCTCTACCGCCTGTCGCGGGTGAATGTCGGAGTCTATGCCTTGTGGAGCGCATTGGCGCTGGCGGTTCTGGTGATCCGCAGCGGTCCGGTCGCGCGCTGGATGGACCAGGCTGGCTTTCCCGCCAGCGTGGCGTTCATTATTCCATTCCTGGCAGCCGCGGCTTCGACCCTGTTGTGCATGCTGTGCATTGCGATGAAACGGGGACACCGGCGGTACATTCTGCTGGTCAACGGACTGATGCTGCTGTTTTGGGGCTCGGTCGTCGTTGCGCCGAACTAATTCCCTTCTCAACTGCGAACGGCCAACGGCTCGCCAACCGACCCGCGCAGCAGCTCGCTGGGCTGGTAGTCCGCGACGAGGCGCTGGCCGAGGCGCAGCACCTCGGCATGATCACGCGCGGTCAGTGCAGATTCGAGCGCTTGCAGATGCGTAGGCAGGCCTGCCGCTACCGGGCTTTTGACGCGGGTGAGGGACGGGGATGCGGGTTCGCCAATAATTTCGGCGGGGGCGACCAGGGATTCGTCGCGTTTTTCGCCGGGACGGGGCTGGGTGAAAACAATTGGCACGTCGCGTCCGCTCCGGGCGATCATGCGGCGGGCGAGGTCGGCGATGAGGATGGGGTCGCCAGTGACTTCAGGCGTGGGGATGAGAAGGCCGGTCGCATCGGCGTCGATGGCTTCGGCCAGGAGGGCGGTGACTTCCTCGAGGGTCAGAAAATAGCGGCTGGCGGCGGGATGGGTGACGGTGACCGGTCCGCCATGGGCGATTTGTTCGGCAAAGAGCGGGGCCACACTGCACGGGGAGCCGATAACGTTGACCAAACGGACGGCCGTTTTCCGTAGGCCAGACGGCGCAAGCATGATCTGTTCCGCAATGCGTTTGGAGGCGCCCATGATGCTGTGGGGCGCGACCGCTTTGTCAGTGGACACGAGGATCATTTGGCCCGCGCCGTGGGACTCGGCGGCTTCGGCGAGGATCGCGGTTCCAAGGGTATTGGTGGCCACGGCTGCAAGGGGGTTTTGCTCCATGAGCGGCACGTGCTTGAGCGCGGCGGCGTGGAGGATGATCTGGGGCCGATGCTCAGCGAAGAGCGCATCGAGCAGCGTGCGGTCGCAGACACCGCCGAGGATCGGCGTGCAACAGTCGGCGGAGCCCTGCGCGGCGAGGGCGGCATTCACCTCAAAAAGATGCTGTTCGCAGATGTCGAGCAGTACAATTTGCTCGGCGCCCGAGGCGGCGAAAGCGCGGACTATGGCCGACCCGATGAAGCCGCCTGCTCCGGTGACGAGGATGCGCGCTCCCGCTGCGGCCGAGATGCGGAGCTCAGCGGAACGGGCTGGCGCTCGCCCAAGAATTTCAGCCCAGGAGGGCGGGCTGCGGAACTGCGGCGAGACGGGAAAATCGCTGGACACTTGCAGAAATTATAATCACCCGTTACCCCACCATGTCCGTCACCCTGTTGTCCGCTACCGAACAACTCGCAATGCTGCGCAGCCGCGCGATCACACCCGTGGAGCTCGCGGAGGAGCACATCCGGCAGATTCAGCGACTCAATCCGCAATTGCGAGCGCTTGTTGATTTCGATGCGGAGCGGGTGCGCGGCCTCGCGCGCAAGGTGCGGTTGGGGACCGAAGCCTGTCCGCTGGCAGGGCTGCCGGTGACGGTAAAATCGTCGATTTCCGTCGCGGGGTACCGATGCGAAATTGGCAGCGCACTCAATAAGGGGTCGGTTCCGGCTCAAAATGCCGTCGTTGTCGATCGGCTGATTGCGGCGGGCGCGGTGATGCTGGGGACAACGAATTGTCCGGAGTTCCTAATGGCTTACGAGACCGAGAACCTGCTCTACGGGAGCACGCGAAACCCGTGGAATCTGGAGTATTCGGCGGGAGGATCAAGCGGGGGCGAGGCTGCCGCGATCGCGGCAGGACTTTCGGCGGGCGGCCTGGGAAGCGACAGCGGCGGATCGGTGCGGGAGCCGGCGCACTTTACGGGCATTTGCGCGCTGAAGCCGACGGCGGGACGCGTGCCGGCGTCGGGCCATTTACCGCCGTGCCTCGGCCCGTTCACGTTTTTGGGTTCGATTGGGCCGATGGCGCGAACGGTGGGCGATGTGGCGCTGCTGTTTTCCACGCTGGCCGGCCAGGATGCAACGGACGCAAGCAGCGCACCCGTGCCGCTCCGGACGGTGACGCAGGAAGAGGCGAAGCGGACGCCGATTGGGTGGTTTACGGACGACGGCCTGGTCCCGGTGACCGCGGAAACGCGTGCAGCGGTCGAAGCCGCGGCGCAGGCGCTCAAGCAGCAGGGTTACAACGTACAGCCGTTTCGTCCGCGGGAGCTGGAAGCGGCGCGGAAGCTGTGGTGGACGTACTTCATGCAGTGCGGGGCCATGCTGTACGCATCAACGATTCGCGGCCGGGAGCAGGAGTTGAGCCCGACGTTTCGCGAATTTTTGGCGCTGGCGCGGGCGGAAACACCGCTGACGGCCGATTCGCTTCTGGATGCGTGGGTCGAGTCCGACAAGGTACGCAGCCGGCTGCTGGCGGAGATGCAGGCGTTCCCGCTGCTTCTGTGCCCGGTGTGCTCGGTGCCGGCGTTCAAGCCGTTTGAGCGGAGCTGGATGGTGGAGGGGGCAGCGGTTTCGTATTTCGATGCGATGCGGTACACGCAGTGGTTCAATCTGTTGGGGGGGCCGGCGGCGGTGGTTCCAGCCGCGAAATCAGCAGATGGACTGCCGATTGGGGTGCAGATTGCGGGGAGTCCCTACGCGGACG
Organism: Acidobacteriaceae bacterium; assembly: GCA_035482355.1. Lineage (GTDB taxonomy): Bacteria > Acidobacteriota > Terriglobia > Terriglobales > Acidobacteriaceae > Palsa-343. Next base: position 17,926 of record DATHQV010000203.1, on the reverse strand, counting down.
AACTGGTGCTGGCGGTCGCTGCGGCGGTGGAAAGCGCTTTTGGCTTCGAACCGCCCCCCATGGCGCGCTAGGGTTTGAGTCGCGAGAAGAGATTCAACTTCGACACATCGTTGACCATCACGAACGCGAAAAACAGGATGAGCATGACAAACGCCACCTGGTAGATGCGCTCTTTGAATTCCTGCTTCAGATCGCGGCGCAGGACGCCTTCGATGATGAGGAAGAGGATCATGCCTCCATCCAGGATCGGGATAGGCAGCAGGTTCATGATGCCCAGGTTGAGGCTGATCAGCGAAGTGAGATAAATGATGGGCTCGAGGCCGTGAGCCTGAGCGGCTTCCCCGGTAGCGCGCGCAATGCCGATGGGTCCGCTGAGTTGCTGCATTACGGCACCGTGGTGCGAGAAGAGGCGCCCGAGAATATCGAGGATGTAGCCGGAGTTTTTCAGGTTGAAGCTGACCGACTGGCTGATGGCTTTAGGCAGCGGCGACTGCTCCACGCGGAAGGGCGGAGGCGAGGCTCCGAAGCCGAGGCGGTAGCCCGGAACCTGGCCGCTGAAGTCGGCCCAGATCGGCTGAACGGTAGTGTTAAACGTGTGTCCGCCGCGTTCGACGACGAGGATAACGGGCTTGGCGCCGGTTTCGTCGAGAACGGCGATGATGGAGGAGACACCGTGGACGGCCTGCCCGTTGACGGACACGATGCCGTCGCCTGACTGGATGCCGGCCTTCGCGGCGGGGTCGCCGGGCATCACGTCCGCGACCTGAACCGGGTATTCCTGCTCCCGTGGCAGCAGTCCGAGCGACTCAACATCAAAGTCTTCGCCCTTGCTGGGATCGTTCAGGTAAAGCTCGGTGCTGAACTGTTTCGGCTGCCCGCCCACCATGCGTTGCACGGTGATGGGTGCGGTGGAGTTGGCGTCGAGCGAGGCACGCTCTTCCACTTTTTCCCAGGTGGGGTTCTTATCCTTGTCAAAGCGAATGATGAGGTCGCCGGAGAGCAGGCCGGCGCGGCCCGCGGGTGAGTTGGGAGGCACGATGTCGAGGACAGCCGGCCCTTTGGAGTAGACCGGGACCTCGTTGTGGAGCATGAAGAAGCCCGCCATGAGAGCGAAGGCGAGCACGAAGTTGGCGACTGGGCCAGCAACGGCGATCAGGACGCGTTGCCAGCGAGGACGTGCGGAGAATTCAGCAGCGTCGCCGGTGGTTTCCGCGCCCGGGGACTCGCCGGACATTTTGACGTAACCACCGAAGGGCAGCACACCGACGCAGTAGTCGGTATCGCCGTATTTAATGCCAAAGAGTCGCGGAGGAAATCCGAGCGAAAATGTCTCGACGCGGACCCCGCAGGCCTTGGCTACGATGAAATGGCCGAGCTCATGCACCAGCACCAGGATGCTGAGAACGATAAAGAACGAAACGATCGAAATAACGGCGAAAGACATAGTGGATTTTGACGACCAGCAACGTACCAGAGGCGGGAATCAGCCGCGAGAAGAGATGCTGCGTTGCGCCAGAACTTCTCGCGAGCGTTCGCGGGCCTGGCTGTCCAATGCGAGCACTTCTATGATGGTCGCCGGATGAGTCTCGGGGGTAGTCTCGAGTACCTGTTCTATTGTATCGGGAATACCCATAAACGGTATGGCCCGTTGGAGGAATGCTTCGACGGCGACTTCGTCAGCGGCATTCAGGGCAATAGCGTGGGCGCCACCCCGTTCAGCGGCTTCGTAGGCCAGGCGCAGGCATGGAAAACGCTCGAAATCCGGCTGCTCAAAGTGCAGATCAGCAAGGGCTTCCATGTCGAATCGCAGATCGGAGGGCACGCGCTCCGGATAGCTGAGAGCGTAGAGGATGGGCAGGCGCATATCCGTAACTGAGATTTGGGCCAGCAGGCTACCGTCCACGTATTCCACAAGGGAATGCACGGTGGACTGCGGGTGCACTGTGACTTTGACGGCCGAGGGCGGCAGATCAAAGAGGCGGCAGGCTTCGATGATCTCGAGGCCCTTGTTGAGGAGGGTGGCTGAGTCGACGGTGATGCGACGGCCCATTACCCAGGTGGGGTGGCGCAGGGCCTGCTCGACGGTGATCTTAGGGAATTCTGAGAGCGGAAGGGTGCGGAACGGCCCTCCCGAGGCAGTGAGCCAAATCTGGCGAACTTCGCTGCGCTGGCCGGCGCGCATGCACTGGTGAACGGCGTTGTGCTCGGAATCGATGGGAAGGAGTGAGACGTTGTTGCGGCGAGCGGCGGCGGTAAGGATTTCGCCGGCAGCGACCATAGCTTCTTTGTTGGCAAGACCGATGGTTTTGCCTGCCTCGACGGCGGCGAAGGTGGCTTCGAGTCCAGCGACGCCAACAATGGCGGAGACAACAAAATCTGCTTCCGGGAGCGTGGCAACCTGAATGGTGCCCGCTGGCCCCCAGACGGCTTCAGTTTCGGTAAGTCCCGCCTGGCGCAGCCGCTGGCGTAGATCGGCGGCGAGTTCTTCGGTGGCGAGCGAGACGACGCGGGGACGCCAGCGTAGGCACTGCTGAAAAGCTGAATCGACGTTGCGTCCGGCGGCGAGGGAGACGACAGAGAAGCGCTGCGGGAAGCTCTCAACGATGCTCAGAGTGCTTTGACCGATGGAGCCGGTCGATCCCAGGATGGCAATGCGCTTCAAGGCTGGACGGTCTTCAGGAGCAGACGGAGGTTTAAAAGGTCTGCTGCGCTAACTGAGCGTACCACAGCAGCGGAGCGGCGAGCAGGAGCGCGTCGATGCGGTCGAGCATGCCGCCGTGGCCGGGCAGCAGGTGCCCGGAATCCTTGACACCGGCGCCGCGCTTGATGGCGGATTCAACCAGATCGCCGAGCTGCGCGCCAATGTTCACGAGAATGGCGAGGGTGATCCAGTGCAGGATTGGGCCGGGGTAGGAGAGCGATTCAATATTGCGGGCGACGAGCAGGCCGCTGACCCAAACCAGCAGCAGGGTGATGAGAATGCTGCCGGCGACGGAGGCGACGCTGCCCTCCCAGGTCTTGTTGGGACTAAGTTTGGGGGCGAGCTTGCGGCGACCGAAAGCGCGGCCGATGTAGAGGGCGGCGACGTCGCCACACCAGACAGCCATAAAGAGAAAGAGCAGCAGCGAGGGACCGTTGTCGCGGGTACTGAGCAGGTAGAGCATGCCCATGGGCAAGCCAATGTAGATGAGCCCAAAGATGGAGTAGGCCGTGTCCGGCAGGACGCGATTGACCGGAGAGCGAAAGACGCAGACCAGGAACAACGCGAAGGACAGGATGCCGAGGATCGGCTCCAGCAGGTCGGAGCGGCGGAAGACAGTGGCTAACAGCAGGGCCAGGGCGACAACGACCACCAGGCGCGGAGTTTTGGCGCCCATGGCATCGGCGAGGCCGAGAAACTCCCAGATGGCAAGCATGGAAACAACAAAGATGGCGCCCATCATAGGCAGAGGTTGCGTGGGCGAAAAGAAGATGAGCAGGATGACGATGGGTACAAGAACGACGGCCGTAAGAATACGCTTCATGCAAAGGCAGAATACACGCTGCGAGACGCATGCTTACGACGATGGGGTCACTTTGCGTTGGGAATGTGCTGGGTTGGGGACTGGCTGAGGACGGCAAGCGCATCCTGCACTTTTTTCCACTGGCGCGGGTTCTTCTTGGTGGAGATGGGGGCATTGGGGTCGGCGTAGAACGCGATGATGTTTTGACGGAGGCCGGCGGGCGGTTTCGCGGTGTTCGCGGTCACGCGCGAGATGAGCGTGGCGTAGGTCTGGTCGGTGAGCCGATACGTCCCGGGTTTGGTGGCGAACCCCGTATCGAGATCGAGGTCGGGAACTTCAAACTGATTCTTGCCAATGTTTCGGAGTTGATCGAGCAGTTGCGCATACTCCGCGGTGGCGCGGTTCACACTGCTCACATAATTCTGTTCCGTATCGGGCATGGGGCCGCGGATGGAGAGGTCGGCAAACGGGCCGACTTTGGGCGTGATGAAGATGATCACTGCGAAGACTCGGGTGAGGAAACTGGGCTTCTTCTTGCGATACAGATCCCAGTGGGCGGCGGTGTTGGTGGCCTTCAGGCGATCTGCATATTGCTGGAAGTCGGGGTTGTCCTCGTCGACAGGAAAGCTTTTGCGATGGAGCAGAACCTCGGCATAGCCAACGCGCGGGAGCAGTGTGCGCACCGACCACTCGTAGGTGAAGAAGGCTCTGCTCTCATGGCCGATGACCGTTTGCAAAGTGATGCCGTAGGTGTCGTAGAAGGCGCGGCTGACGAGCGGGACCGGCACTTTGAAGCCGACGTGGCGAAAATAGCCGGAGGGCGCGAAGCGGGCGTGCCCGAGCTGATCGACGTCGAAGGCGAATTCGGTTCGGATGTGGGCGTGCGGGTCCTGTTCGTAGGTGACGACCGAGCCGTACTTGCTTTGGAGATCTTTGAATTCCTCGGGGACGGAAATGTTGACGGCGTAGCGATGGCCGATGGTGTCGCCGACGTAATGCGAGAGCGCGCCGAGGGAGAAGGCCAGCTCGTTGATGTTCTGCGACTCGTGAATGAGGTTGGTGATGAAGTCGCCGCTGCGCACGTAGTGGGTAAGGTCGCTGAAAAACGGGTGGCCGAATGGGTAGTAGCCGACGTCCTGGATGGTGGAACCGCCGTAGGCGTAGGCGCGCGCGTCGCGCAGCTCGATCGGCGTGGCGTTGGGATAACGGGCGAGGAGCAGGGGCTTGATGGAGGAATCCCATGCTATGTCGATCAGGGTTTCGTGAGTGAGAAACGAATATCCCTGGCAGAAGGGTGCAACAAGCCAGCAACTGAGAGCGACGATCAGAACTTTCCTTACCATTGCGTACAGAAATCCTCCGGGATCGGACAGGACGGCCGCAGCGAGCGGCGCGCATTATTCGTAGCGCAGCGCTTCTGCGGGAAGCACGCGGGCCGCGGAACTGGACGGATAAAGCGTGGCCAGTAGCGAGACGCCAAGGGACAAGGCTGTCACGATCACGCCATGTAAGATGCGCGGCGCGAACGGGAGATAGTCCAGCGAATAGACATCTGCAGATAAATGGATGAATCGGTAATGGCTGCCCAGCCAGGCAAGGGTGTAGCCGAGAACCAGGCCAATGGCGGTTCCGATGACGCTGATGAGCAAGCCTTCCAGCAAAAAGATGCGGCGGATTTGGCCCGGCTGTACGCCCATCGACATGAGAACGGCGATGTCCTTCGTCTTCTCCATCACCATCATGGTGAGTGCGATGAGGATGTTGAGGGCGGCCACGCAGACGATGAGGCCGATGACGATGAAGGTGACGACCTGCTCCTCTTTGAGGGCGCGGAACAGCTCGCGATTCTGCTCCATCCAGTTGGTGGTGGAATAGCCAGGGCCAGCGGCCTCCTCGATCTGGTCGCCAATGACGTTGGCGTGGTAAAGGTCATCGACGCGGAAGGAAATGATGGAGATGACGTCCGGCTCGCCGAAGAGCGACTGGGCGTCAGAGAGGCGGATGAATCCGAAACTGTTGTCGTATTGATAGAAGCCGGAGTGAAAAATGCCGGCAACCTGGAAGCGCTGGTATTTCGGAATAAGGCCGTAGGGTGTCAGGTCAGCCTGAGGGCTGGTGACCATGACGGTGTCGCCGACTTTGGCTCCGATAGAGTCAGCCAGATCGGTGCCGATGACGATGGGCGGCGTGGGCTCCCCTGTGTCGCTCTGCTGGTTGGCCGTGGCGTTGAGGGGTGCAGCGGTGCCGGAAGTGACATTGGCGAGCATGTCGGAGACTTTGCGCTCGTCCGCAGGGATGATGCCCTTGAGCATGGCGCCCCCGGCGCGCGCGCCGCGGGAGATGAGGACTGGCTCGTAGAGTCCGGGAGCGGCAGCCACCACGTGGGGCATCTTTTCAAGCCGCGCCAGCAGCGGACGCCAGTCGCGCATGCCGTCGCTCATCGTGCGCATCAGGTCGACATGGGCAGTGGAACTGAGCAGGCGATCCTGCAGATCGCGGCGGGTGCCGTTGGTGATGGCGAGCGCGAGAATGAGCGACGCCACGCCGACCGCAACGCCCGCAATGGAGATCCAGGTGATGATGCCGATGACGGCCTGGCGGCGTTTGGCCCGCAGATAGCGCGCGGCGATGAAGAGCTCAAAGCGCATGGCCGGTTAGTGGACCACTGCCTTCACGGTGACGTTGTTGTCGTTGCGATCGAAGACGCGCAGGGCGATCACGTGCTCGCGGGGATCGACCGGGGCATCGGCGCCGGGACGCGGTGCAGGAAGCGGCGCATCGAAGTCAAAATGCTCGGTGAGCGAGTCAGCGATTTTGCCGAGCGGCTCAACGTATTGCCAGCGGCCCGCGTCGATGGAGTATTCCGCGTGAGCGACGGGGGAGATGGCGTCCGTCGCCGTGAACGCGGCGTGAATCTTGCCGTTCACGAGACGGGCTTCGATGCCGGTGACCACAGGCGGTGTGGTGTCGATGAGGAAATCGTCGCTTACGCGCTCGCCGGTACGGGCTTCGCCGGGATTATGCGACGGCGCATCGCTGGCGACCACCTTGAGGCGGTAATGGCCGTCGGGCAGCAGCGAAGAATCAAACGAATAAAAGCGATCGCGGACGTGTTCTTTCAGAAGCTGCCAGTTGTGTTCGCCTTCTCCGCGATAGTAGAGGGAGAAGACGAGGTCGTCGCCATTGTCGTCGTGCGCGGACCAGCGAACCGTGACGGCGGTGCGCTCTTTGATGGCAGGCAGCGGCTCCTTGCCGGCCTCAGGCTGCACGAAGCTGATGCCGGTATTCTGCTGCGAGGGGAAATTGACGGTGATCTGCGTGGGCTGGCCTGGCTGCGGCGGGGTGTTGGTTGCGCGGACGCCGGGCGCAACCACGATTTCATCCACGATGGGCGCCATATTCACCGGCAAAAAATTGACGCCAACCTCGCCGATGGAACTGCCCGGATGTTCGACGATCTTCCATTGCATGAAGCGAGAGGATTCAATGCCGAGTGGGCCGGAGTTGGCGCTGAACGGCTTCCAATCGCCCCACGCACGCTCAGGATTCTCGATGTTGCCGGCGCGGGCGAACATCTGGAAGCCGGAGCCCTGCGGGCCGGTTTCCACCTCCGCGCGTCCCCATTGCGCGAAGGCTCCGGCGTCGAAGACCTCGCTGGTATAGGCGCCTTCCGGGGCCTCGCCATGGCTGAGCAAATACACTTTGCCGGAGTTGGCGGTACCCACGTAGATGCCCTTGGGCGCATCGGCAAATCCGGTGACCTGCGAAGCTTCGAGGTGCGCGACGTCGGCATAGGTGCCGTCGTCGTGGATGCGGAAGACGCGGCCGCGATTGCCGGTGGCGGCAAGGACGCCTTCGGGTGTCCAGGCGAGGGCGTAGACAATATCATCGTGACCGGACCAGATTTTTTGCGGTGGCCCGTCGCCGTGGGGGATTTCATACAGTTCGGAACCCTCGGGGATGAGCGTGTTGCCACTGAAGGCCTGCACGGATCCGGGCGTGACGATGGTGATGGTCGCGGTGACCTGCGCCTGTCCGGTTACGGTGAGCGGCGGCAGAGTGTTTCTCCCCTTCTCGCCCACGCCGGCCGCGTAGATGCTGCCGTCGGGCGCGACGATAACGGAGGTGATTTCCTTTTTCGGCGAATCGTAAAGGACCCAGGCTTTGCCATTGGGATCGATCCGGTAGATGAGGCCAGTGCCGTCGGAGCCCGCGATGAGGTTGCCCGCCTTGTCAAAGGCGATGGTGCGGATGTGCTCTTCGTCGCTCTTGTAGAACAGGGTTGGCTTCGCGCCGTTCCCGACCCGGTAGATGGCTGCGGGCCCGCCGGTAGCGATGTAGAGCTGGCCGTGCGCGTCGAAGGTTAGATCCCAAACGTACTTGGGCTTCTCCGTCACGGTCGCGGGATCGAAGACGACGGTCGCGGTGTCGTCTGTTTTGTTTTCCGCGTGCGGATCGAGTTTGAATACCTTGCCGGACGGGAGCGTGGCCGCATACAGAGAACCATCAGGCCCAACACGCAGAGTTTGCACGCTCATGTCGTGGCTGCTGAAGAGGATGGTCGATTTCCCGTCGGCGTCAACGCGAAGAACGGTCGCCGGCGCGCCGGTGGCAAGATACGCGGTGCCGTCGTGGTCCGTGGCCACGGCCCACACATAGGTCGAGGGCGTAGTGAGGACGGCGGTGCTGCTGGGGCCAGGAACGAGATGGCCGTCGCTGGTAATGGCCACGCCGTTGGGAGTGCCGCGCTCAAAATCTTCGAAGCGCGATTCGGTCCACAAGCGGGTTCCCTGGGCGTGCGCTATGGAAGCCGGAGAAAAGGCGAGGCAGGCTGCGAAGAGAGGCAGCGCCGAAAGGCTTGCAGGCGGCAGAAAGCGGAGAAAACGGCCTGGCATCATGCTGATTTTCAGTCTACAGAAACCTCGAGCCGGGCGGGTTTGCGGCCGAGAGAAACCAATGCAGACAAACGGCGGGACGAAACGAGGGTTCCTCGCCTACACTGGGGTTTCACTTTCTCCTCCAATCACCGGGCCGGCGGGCTCGGCAACCCGCGACGTGGAATTGCGCCGTCATGCTGAAAAACTGGAAAACACGGATTTTGCTGTCCCTCGCCGTGCTCGGTCCGGGATTCATCACGGCCAACGTCGATAACGATCCCAACGGCATCTTCACCTATTCGCAGGCCGGGGCGCAGTTCGGCTACACGATGCTGTGGACGATGATCCCGGTGACTCTGGCCCTGATTGTTGTGCAGGAAATGTGCGCGCGCATGGGCGCGGTGACGGGCAAAGGGCTCAGCGATCTGATTCGCGAAGAATTTGGACTGCGGCTGACGGTCATCATCATGGCACTTCTGGTTCTGGTGAACTTTGGCAACGTGATTGGGGAATTTTACGGAATCGCGGGCAGCCTGCAGCTGTTTCACGTATCGAAGTTCATTTCTGTTCCCGTTTGCAGCGCGCTGGTGTGGCTGCTGGCCGTGCGCGGCGACTACAAAAGTGTTGAGAAGATTTTTCTGGTCGCTTCATTCTTCTACTTCACCTACATTATTGCGGGGGTCCTGGCGCACCCGGGATGGCACGCGGCGTGGGCGGCGACCATCAAGCTACCGCCGGTGTCGGTTCTGCATAACAAGGATTACATCTTTATGGTGGTCGCCGTGATCGGCACGACCATCGCGCCGTGGATGCAGTTCTATTTGCAATCGTCCATTGTGGAGAAGGGCGTGACGGCGAAGACCTATGCGGCGTCGCGGCTGGATGTGATTGTCGGATCCATTTTTACCGATGTGGTGGCGTGGTTCATCATCGTGGCGTGCGCGGCCACGCTGTGGACGCACGGGATTACTACGATCTCGGACGCTTCTTCGGCGGCAGAAGCGATGAAGCCACTGGCGGGACAGTATGCGTTCATCCTGTTCTCCTTCGGCCTGTTCAATGCAGGATTTTTCGCGGCGTCAGTGCTCCCGCTCTCGACCGCCTATGTAGTGTGCGAGGGTCTGGGCGTTGAGTCGGGAGTGGACAAACGCTTTCGAGAGGCTCCGTTTTTCTACGGCCTGTATACGCTGCTGATTGTGGGTGGAGCGGCCGCGGTCCTCCTGATCCCCAACGCCCAGCTGATCAAGTGGTATCTGGAATCGCAGGCATTCAACGGCATTCTGCTGCCGGTGGTGATTGTGCTGATGCTGCTTCTGATCAACCGCAAGGACCTGATGGGCGAACACACGAACCCGCACTGGTTCAATGCCGCGGCGTGGGTGACGGCCATCGTGGTCAGCATTCTGTCGGTGATTCTGATGGTGCAGCAGTGGTGGCCTGGGCATCAATAGGGCCGCAAACGAAATCAGCGCGGCCCGCGTCCGGTAATGAGATCGAGCCTCGGCCGATTGACCCAGGCCAGGACCTGCTCCAAAATGAGAGTCTCTTCAAACCTTCTCGACAAGCGAGAGCTCTATGTCGACTCAAGAAATACTGAGTGATTCCACCGTCGGACCTGTGGCCGATCAGGCGACTCCGCAAACCGGTTCGAGCACGCGGGAATGGGCGCACGCGGGGAGGATTGCGTTCCGCATCTCCTTCCTCTATTTCGTGTGCTTCCTCGCTTTCTTTGGGAACGGCACGATTTTCAACATCTTTCCGGTGGTCGGCGACTGGGTTTACAACGGCCTGACGGCTGCACCCTTCCATGTGACGGAGTGGGTAGGGCAGCACGTTTTCCATTTGACAGGTCTGGCGGCGCACTGGCATCCGACCGGTTCAGGCGATGCGACGCTGAACTGGATTCTCAACGGCCTGTTCGTGGTGGTGGCGCTCGTAGGCGGCCTGCTGTGGACGCTGGTTGCGGCGCTGCTCGGAAACAAACGCAAAGAGTACGAGTCGATGTACGCGTGGCTGCGCTTTCTGCTGCGGCTCACCTGCGGATATTTCATGCTGCAATACGGCCTGGCGAAGGTCTTCCCCCTGCAGATGGCGCCGATCTCCATCGGCATCCTGAACGAGCCGGTGGGCAACATGTCGCCGATGACCATGCTGTGGGGACTGATCGGACTGCACCCGATGTACGAAGTATTTTGCGGGCTGGCTGAAGTGACCGGCGGCGTGCTGATCCTGTTCCGTCGCACAGCGCTCGCGGGCGCGCTGGTGTCCGCGTTTGTGATGACGAATGTGCTGCTCTACAACATGTTCTTCGACGTGCCGGTGAAGCTGTTTGCAGCGAGCCTGCTGCTGGCGTGCCTGTATCTGGCGGTGCCGGATTTGCGAGCGCTGTTTGATTTCTTCTGGCTGCACAAGCCAGCTGCTCCGGCTGCGGTGTGGGTGCCGCCCGCGTCGCGGCGCTGGTACCGGATGACGCTGCGCACGGTGGAGATTATTTTTACCTTCGGACCTCTCATCCTGATACCGATTTTTATCGGCATGGGGTGGAAACAGAACCTGAAGGCGATGCGGACGCCATCGCCGCTGCTGGGCGCGTGGCATCTGGACGCGGCGCATCCGGCAACCGGCGCCTTCATCACCGGTGATGGCGCTCCGGCCAGCGATCTCTACATCGACACAGTGCAGCGGGCGTTTACGCGATCCGTGGATGGGGAGCTCTGGCGGACCAATTTGCATATCGATGCGAAGGCGCACACCATCTCGGTTCGTCCGTACGGCGGAGATCCAGTGAAATATTCATGGCAGATGCCGGATGCGCAGCATATGGTGCTAACGACCGTTCCTCCTGAACCGCCGAAGGCGAAGGACAAGACGCCGCCGAAGCCGGCGCCACCGTTCACCACGCAGGTGATTTCATTCACGCGCACGCCGACCATGGCGCACTATCCGCTGCTCGAGCGGGGATTTCATTGGGTGAACCAGTGGGGCTACGAGCGGTAGTGAATCAGAGCAGCTTGCCGGCGGCCAGGTCGCGCACCAGGTCGCGGTCGGCAGCGAGGAAGTCGTACCCCGGCAGGTCTTTGAGCGGGGACCAGCGCACATCCTCAAAAATGTGGTTGGTGATTTCACCCTCGAAGCTGTGGACGGCGAAGAATTGCAGATCGACGGCGCCGCCGCTCCGGTAGTTGTGGCGCACATGGGCGACGCGGGTGCCGACGGCAGCCTGGATGCCGAGCTCCTCGTCCAGCTCCCGGCGCAGCGCCTGCTCGGCGGATTCGCCCGCTTCGATTTTGCCCCCGGGGAACTCCCACTTGAGGCCCATGGGCGATCCGGCCTTGCGCTGGCAAATCAGCACCTCCTCGCCTCGCAGGATGAGCGCGGCGGCTACGAAGCGGAGGGACTTCACCTCCCGGCCGGATTGGAGTGTATCCTCCATATTCCCCTATAGTTTAGACGCAGCTGAACGGCGATCGACTCCGCTGCCCCGCTGTTTCATTCCATGAATATCCGCAACCGGCCCGAAAATTTGCGGATGAAGCGCCGCGGCGAGTGCATGGAGCCCGTCAATGAGGGTCGGCGCGGGGGTATTCAACAGTTCGTCGGCGATGCAGTAGAGACGGCCGTTGCGCACGGCGCACACGCCGTCCCAGCCAGGCCGGGCTGCAAGTTTGTGGAGGGGGACGCGGTCGCCTGCGCCGCACCAGGCGGCAATGATGACGTCGGGATCGGCGGCGGCAACGGCTTCTGCCGTGGTGACCGCGCCGGGCTCACCCAGGAAAACGCCGCCAGCGGCCTCGATTAATTCTTTCACCCAGAATTGCGAATGGATGAGTGGCTTTCCCCATTCTTCGCAATAAACCGTCGGCTTTTCAGCAATCTGCGCGGTTTGACTGCGGATTTCCTCAAGCGAACCGTGCATCCTGGCGATATGCAGCTCTGCGCGGTCGGGGACGCCGGCCACCGCGGCGATAAGGCGAATGTCCTGCTCGATGTCCGCGAGAGAATGCGGAGCCAGCGCCAGCACCGGACAGCCAGCTTTGAGAATGGCCTCCAGCGATTCTTTGCGGTACGGCACGGACGCGATGACGAGGTCGGGACGGAGCGGCAGAAGCTCTTCCGCTTTGGTCGACCACGAATCGTGGACCACGGAGATAGGCCGCTGGCGCAGCACGGGCACGGCCTCAAGACAATAGCGCGTGCAGGCCACGAGCGCATCAAGGCAGCCGAGACGATCGAGAATAATGCTGACACTCGGCTGCAGCGATGCGATTTTCACCGGGTTATTTGGTGTGGTCCGCGAGAACGGCTTCAGGGTAGTAGACGGCCCAGCCTCGCTGCGCCGCGATTCCAAGCAGGCCTGGCGTTGGATTAACGGGGAAGGCGCGGTGCGCGATGTCGAGCATGGCGGAGTCGTGAATGGAATTGCCAAAGATGGCGTCCGGGGCGTTGATGCCGGCGCGGCGTATGGCCTCCACCTTGCCCTCGTCCGTCGGCACTTCAATCAGGTCGCTGGTCACGAGACCTTCGTGGATGCGAACCCGCGCGGCGAGCACCCGCTCCGGAGCGATGCCGAAGTGGCGAACGCCTTCTTCGATGACCCAGTTGTTGGTGGAACTGACCGCCCAGATTTCTGTGCCCGCGGCCTGCAGATCGGTGACCAGCTTCTGCATCTCCGGGAAGATTTCGGCTTCAACATGGGCGGCAAAATAGCGGGCCGCCGTGCGGCGCATCTCCCCATCGCGGAGGCTTGCGTACACCTGCACCATCTCGCCGCAAATATCCACTTCCGAGACTTCGCCGCGGCGGTAGAGGCGGTGACGCGCGTCGATCCAGTCGCTGGCGTTGCGGGAGAGCAGGCCGGCTTCCATCGACCAGGTCATGAAGCCGACGCCGGCGTCGCCGTTCCACAGGGTGCCATCGCAGTCGAAAACAGCCACGGGCGGCGTGGGATGAAGTACTGCGTTACGGAATTCGTTTTCGAACAAAATGGCCGGTGCTGCCTGAGTCGACGTCAAAGGGACCTCAATCGTTGTACTGCGGAGCCGCATGGAGCTCCTTTCTTTAGCCTACCAAGAGATGCAGCCGCGGTTGGGTCGGCGCGGCGTTCTTCTTGAGTATCCGCACCTGATGTTGCAATGCCTTGAATCGCGCGCAAGGGGGATGCGGGGCGATGCGCGAGCGTGACGCGGCGACCCGGGCGCAGCGAATTCAGGCTGCGTCGAAGAGCAGCTCTCCATTGGCGAGCCACAAGCCGCCTTCGCGCCGGGCACTGACGGAGTTGCCCTGAAAGGCGACGATGTAATCGCCGTCAGGCAAATCGGAATTCGCCTGAATCACGCTGCAACGTGAAAACGTGGTGCGCCGGGTCACGGAATCCGTCTCTTTGAGCGCCAACATCTCGCAATCGGACTCGTGGCCCATGCCCCAAATGACGCCGTGAACGAGAACTACAGATTTCATCAGTCTGCTCGGCGGACGGGTTGTCCAGGAAAGGAGGCTCATAACTTGAGAACCTGAGATGTGTGCAAAACTCTGCGTGGTTGCTTTGTTGACCACAATGACACCAAATGGGCCGGGAGACAAGGTCTCGGTACCATAGGGACGTGAGCGAATTTAAGGAAAACCTGGCGCGTGTGGAGGAGAACATTGCCGCAGCGTGCCGGACGGCCGGACGCACCCGCGGCGAGGTACAGCTAATGGCGGTTTCCAAGGTGCATCCGGCCGAAGCGATGGCGGAAGCGCTGGCGGCCGGGCTGACCCTCTTCGGCGAGAACCGGGTGCAGGAATTTGAGACCAAGCGGACCCTTCTGCTGGATCTGGGAATCGCCAACGCGGAAGTCCATCTAATCGGACACTTGCAGACGAATAAATCGGGACGAGCTGCGGAGATATTCGATGGTGTGGACAGCGTGGATTCCCTGCGTCTGGCCGAGCGGCTCAACGATGCGTCCGCCAAGTTGGCCAAGCGGCTGCCCATCCTGGTGGAAGTGAAACTGAGCGACGAGCCCACCAAGGCGGGGATCGATCCGGCGAGCGCTGAACTGCGGACGCTGCTCGAGCGGCTGCCGGACATGCAGCATCTCATGATGCGCGGGCTGATGACGATCGCGCCGTTCGACGACAATCCGGAGACTGCGCGGGCATGCTTTCGGGGCCTTCGCGGCCTGCGGGACACGTGGGCACGGGAGTTCCCGAAATTGGATTTCGGAGAGCTTTCCATGGGAATGTCGGGCGACTTTGCGATTGCGATTGAGGAAGGCTCGACGCTGGTGCGGGTTGGGACGGCGCTGTTCGGCAAGCGCCCGAAGGCGGCGGGATGATTGCCGTAAGGGACACGCGGGAGGGCGCGCGGTTCGCTGTCCGCGTGACACCGCGGGCCAGCAAAACGGCGGTGACCGGTACCATCGGCGAAGGCGCGGAGACGGCAGTGAAGATTGCGCTGCATACCCCGCCCGTCGAAGGCAAGGCAAACGCGGCGCTGGTGGAATTCCTGGCGGAGTTGCTGGGAGTGCGGCGGTCCGCAATCGAAATTACCGCAGGCGAGCACGCGCGGAATAAGGTGATTTTGGTGCGCGGGGTGAAGGCGGCGGTGGTGGCTGCGGGAATTGAAGCGAAGCTGGCTTAGCTCGCCTTTTTCCTTTTGCTCACAGCCGCAGTGGCGCGTTGCGGCGGCTTTTTCGCTGGGGCGCGCGTTTCAGATTCCGTCCCCTTCTGTGCCATGCTCTTCTTCAGCGCTTCCATCAGATCGATGACCGGGGCCAGCTTGCGTTTCGACTGCTTCGCCGGCGCGGGGACCTCGCCTTGCTTGCTTTCGATCAGTTGCTCAACGCGCGCTTCGTATTCGTCCTTAAATTTGTCGGGATCGAATTCAGACGTAAGCTGCTTCATGAATTGCTCGGCTAACTCCACCTCGGACTTTTGCACGTCGACTTCAGGCTGGTTGTCGTATTCGGCAACCGCGCGAATTTCTTCCGGATAATAGAGCGTGTGCAGCACCAGTCCCTTCTCGAAAGGGCGGATCATGACGACCTGCTCGCGCTGGTGCAGAGTGATTTTGGCAATGGCGCCGACCTTCAAATCCTGCATGCCTTTGCGGATGAGCGAATACGCGCGGCGCCCGGGGTCTTCCGCGACGGTGAAGTACGAGGTCTGAAAGTAGAGCGGATCGACTTCAGGCAGCTTCACGAACTGGATGATCTCCATGGTCTCCGACGACTCGGCTTCCAGGGCGCGCAGCTCTTCGCTTGTGACCTGGACGTAATTCTCCTTGTCGACGGGATAGCCCTTGGCGATCTCGTTGCGCTCCACCACCCGCTCACAGTGCGGACAGTAGAGCTGCTGCTTGATACGCGTGCCGCAGACAGAGTGAATCTGATTGAAGCTGACGTGATGCTCGCGCGCAGCGACGTAGAGGCGAATCGGCACCGAGATGAGGCCGAAGGAGATGTAGCCCTTCCAGACAGTCGAAGCCATAACGATGGTGGGATGCTGAGAATCGCATGGCCGGTTAGTTTGCGCGCGCTTCGCCAGAGTTTCGCCTCATCGGCACTCCGATATCAGTTCTGCGACGCATACCAATACCAGTGCGAAGACCAACGCTCGACCTGGGCGGGATCGCCAAGGAATGCATCCGCAGGGGGCGGCCGATCGTCGGTCGTATAGACGAATCCTGAAAAGCTGTCGAGCACTCCACGAAAACTCATGAACAGGACAGCGCTTTGCCCGCCTTCGCGCCAAAGGAGCACGTCGCCATCGTCCGAAAGCGACTGGTCGCTTTCTGGAAGCTTAATAGCTTCCCCCCGGCCACCTTTCTGGACGGCCTTGTTCTCCCACTTGCCAGCCACGACCTCGGATGCGATTTGCGTCCTGCGTTTGAGATAGATCCGAAAGTCTGCGCGCAGCATAAGTGCATCGAAGGGGGCGAAGATGCGAACGGCGAGGGCCACAAAGCAGATAGCCACGGCCCACACAACACGGCCTTCGATCGAATGTTGCCTCCATTGCGCGAAAAGGGCGACCAGGCTCCGGATGAGCGCAACCAGGAGGGCCAGCGTGGCGGCAATTTCTATGAAGGGCTCCAGGAAAACCGTCAGCACGTTAACTAACTGCCAGCGGAATATATCCAGGACGACACAAATCGAGGCGACCACCACTGAGAAATCGAGGACCGCTTGCCATTTCCTCATGGCCATAACTCTAATTTATGACCACGCGAATTCTGCTATTTCGCCCGCGGGTGCGTGCGGTCGTAGACCTCCGCGACCTGGCCAACGGTGAGTTGGGTATAGCGTTGGGTGGTGGACAGGCGCTCGTGGCCGAGCAATTCCTGGATGGCCCGCAGGTCCGCACCCTCTTCCAGCATGTGGGTGCCGAAGGCGTGGCGCAGAGTATGGGGATGGACGTCGGCCGGCAATCCGTGGGCGAGCGCGATTGTTTTTACGATGCGGCCCACGCTGCGGGTGGTCAGGCGTCCGTCCCCGCGAACGCGGATGCTGAGCAGCAGCGCGTTGGCGGACTTCCCTGCCCCATGATTGGCCTGCGCCAGCTTCGCCTCACGCAGCGGCAAATAGGCGCGGATGGCCTGCGCCGCCGCGTCGCCGAGCGGCACGTAGCGCTCTTTGCGGCCCTTACCGCGGACGAGGATCGCCTCGTTGGCCCAGTGAATGTCGCTCAGATCGATGCCGACCAGTTCCGCGTTACGGATGCCGCAGCCGTACAGCAGTTCGAAAATGACGCGATCGCGCTCCGGCCACGCCGCGGCTTCGTCGTCGGCGCTTTCGACCACGCGGTTCATCTCTTCAATGGTGGGCACACGCGGCAGGTGCTTCGGCAATTTCGGCGTGGAGACCAGTGCCGCCGGGCTTTGCTCCACCAGCCCGTGGCGAGCCAGCCATTTAAACCAGGAACGAATCGCAGCTAGCGCCCGCGCAACGGAGGCCTTCGACAAGCCATGCGTGTAAAGCTCGCCCAGATACGCGCGGATGTGCTGGTGTTCGATTTTCCTGATCGCAAAATTGGCGCCGAGTTTCTCGTCCGTAAACGTGGCGAAGTTGTGCAGCTCTCGTTCGTATGCCCGGACGGTATGCGGGCTGGCATTGCGCTCGTTGGCGAGCATGGCCAGAAACTCATCGACGCGGCGAGAGACTTCCGATTTTTTCGCGGCCTTCTTCTCACTCATGGCGCCACTCGCTTCGCGCGCGGATGATGTTCGCGGTGTACGGCCTTGAGCCGGCCCAGCGCCAGATGCGTGTAGACCTGCGTGGTGGCAATGTCGGCATGGCCGAGCAGCGTTTGCACGGTGCGCAGGTCCGCGCCGCGCTCCACCATATGCGTAGCGCAACTGTGGCGCAGCATGTGCGGGCTGGCGTCGTGATCGCTGTGTTTGACGAGATGCCAGATCCATCCGCGGCTGAGCGGCTGGCCGCGCATGGAAAGAAAGAGGCGGCCGATGGGCTTGCGGACCAGCGCGGGGCGGCCATCCTTCAAATATTGTTCGAGCGCGGCGATGGACGCACGGCCCAGCGGAACGATGCGCTCCTTGTCTCCCTT
>DATHQV010000202.1:0-2837 GCA_035482355.1 Acidobacteriaceae bacterium | reverse complement strand
GTTCTTCAGAATAGCTTGAGTCGACGTTCCGCAGAGCGGTGAACGCTTCAGAAGAGTTCCTCGGCCAGCGCGACGATGATGCCCGCAGGGCCTCGCATGTAGCAGAGTCTGTACTTGTCCTCGTACTGGGCGACCTCGCCGACGAGTTCGGCGCCGTTAGCGCGCAGGCGAGCGACAGTGTCGTCGACGCTTTCGACTGTAAACATGACGCTGCGGAGGCCAAGCGTGTTCGGCGGTGCGATCGCCGGTGCGATCTTGACCAGTTTCGGATTGCGAAACTTCGTCAACTCAAGCCGCCCGTGCCCGTCCGGGGTCCGCATCATCACGATGTCGACTTGAACACCTTCGATGCCGTTGACGCGGTCCACCCATGGGCCCTCGATGGGCATCTGGCCTTCGATCGTCATGCCGAGCGCGGTGAAAAAGGCGATAGCTGTTGCGAGGTCCTCGACGACAACGCTGACGTGGTCCAATCTCTTGATCGCCATGCCCCTTGTATAGCAGAGGCGGTGGACCAACTATCCCTTTCCGAAAAACTGGCAGCAGGGGGAAATCCTGAGAAGGTTACGCAATAACTTTCCAGCTTTCAGTTGCCGGGAACCGAGCGATTTGCACCTGGCGAAATTGCCGAAGTGGTCATTTCTGACAGTTTTTGATGCTGTCCTCACGCACTAGCTTTGGTTCCTGGCGTGGGCGAATCTGGCGAGGAGCTGTTCGCCGATTCGCGTGGGCCGTCCGCCAGCTTTTGGGTACCGGAGATCCGGTTCTGACAACCAGAAAGGAAACAACAATGAGGCATTTAGAAAAATCCTTCATGGGTCTGCTCGTGTTTGGAGCGTTGGCATCTCCTGTGACCATGCCGTCGGGGGGCGCTGCCGCCCAACAGGCGGCTCCCACCGGACAGAATGACGTTACGGCTATCGACATTCTGCTGGATCCGGATGCAACGATGATCCAGCATGCGACGGCGGCCAACGCCAAGCTTCTGCAAAGCTTTCCCAAGGGGTTTACGCTGGGCGGCGCGCACGCACCACATATCTCGATGCTGCAGCGGTATGTCAGGACAGCGGACCTGCCGAAGGTGTACGCGGCCGTCGACGCGGTGTTTGCGAAGGAGAATCCAACCAGTTGGAAGCTGACGGCCTACAGATACGCCTACACAGGCAGTGCGAAGATGGGCGGCGAGATGGTCAGCGTCGGCAATATTCTGGTGAAGACGACACCCGACTTGCTCCGGCTGCAGCAGGAATTGATCGACGCAGTCACGCCTTTCACGGCGCCCACGGGGACGGCCGCCGCATTCGTGACCACTCCCCAGGATCCCGATATCGTGCCGGAGCTGATTCCGTATGTCGCCGAGTTCGTTCCGGCGCACAGCGGAGAGCATTTCGTCCCGCACGTCAGCATTGGTGTAGGCACTACCGACTTTATGAACAGCATGGCCTCGGCGCCGTTCGACGACTTTACCTTCTCGCCGGTTGGAGCGTCGATTTATCACCTCGGAAACTACGGCACCGCAATGACAAAACTGCATTCCATCCCACTGGGGAAGTGACCGCAACTGCCGCGTAATCGTCCTGCGTGCGACAATCCGTGGGAATGGCTTCAGGGCGGAAGAAGGTCATTATTCGGAGATTCAACGACGAGCTCCACTGGGGCTATCTGCCGCAGGAGGTTGCCCTGCTGCATGGGTATGTGGAGCTGATCGACCCGGCGGCGCATGTGACGCCGATTCTGCTGACGGAGATCAAGTGGATTGCGTATGTGCGGGACTTCAACACGGCAGACCGCACGGTGCCGGAACGGCTGGACCGCAAGAGGTTTGCGGCTCGGCCGCGGACCGAGGGGCTGTGGGTGCGGATGCGGTTGACGGACGGTGATGTGCTCGAGGGGCTGGTGCAGTTTAACCGGACGCTGATGGATTCGCTGTCGGATTCAATGGGGATCTTTATGACGCCGCCGGATACGAGGGGCAACACACAGCGGCTGTTTGTGCCGCGGTCGGCGATGGAGTGGATTGAGACGGTGGGGTTGATTCAGCCGATGGCGAAGGCTGCGAAGGTTGCGAAGGAGCCGCAGCCGACGCTGTTTGAGGAGTAGGGGGGAACTCTAAAAAGCCTTTGACGCAAAGGGCGCGGAGGAACGCCAAGGTGCGCCACGGTTGCAGTTGCGTCGTTTTGCGCTGTTCCTTTGTGTTCCTGCGTTGAGTGGGTTCGCTACAATCTCGGCATGAAGCTGGCAGTGCTTGCCGAGAAACTGGGCGCTTCGCTCGCCCCCGCGCCAGGGAAGAAACTGGCTGCCGTAGAGAGCCTGGAGATCACCGGAGTGGCCGGCCTGGAGAAGGCCGGGCCGCAGGAGGTGAGCTTCCTGACGAATGTGCGGTACAGCAATATCGCCAAGTCGACGAAGGCGGCGGCGCTGCTGGTTGAGCCGAACGCGCCGGAGTTCCCGGTGACGACGCTGCGGATTGCGAATCCATACCTGGCGTTCGCGCGGGCGCTGGAGATGTTTCATCCGATGCGGCACTTCCCTCCCGGCATGCATAAGACGGCGGTCATCAGCGAGAGCGCGAAGATCGGCGTGCGGGCGCATGTGGGTGCGTATGCCGTGGTCGGCGACGATGTGGTGATTGGCGAGGATGCAGTGCTGCTGCCGCACGTGGTGATCTACCCCGGCGCGCGGATCGGCAAGCGGTTCTTTGCGCATGCGCATGCGATTGTGCGCGAGAGCTGCGTGCTGGGCGATGATGTGACGCTGCAGAACGGCGCGGTGATCGGCGCGGATGGTTTTGGGTTTGCGAAAAACGGCGATGGGAGCTGGACGAAGATCCTGCAGAC
>DATHQV010000201.1:0-28628 GCA_035482355.1 Acidobacteriaceae bacterium | reverse complement strand
AGACGTCGTTGTTGTCGTTGCTGAGTTGCAGGAATTGCGGGCAGGGTTTTGCGCTGACCTCCGCTGCGGTGGACGGCGATGAAGTGATGGAGGGCAATCTTGCTTGCCAGGGATGCCCGTCGAATTTTCCGATTGTGCGGGGCGTGCCGAGATTTCTTCCGGCCGCGCTGGCTGCGGATAAGAAAGCGACAGCGGCGGCGTTTGGGTATGAGTGGACGCATTACTCAGAGCTGACGGAGGCGGACCGGAAGGAATTTCTGGCGTGGATTACGCCGCTGACGCCGGCGGATTTTAAAGATCAGGTGGTGCTGGACGGGGGATGCGGCAAGGGCCGGCATATTTTTCTGGCGTCGGAGTTTGGGGCAAAGACGGTGGTGGGCGTGGATTTGTCGGACGCGGTGGAAGCGGCGTTTGCGAACACGCGCGGATTGCCAAATGTGCATGTGGTGCAGGGGGATCTGCTGGATCTGCCGTTTAAGAATCCGTTCACGCTGGTGTACAGCATTGGCGTGATTCACCATTTGCCGGATCCGAAGGAAGGATTTTTGGCGCTGGCGCGGCATGTGCAGCCGGGCGGGCGGATTGTGACATGGGTCTACGGCAAAGAAGGCAATGCGTGGATTGAAAAATTTGTGGATCCGGTGCGGAAGGGGCTGACTTCGCGTGCGCCGAAAGCGGTGACGAAGACGCTGAGTTTTCCTCCCGCGGTGCTGCTGTATGCGGGGTTGCGGTTGTTTTACCGGCCAGCGCGAAAGCGGCCGTGGCTGAAGAGTGCGCTGCCGTACTCGGATTATTTGTGTTCGATTGCGGATTACACGTTTGCGGAAAATTTCTGGAACGTGTTCGACCAGTTGGTGGCTCCGACGGCGTTTTATGTGGCCCAAGAGGAAGTGGTGGACTGGTATCGGGCCGGCGGGGTGCAGCAGGTGGTGATTGAGCGGCACAACGGGAATAGCTGGCGGGGGACTGGGGTGCTGTAGGGACCAGGGGCGGGGTTTGAACGCTAAAACGGAGTTCGTACGCGGCCACCGAAAGTTTTAGTTCCGTGCCAGCGCCTTTTTCGGCCGCTTCGCGACCGACTCCCCTTCGGGGGGTCCCTCGGCTGCGCGCCGTAGTAGGAAAGAGCTCGCGGGACACTCTCGTGGCGGCGCTCCGTTCGAGATGACATTCCTCTCTCTCAAATTTCAGTTATGTCGGTGACCTTCCGATGTCGATACGGCTTAGGGGCCGTTGTAGAGTTCGACGGGGGAAAAGCCTACGGTGCCGTCGTGGTCGTCAACGCGGAGGTAGATTGGTTTGTTCTGGGCGTTGATGTCGACGCCGATGATGACGCCGTTGCCGACGTGGTGGGAGACGAGGATCCTGTGGCTTTTGATCTGGCCGTAGTCCTGGTTGCCCGGTCCCCAGTCCTTTTGAAATTCAGTGAAGTTGTAGGGCTGGTACTGCTGGGCGTGGGCCTGCCAGTTGGGGTCGTTGAGCCAGATGCCGAAGGCCTTTTGCAGATCGCCACTTTCGACCGTGGAGAGGAATTTGTTGACTTTGTGGTCGGAGGGGAAATGCCAGAACTGCCAGGGAATCTGGAGGAACCAGAGCCAGGTGGCGATACCGGCGACGATGAAGAGGACGAGCGCGGTGACGGAGAGAACATGATTGCGCTGCGCACGGCGAGCGTTAAAGGCAGGAGCGTCCAGCAGAGTCATTGGGCGGGATTCCTTTCGGTCTTTGGGAGCCGGCAGAGGAAGACGAAGCTTTCCCTACTATTCTGACACCGCGGAGGGGCGTTTGGTTTCTTGGGCGCAGGCGGAGGAGTCGGTGGTCAGGAGTCAGGAGTCAGTAAGCCGCGCTATCTCGAGGTATGGCTATCCGTCCTGCTGTCCGTGCAAGCAACTTGTTCGGCCGCTTCGCGACCGATTCCCCTTCGGGGGGTCCCTCCACTGCGCGCCGGTTCAGGATCGTGTTCGCTGGATGATATTGTGGCGGCGCTCCGGTCGGGGTGACAGATCATCACCTGTCGGGATGACAAATCATTTTCTGGAATGACAATTTGCTTTAGAGCGAGTAGCGGTTGCGGTCCTGGTCGGCGCGGCGTTCGAGGGCGAGCGCGATGAGGTGGTTGATGAGCTCGGGGTAGGGGACGCCGGAGGCAGCCCAGAGGCGAGGGTACATGCTGATGGAGGTGAAGCCGGGGAGGGTGTTGATCTCGTTGACGTAGACGCGGCCGGATGCCCCTGGCTCCATGAGGAAGTCGACGCGGGCGAGACCGGCGCAGTCGCAGGCCTGGAAGGCGCGGACGGCCATTTCGCGAACCAGTTTGGATTGCTGGCGGGTGAGTTTGGCGGGGACGATGAGGTCGGAGCCTTCGCTGAGGTATTTCGCCTCGTAATCGTAAAACTCTTTGCCGGGAACGACTTCGCCGATGACCGAGGCTTCGGGGTTGTCGTTGCCAAGGATGGCGACTTCGAGCTCGCGGGCCTTTTGGCCGGACTTCTTGCCGCCGACGCCTTGCTCGACGACGATTTTGCGGTCGAAGCGGGCGGCGAGTTCGATGGCGGGTCCTAACTCCTTGCGGTTGTGGGCTTTGCTGATGCCGACAGAGGAGCCGAGGTTTGCAGGCTTGATGAAGAGCGGGTACTTGAGGGCGGCTTCGATGCGGGCCCGGATTTTGCGGGGACTTTTCTCCCAGTCGCCGCGGAGGAAGGTGACGTGTTTGACGATGGGGAGCCTTGCGGTGGCGAAGAGGCGCTTCATAACGTCCTTGTCCATGCCGGTGGCGGAGCCGAGGACGCCGGAGCCAACGTAGGCGATGCCGGCGAGTTCGAAGAGGCCCTGGATTGTGCCGTCTTCGCCAAAGGTGCCGTGGAGGACGGGAAATACGACGTCGAGGTTGAGGACCTGGTCGGGGCTGACGGTAGTCAGGGAATGGGCATTCTGCTCGAAGGGAACCAATGAGCCGGATTTCCCGGTGGCCGGGACGGGGGGGACGATAACGGATTCGCCCCTACGGAGGACGGCGGCGGCGGACGTCGCGGCAGGGTCGCCGGCACGGAGCTGCTTCGCGGAAGGGGCGGGTTCGCCGGAGAGCAGGCGCTCGGCGTGCGCGGCGGTAACCCACTGTCCTTGCTTGGTGATACCGACGGGAATAACGTCGAATTTGGAGCGATCGATGGCTTGCAGGACGGAGGCGGCGGAGAGGAGCGAGACTTCATGTTCGCCGCTGCGCCCGCCAAAGAGAATGCCGACTCGGATCTTTTTCATGGGCCGTTGCCATTGTAGGGTTTAGGCTGGGGTGCCGGGCGGTGGAAATCGACGCGGAACCAAGGTGGTTTAGGCGACGTTCCTCAGAATGTTGTATCTAAAGGATTGCGTCCGGTGTTTTGACGATGTGACAAGGGAGCCTGGGCCGTCGAATACCCTTGCAACCTAGGGAAAAGGTCTTTATTATGCGGCAATTGCGGGTATGAAGGCAGGAACGGTAGCGGAGCGGGCCGAGGCGCCCAAGGCGAGCACTCCGAAACGGAGCGGCGTGAGGATATCCGCGCCTGCCGGGGGCCTGGCTGCGGGAACCCCTGGGGCGACGCACGCGGACGGGAATGGCGCGGGGACGCTGGAGCGTCCGGCTTTGACGGCGCACTACATCCGGTCGAGGATTGGGAAGATTTGCGTAGCGATCACGGGGGCGACTCCGGCGGACATGCTGCGCAACGCTGAAGAGATTGTTCGGGAAAACCACTTTGTGGAATTCCGGCTGGATTATCTGGCGAACCCGGTCGCGATTATTCCGAAGATCAAGACGTTTCTGTACGAGCGCGGCGAGATCACTGCTGTGGCGACGTGCCGGAGAGCGGCGACGGGCGGCAAATTCAAAGGCACGATTGCGGCGGAGCTGGAAGTGCTGGAGAAGGCAGCTCTGGCCGGGTGTCACCTGATCGACATTGAACTGCAAACGGCGGAACACGTGAAGCCAGCGCAGATGAAGCGCCTGCGTTCGCGGGGCGCG
Organism: Acidobacteriaceae bacterium; assembly: GCA_035482355.1. Classification (GTDB taxonomy): domain Bacteria; phylum Acidobacteriota; class Terriglobia; order Terriglobales; family Acidobacteriaceae; genus Palsa-343. The sequence goes on along the minus strand of DATHQV010000201.1, from coordinate 24,631 downwards.
GCGCTGATTGTGAGTTATCACGACTTCGAGAGCACGAAGGATCTGGACAAGATTTTCGACCGGATCAAGCCGTTCGCGCCGGAGTTCATCAAGATTGTTTCGACGGCGAAGACGCTGGCGGACAACGTGGCGATGATGCGGTTCCTGAACGCGCGGCGCGACGAGGCTGAGCTGATCGGCATCTCGATGGGCGAACAGGGGACGATTAGCCGGGTGCTCGGATTGCGCGCGGGAAGCGTGTTCACGTTTGCCTCGGCGCATGCAGGCGAGGAGACGGGGCCGGGACAGATCGATGCACGGACGCTGCGCGAGGCCTGGCGGATCGACCAGATTGACGCGTCGACCAAGGTTTATGGAGTCGTAGGGAACCCGGTGCGGCATTCTCTGTCGCCGCTGATGCAGAACATCGCATTCCGGCGGGAGACGGTGAACGCGGTATTTCTGCCGCTGCAGACGACGCGCCTGAGCGATCTGCTGACGCTGGTGCGGGAAGTTCCGCTGCACGGGCTAGCGGTGACGATGCCGTTCAAGACCGAGATCATTAAGCACCTGGTGAAGACGGATGCGCTTTCGGAAAAGATTGGCGCGTGCAACACGGTGGTGCGCGCGCAGGATGGAAAGCTCTACGGATTCAACACCGATGTGGCGGCGGTGGTGCGGCCGCTGGAGCGGCGGTTGCCGCTGAAGGGCGCGAAGATTCTGGTGCTGGGTGCAGGCGGTGCAGGACGCGCGGCGGTGTTTGGGCTGGCGGAGAAGGGCGCAGAAGTATTTGTCTGGAACCGCACGGCGGAAACGGCGAAGAAGCTGGCGCGACAGGCGAAGGTAAAGACGATCAAGAAAGAGCTGCTCGCGAAGACGAGCTTTGACGTGATCGTGAACACGACGCCGGTGGGAATGCGCGGAGTAAAGCCGGCGAGTTTGCTGGAGCCGAAGGAGATCAACGCGCGGCTGGTCTTCGATTTGGTCTACAACCCGATCGACACCCCGCTGATCCGGATGGCGCGGGAAAAAGGATTGCCGGTGGTGACGGGTGTGGAGATGTTTGTGCATCAGGGCGCACGGCAGTTCGAAATCTGGACGGGCAAGCCGGCGCCAGAAGAAGAGATGCTGCGGGTTGTGGTGCATGCGCTGAAGCAGCAGGCAGCGGCGAGCGCCGAGAAAGCGTAGACGCAACTCCGTCGATCGTTCGGCATCCTCCTAAAGTGGCATGAATGAAGACGCCACCGGCTGCGCAATTCAGGTATAAAGATTAGGCCCGAGTGAAGAGCGTGACCTCCTCCGAGGAAACGAGGCCTGCATGCCAGGGAAGCGTCCGAAAGCAGTCAGCAAGTGAAGTTGCCGCCGGACGTCGAGCCCGGCGCGATGCCTGGCGCAGAGCCAGGCGCGTCGGCGCCGAAAAAAGAGCACGATGGACGACTGGCGATTGTCTATAGTGGACCTAGGACCAACCTCGGCATGAATCGGAAAACAACCGCATCGACAGTAGACAGGCTGATCGCCCTTGCGAACGACGGCAAGCCCACAGAGCCGGAAAATGCCGGCGCGGAGGGGACGACCAATCTGGGAGCGCTGTCGATGTTTGGCGATCCGAAACTGGGACTGGATCAGGACCCGACGGGCACGGCGATGCTGCAGTTCCGGGTGCTGATGCCGTATATGTCGCAACTGCTGGAGATGAGCCGGGGCGAGGCTGGGACCGCAATGTCCACCGAGCTAAAACAGAGCCTGGGGGAACTGACGAACTCGCAGCGCGATCTGCGGGGCGCCATCGAAGACCAGGTGTTGCAGATGAAGCACCTGGAAGAGCAAATGGTGCGTGCTAAAGAAGTGAGCGACCGGACCGCTTCAGAGAGTTTGGAACTTGTTGACGACGTGCGCTCGGTGCACTCGGTGTTGAAGAAGGCGGGCTTCGCGCTGGGTGGACTGATGGTGGTGCTGATTGTGCTGGTGGCATGGATGCTGGAGCGCGGGTTTCGCTGAGGCAGCGGTAAAACGGTCAGCGGTGGGACGGTTAGCTAAGAAGCGGCCAGCGATAAAGCGGCCAGCTGAATATGGCGGGCAACAGCAGGGGCTTTAGCGGACTCTTCTGAAAGAGGAGGGTCGCATGGCAGAACCGGAAAGAACGACAACTGAATCGGATACGAGTCGGCAGAAGGGGTCGGCTGAGGAGCCGCGGACTTCGCTCAACGAGGATATTCGTGCGCGGATTGCCCGCCCTCATAAGGGCGATGTTGGGCGGCCGGAGACGAACGAGGAGATATATCAGGGGTCGAGGGAGCGTTCAAGCGGTTAGCTGAACGGCGGTTAGCGGACAAACGGTTAGCGGTGAGGCGTTTAGCGATAAGACGGTTAGCGGTGAGACTGTCCGTTGACGGGTCCGGCGTTGGCTGCTGGGAACCTGAGTTTAGGCTGGAAGGGGATTTTGAGCGGTATTCACCGCGCGAACGGAGCTATACTGCGCGGAGAAGATCGAATTCTTAGGGGTGATTGGATGTCAACGTTGAGCCTTGTGCAAGGAGAGTTGCCGACGACGGCTGTGGACGACTTTAGCGCGCTGGAACAGCGCATTTTACGGGCCGTGGAAGTGGTAAAACACGAGCGCGCGACACGCGTAGAAGCGGAAGCCACTGCGGCGCGGCTGCAAAGCGAGAAGGACGCTCAGGCGACCAAGCTCGAACATGCGCAGGAGCAACTGCACACATTGGAAAAAGAACGAGAGCAGGTGCGGCAGCGGGTGGAACGCCTGCTGAAGCAACTCGACGAAATATCTGCATGACGACGATTCCGGAAACCGAACCGCAGGCGATTGCCGTGGTGATTTACGACCAGACCTACCGTCTGCGGGGGAATGATCCCGTGTACCTGGAAAAGCTGGCGGCGACCGTGGATGAGAAGATGCGGGCGGTTGCGGCGCACGGGCGGACGGTAGATTCGCTGCGTGTGGCAGTGCTGGCGGCACTGAATATTGCCGATGAGCTGGCTCGTCTGTCGGAGCGGTTCGATGCGGTGACGGCGACGGGGGAGACGGCGGCGTCACTGCGAAACCGGGCACACTCGCTGAGCGGGTTGCTGGATGAGATCCTGGAAGAATAGGGTCAGGGGCTAGAAGCCAGAGGCCAGGAAGAGGCTGGTTTGGCGCTCGTTGTCTGACGTATTCCCCAGCGAACCGGCGCACCTATCGTGACAATCCATCGAATGCGTCTCGTGCGGGGCCGCGGATGCGGTGGCGTGCCCGTGTTTTGGGTTAAGCGGCTATGGGAAGGTGTTGATGGGGCGTGGTAGAGTCTGCGGAAACTACCGCAAAGAGGACTCTCCGCATGCAAAGACTGATTTTTCTCCTGCTGCTGACGCTACCCGTGGGGGCTTTTGCCCAGAGCCAGAAACCGCCGACGACGCTGCGCGGCGTGCTCCTCGAACAACTGCATACGACGCACGATCAGGAAGACTGGTTTGTGCCGGCAAACGTTGCCGTGGCGGGACTGACGGCGGAACAGGCGAACTGGACGCCGGGGCACGGTGGACATTCGGTGGGACAACTGGCGTATCACTTGTGGTTCTGGGATGGCCGGGCGCTGGCGCGGTTCAACGGCGAGAAGGTTTCGGACTTCACCGCGAGTAACGACACGACGTTTGATAATTTCAATCCCGCCCAGTGGGATGACCTGGTGAAGAAGCTGAATCAGGTGATGGCGGATTGGGAAAAAGCAGTGGAAACGGCGGACGATCAGAAGCTGGCGGCGAATGCTTCGCTGATTGCACATGTGGGGGCGCACAATGCTTACCACCTTGGGCAGATTCTCTATGTGCGGAAGCTCGAGGGGGCCTGGGACCCGGCCAAGGGTGTGAAGTAAGCAGCGGCGGTCATTCGAAAAGCTTCCGTTTCGCGCACGATGGACGGTGCAGTGCAGAAAGGTGCGGCGCGGATCGCTCCCCGGAGTTCGTGCGGCCAGATTTCAAGAATGATAATGCGCGTTGACACACATTCGTGCCATGCTGGTGGGCGCGCGGCGGGCTAACCAGTTGATGCGCCATCCCTGTCCGCCAAGGAATGTCGATGGAACCGACCACGGTAGTTTTTGTTCACGGGTTCGACAGCGATCCCGACTGCTGGATTCCGCTGCGCACGGCACTGGAAAAGGACGGAGAACTGGCGGCACGAGGATACCGGCTGCTGTGGAACTTCAGCTATCCCACAAAAATAGTGCAACTGGTGCTGACGAGGCGGATCCCGAGTGTCTTCGAATGCGGGGCGTATCTGCGGGACTTTGTGGAGCGCAATGTGCCGGAAGGGCGCATCATGCTGGTGGGTCACAGCATGGGAGGGCTGGTGATCCAGGCGTATCTGGCTGGGAAAATTAACGACCAGCGAGGCGATGACCTGAAGCGCATTCGGACGGTGGTGACGCTGGCAACGCCGAATCGAGGAGCAACGATTCTGAGCGCGGTGCGGAAGATGTTCACGTGGATCAGCGACAATCCGCAGGACGATGAGCTGCAGGTGCTGAACAAAGAGATTGCGGACATGAGCGACACGATTGTGCGCAGCGTCCTGGGAGCCGAGAATGTGGATCCATGCGCGTGCCCAATACCGTTCAGGGTGTTCTGGGGCATGGAGGACGACGTGGTCCCGGAGGTATCGGCGCGGGGACCCTTTGCGGAGGCGAGCCCGCTGGAGGGAACACACCACACGATTCTGGAGCCGGACCCGAAGATACCGGACGATGCGCGGATGGTGCAGGTGAAGAGCGCGCTGCTGGACCCGGTGGGACATCCGGGGATCTACGAGCTGGATTTGTGGGAGACGAATCTCACGGTGTCGCCGAACGATCCGGCGAAGGCGATTGTGCTGCACGGCTTCGATGACCCGATCCAGGTGCAAACGGACAATATCGCTGTGCGACAGATGAACTTTGTTTTTTCGAGGCAGAACCGGTGCGCGAAGCCGTGGGACCAGATGTATCGCAGTAAACAGGGATACGTGCAGTTGCTGACCCTGACCGGGGACAACGAGGCGGACGACGCGGAGATGAGCGAATACGTGGAGACGGCGAAGCGATTCACCTATGTATTTACGCCGGCGATCACTTCGAGCCAGACGGAGACGTACGCGGAGCGGCTGAGAATCTACAACGGGTTTGGTGACGGGGAGCGCAACTGGCACGACCATCTGAAACCGAACGCGCGCTGCAAGCTGTATCGGATTGTGCTGAACCTGAAAGAATTTGGGACCGCCGGCTATAGTCTGACGGTGCCACCAGCGCTGCACTTCATCAACCAGGATGTGATGGATCACAGTCTGTGCGACAGCTACGATGGCTTGCCGCCGCTGCCGCCGCTCCCCGGTACTGACTCGTGGGTGAGCACGTGGGAGATCGAGAATGTGCATGGGGGCGTGGTGGATTTGGCGTGGGAAGTGAAAAAGCCGGCGTAACGCCGCGGCAAGGAGGCAGACGATGGCAGCAGCAGCTAATCCAGGATCGACTGCGGCAGTAGAGGGCGATCAGCAGAAGACGCGCCTGCAGGTATTCGCCAACGTATTCAAGAGCTACATGGGTGTAATGCCGATCGTGACCGCAGCACTCGCTCCGCTGCTGACTGCGATGAATGTGCTGCCCATCTACGAGCCGCAGCGCAAGGCACTGGCGACGATGGCGGGGATGCTGGGATTTCTGTTGCTGGCGTGGCTTTTCTACGTGCGCCGCACGATTGCGTTAGGCAGCATCACGCGGGGGTACCGGTCGATCTTCAACTTCCTGCCGCTGGCGCTGATTCTGGCGAGCATTGGCTGCTACGTGGCGTATGCGAGCACGCTCGATGCTTCGGTGAGTGCGATCCAGCACGACAATCCGACGCAGACGCGGAGCCAGGTCCTCGAGACATGGACGGCCAACCACGCAGCTCCGCATATGCTGAAGCTGCAGTTGCTTTATCTGAGCATGTTTCTGGCGGCAGAGGCGGCGTTTGTGATGATGGCGATGCGGGAGTATGCGATCGACGTGCGGGGGATTACCGAACGGGAGTGGATGTACGGCGAGCAGGATGGTTCGGAGCCGAAGCTCGACGAGACGCCGGCGACGGTGATGATCGCGAAGTGAGCGCAGCGGATAAGGCTAAATGCATGACGGCGTGCCGCATGCCAGGCCTCTTCATTCATTCGATGAGAGAAATTGTTTTTCCAGGCGATCGAGGAGGTCGCACGTGCCGTCGCAGACGCCGGTGTGCACGGGCGACGGCTGAATGATGGTGCTGCGCGGCGCAGTGAGCCAATGGAAACGCTCGCGGAGGGAGAGGCCAGCGATGGGTCCGGCAGCAGGATCGCCGGCGCAGATGCGGGGAACGGCGTCGAGGTGCTGGCGGATTAATTCCAGATCGATAGCGGGCCAAAGCGCAGTGAGCCGCGCGGCGTCGAGATGGACGCGGGCAGCGAGGTAATGCTTCTCCATGCAGAAGACGATGACGGCGGCGTTGATGAATTCCTGGCGCTCGACACGGGGCACGACGCGGAGGATGGCGTAATCAAACGAGGCGGGACCGAGGTTGGGACTGGGCACGCTATCGGGCATGGATCGCCTCCTTTTCGAATATGGAGGATGCGGCGAGGCGGCGGACGAGGAAGTCGATGTAGCCGGCACGGCGATCGGGCGCAGGAACGCCGTCGGGGACGGCTTCGAGCCAGGATTCAGGCACGGCTTGCACGGTGGCGGCGAGGATTGCTGGAGTGAGACGCTGGTGGGCGGACTGTGCGGCCTCTTCGATCTGGCAGGCCCATGGGAGCAGGACGTGATGCTTGATTTCCGAGAAGGGCGACTCGATTTTCGATTCACGCGACGGCCAGTCGTGATGAAAGAAGAGGGCTGCGCCGTGGTCGATGGGATAGAGCTTGCTATGCCAGACGAGGAGGTTGGCGTTGCGCGGGGTGCGGTCGACGTTTTGTACGAAAGCGTCGAACCAGACGAGGAGCGAGGCTTCAGCGGGGGACGCGGTGTCGCGCGCGGCGGGATCGAACATGGTGGAGCCCGGCAGGTAGTCGAGGCCGAGGTTGAGGCCGGGACTGGCTTTGAGGAGCTGGCGAATTTCGTAGTCGGGCTCGTTGCGGCCGAGGGCGGGATCGATTTCCGCAAAGACGAGTTCGGGGACGCGCAGGCCCAGGGCGCGGGCGATTTCACCGCAGATGAGTTCGGCGATGAGGGCGAGGGGGCCTTGTCCAGCGCCGCGAAATTTGACCACGTAGAGGCCAAGGTCGTCCGCTTCAACGATGGCGGGCAAAGAGCCACCTTCGCGGAGAGGGAGGACGTAGCGTGTGGCATGGACGGTGCGAAGCATGGACGATCTAGTGTAACCAGCGAGTTGGGTTTGCGTTGCACTCGCGGATTCAGTGAGTTTCGGGCAGTGGCGGTGAATGGCGTGAAAGGCTGCAGTGAGAGAGCTTGACCAATGGGGTACGGATGGTTACGATCCAGTCAAGAGACCGGCCTGCAAAGCAGGTGACGGCGGTCAACGCTGGATGAACCTACATTCATGCGAACAGGGGGCTCGACTCGAAAATCGGCTCGGTGTGCAGTGTCCGCCAGTTCGGAATGCCTAAAGAGCCGCGGCGAGTTCCCACCGTCTTAGGACGGGTTCACCAGCGCATCGCCCCACGGCCAAGCGGGCCGGTATTCTTTTTCTGCACGACGTAGTTCCGCACGATTTGTGTATCCCTGGCTCTTCCATTTCGGCAAATTAGCGATTCCCACGTACGGCGTTTTGACGGCGGTGGCGCTGCTGTCGGCGCTGGGCGTATCTGTTCTGATGGCGCGGCGCGCGGGGCTGGCTGCGGACAAAGTTTGGAATCTGGGGCTGGTGGCGATTTTGGCGGCGCTGTTTGGAGCGCGACTTTTGCTGATTGCGGCCCATCTTCAGGCGTTTCGGGCGCATCCTTTTTGGGTGCTGGGCGTGGCGACGATCCACGGCGAGTGGATTGCGCTGGGCGGCGCAGCGATCGGACTGGCGGCGGCGGTGCTGTACGCGCTGGCGGAGGGATTGCCTCTGTTGCGCGTGGCGGACGCGATGGCTCCGGGAATGGCGCTGGGATTCGCTATCAATCGTATCGGCGCATTTTGCGGAGGCCTGGGGTGGGGGCGGCCGACGACGCTGGCGTGGGGAGTGACCTATCGGAGCGCGGTGGCGTATGTGTGGTACCGGACGCCGCTGGGGGTGAAGGTGCACCCGGTACAGCTTTATGACGCGGCGGTTTCGCTGGGAATTCTTGGGTTGGTGCTATTTTTGCAGCGAGCGGGATCGGCGCGGCGCGCAGGCGAAGTAGCGGGCGCGTGGCTGTTTCTGTATGGGTTGTGCAGGTTTTTCCTGGAGTTCCTGCGCGGGGATGCGGTGCCGGTGATCGGCGGAATTTTGACGGTAGCGCAGGGATTGGCGGTGTTGGCGGTGGTTGTGGGCGGGGCCTTATGGATGCGAAGAGAGGCTCGATGAAACGGTTCCCTACTTTGGCGCGGGCGATCTTGCTGCTGGTAGCCGTTGCGGCACCGCGGGCGTGGGCGCAGGGACCTCCGTATCAGACAGATGATCCGGTGCCGGTCGACCTGCATCACTACGAGTTCTACATTTTTGGGAGCGCGGATGGGACGCCGGCGGAGATGGATTCGCAGGGGCCGGCGTTCGAGTTCAACTGGGGCGCGGTGCCGCGGGTGCAATTGCATACCATTCTGCCATGGGGAGTGGTGGCTCCTTCGAATAACCCAGCGTATTTGCCGGGCGGCACGGGGCCGACGGAGTTTGGACTGACGGATACCGAATTGGGCGCGAAGATTGCGTACATCAAAGAGTCGAAATATGTGCCGCAGATTGGCACGTTCACGATGTTCGAGATGCCGACGGGAAGTTATTCAAAAGGGCTGGGCGTGGGGAAGGTTTGGTACCGGCTGCCGGTGTGGCTGCAAAAGAACATTGGGCACTGGCTGGTGGATGGGGGCGCGGGCGAGACGGTAGTGCCGCAGACCGGGTACCGGGATTTTCCCTACGGCGGGTTCCTGGTGAAGTACACGTTTGGCGAGACGCTCGAGTTTGGAGGCGAGGTGGTGGCGCACGGCAAGGAGGGTTTTGCTGCGCCGCAGACGCAGGCATCCACGCTGATTGACATGGGCGGGTCGTATCACTTCAAACACAGCGAGCATCAGCAGTTTCTGTTTGCCTACGGACATTCGGTCGCGGGGCAGACGGAGAATTACGCTTACGTGGGCATGTACTGGACGTGGGGGAAGGACGATAAAGATGCGGATGCGAAGCCTGGATTTTTGAGGCAGGCGCTGGGGCGGAACGAGTTCGAATAAACGGCCAGGGGAAGGAGGCGCAATGGAGATTACGGCACGTGGTCTGTGGACGATGGTTCATGGAATGGGATTTGGCGCGCTCTACCTGCTGGCGTGTTCGGGCGCGATTGTGGAGGTTTGGCGGCGCTATTCGCCGCGGGCTGCTGCGTCTGCGACCTCTGGTGATGCGAAGTTTCTGCGGGTTTACCTGATCGTGATGGCTGGGATGGCGTGGCTGACGGTGCTGACTGGGGCGTATGTGATTTATCCGTGGTATCGGGCGGTGGCACCGGCGGGGACGACGCAGCTGGCGGCGTATCCGCAACGGCTGCTGATGTCGAGCCCATCGACGATTGCGTGGCATTCGATTGGGATGGAGTGGAAGGAGCATGTGGCGTGGCTGGCGCCGATTGCGGTGACCATGGCGGCCGGGGTTGCGGTGCGCTACGGGCGGGAGTTGAGAAATCAACGGGTGCTGCGCCGGGCGATGATGTGTTTTTTGCTGGTGTCGTTTCTGGCGGCGGGGACTGCGGGCTTTTTTGGTGCAATGCTGAATAAGAACGCGCCGGTGGCGGGTGGGACGGTATTCCATCTTGCTGAGGGGCGGAAGTGATGGGCGACGAGAAGAGTCTCGATTCGACGGCGCTCCCCAATGGCTCGGGCGCGGCTGCAGTGTTGGCTGCCGGAATTGGTTCGCTGATGGTGGCGGTGTTCGCGATTGCCGCGGACCAGATTAGCTCGGTCAAGAGAATGATGGTGTTTTATAAGCCCACCGGCCCTTTGTCGGGTGTGACGACGTGTGCGGTGGTGATTTGGCTGGTGGTGTGGATGGTTCTGGACCGGCGATGGCGGACGCGGGATGTGGCGCTGGGGAAGATTGTCACCGTGGCTGTGACGCTTTTGGGGTTGAGCGTGTTGCTGACGTTTCCGCCGGTGGCGGATTTGTTTTGACAACCCCGGGCTAGCGGCCGGACTCCCTGCGGCAGGTGAGGTGACGCACATCATGCGTCGGCGTCCCTATACTGATTTCATGAAGGGTTGGGCGATTGCGTCTTTGGTGGCGTTGGGATTGGGTGTGCCAATGAGTGGGCAGCAACTGCCTTCGGGGATTCCTGCGCCGATTACGCTGTGGCCGCACGGAGCGCCGGGAGCGCTGGGGACGAGCGAAGCGGACAAGCCGCGGATGTATGCATTCTTACCTCAGAAGCGTTCGACAAGCACGGCGGTGCTGGTGATTCCAGGAGGCGGGTATCAGCATGTGGCGATTGGGCACGAGGGCGTGCAGATTGCCGGATGGCTGAACACGCAGGGGATTGCGGCGTTTGTGCTGGATTATCGGGTGGCGCCGTACCACTTCCCTGCTCCAGTGTTCGACGCTCAACGGGCGATCCAGTTGATTCGTCTGCACGCGGCGGAGTATGGGGTGGATCCGCACCGGATTGGGGTGTGGGGATTCTCGGCGGGCGGACATTTGGCGTCGTCGCTGGGAACGCATGCGTTTGTCGATCCGACGCAGGGTGAGTTGCCGGATGCGGCGGACGCGCAGAGTAGCCGGCCGGATTTCATGGTGCTGGCGTATCCGGTGATCAGCATGGAGCCACCGGAAGCACATGCGGGGTCGCGGGAGAATTTTCTCGGGCCGAGTGCGCGCGCAGGCCTGGCGCATGAATATTCAAACCAGTTTGCGGTGACGAAGGATACGCCGCCGACATTTTTGTTTGCGACGACGAACGATCCGACGGTGCCGGTGGCGAACAGCCTGGATTTCTATCGCGCCCTGGTCGCGGCGCATGTGCCGGCGGAGCTGCATATTTACGACTATTCGAATCACGGGTGCGGACTGTGCGGGTCGATCATTCCGCTGGCGACGTGGCCGGGACTACTGCGGAACTGGCTGGTGCAGCGGGGATGGATTCCTCCGAATGCGCCGGCGCCTCCGCCGCCGATGCCGAATTTGCCGGCGTGGATTGAAGGAATGACGGGGCCGGGGCAGTTCGACGGACATTGGTAACCATGACAAGCACATATTCGGTTCCGGCAGAAGCGGCGGGGCAGCGGCTGGACGCGTGGCTGGCCGCGCAGATGGAAGGCGTGAGCCGGGAGCGGGTGCAATTGCTGCTGGAGCAGGAGAAGATTCTGCTGGCCGGGGCAACGCCACGAGCTTCGTACCGGCTGCGGGGCGGCGAGACGCTGGAAGTGATTGGAGATCCGGTGCGTCCGCCGCTGAAGGCTTTCGCGGAGGATATTCCGCTCCACGTGGTGTATGAGGATGAGTCGCTGTCCGTGATCGACAAGCCAGCGGGGATGATGGTGCATGCGGGCGCAGGGGCAACGGAGGCGGGGACGCTGGTGAACGCGCTGCTGCACCGGTATCGGACGCTTTCGGGCACAGGCGGGGATCTGCGGCCGGGGATTGTGCATCGGCTCGATAAGCAGACGAGCGGGCTGATTATTGTGGCACGCAACGATGCGACGCATGCGCGGCTGTCGGAGATGTTTTCAGAACGCGCACTGCGGAAGACGTACATCGCGCTGGTGCACGGACACCTGAAGGCCGATAAGGGGACGATCAATGCGCCGATTGCGCGCGATGCGGTGCGGCGGACGCGGATGACGACGCGGCGCGAAGACGGAGCGCGGACGGCGGTATCGCACTATACGGTGGAGCGTCGGATTGCGTCGGCGTGGGGGAAGTTCACGCTGGTGCGGGTGCGGATTGAGACGGGACGCACGCATCAGATTCGCGTGCATCTGGCGTCGCTGGGTCATCCAGTGGTGGGGGATACGGTGTATGGGGCGGCGGCGCGGCTGAAGGGCCCGGAGGATCTGCATCTGGACCGAAATTTTCTGCATGCTGCGGAGTTGGAGTTCGCGCATCCGGTGACAGCAGATGCGCTGCATTTGACGGCACCGTTGCCGGAGGAGTTGTCGGAGTTGCTGGCGAAGCTGGAGACGAAGTGAGTCGATCCGGCGCGGCGGTGGTTCTCCTTGCTGGAGTTTTGGGCGGGCCGGCGGCGTGGCCGCAGGCGGCAGCACCGAGTGCAACGGGCGTGAATGTGTCGGCGGTTCGGCACGCGATGAATGAGCTACATCCGCTGGCGACGTTCAATGTGGGCGGCGATCCGGACTGGATGGCGGTGACGCCGGATGCCGTGTGGGTGACGACTTCATCGAAGAACAGAGTATTTCGGCTGGATGCGGTGACGAACCGAGTGAGCGGATCGGCAGCGGTTGCGAAGCCGTGCTCGGGACTGGCCGTCGGGTTCGGGAGTTTGTGGGTGCCAAGTTGCGGAGATCACGACCTGGTGCGCGTAGATCTGCGTACGCGCAGGGTGATTGCGAGGATCGACACCGGGCCGGCGGATTCGGAAGGCGGCATTGCGACGGGCGCGGGCAGCGTGTGGATGGTGACGTCCAGGGATGGCGTTTTGGTGCGCATTGACCCGGTGATGAACCGCGTGGTTGCGAGGATCGCGATTCCGTCGGAGTCGTATGCGGCCGCGTATGAGCGGGGATCCGTATGGATCACGTCAGCGGGGCACGATTTGCTGGCGCGCGTGGATGCGAAGACCAACAAGCTGGTATCGACAACGAAGGTGGGAAAAGCGCCGCGTTTTTTGACGGTGGGGGCAGGATCGGTTTGGACGCTGAACCAGGGCGACGGAACGATTTCGCGCATGGATGCGCGGAGCGGGAAGCTGATGGCGACGATTGACGCGGGACTGGCGGGGCACGGCGGGGAGATTGCTTACGGCGAAGGCGCGGTGTGGGCGACGCTGAATGGGCTCCCGATCACGAAGATCGATCCGGCCACGAATCGCGTGGTGGGGCAATGGGCGGGCAAGGGTGGAGACAGCATTCGCGCGGGCCTGGGATCGGTGTGGCTGACGAGCTACGATGCGGGGCTGGTGTGGCGGCTTGACCCTTCGCTGCGATAAGGCGAAATCTCTCACCCAGGACATCCATACCTTGACTATCTACAACTAAGTAGTGTAGACGGTCATAGTATGGGTAAACCGAACGATCTGGTTCAGGGCACGCTTGATCTTTTGATTCTGAGAACGGTTGCACCGGAGCCGATGCACGGCTGGGCGATCGCCAAGCGCATCCAACAAATCTCGCATGAAGTGCTGCAGGTGCAGCAGGGGTCGCTGTATCCGGCGCTGCACCGGCTGGAGCAGCAGGGATGGATCCGCGCGAAATGGGCGGAGAGCGAGACGGGGCGGCAGGCGAAGTTCTACGCGCTGACAGCAGCGGGAAAAAAGCAGCTGGAAGAAGAGACGTCGAACTGGAACCGGTTGTCGGCGGCGATCGACCTGGTGATTGCGGGGGCCTAAAGGCAGCATCCGGCGAATAACGGATGGACGTCAGGAGACACTCGATGCGTTGGGCAGAAAAGATGCGGATGCGTTTACAGATGCTGATGCATCGCGGGCGTGAGGCGAAGCGGCTGGAAGCGGAGTTGCAGGATCACCTGGAACACCAAATCGCTGAGAACCTGGCTGCCGGGATGGGCGCGGAAGAGGCGCGGCAGGCGGCGTTGCGGAGTTTTGGGAATCCGACGCTGCTGCGCGAACAGGCGCGGGAGTCGTGGAGCTGGAACTGGATGGAGGCGTTGGTACGCGATGCGCGCATTGGGACGCGCACGCTGCTGCGCACGCCGGGGTTTGCACTGACGGCAATTCTGGTAATGGCGCTGGGCATTGGAGCGAATGTCGCGCTGTTCACGCTGGTGCGGAGCGTGCTGCTGCGCCCGCTGCCGTTTGAAAATCAGAATCAGCTGGTTGAAGTATTCGAGGCGCGGTCCGATGGCAGCTATCAGGACAACATTGTGGCTGGCGGAAGTTTTGCGCGGTGGCGGGAGCAATCGAAGAGTTTCTCGAGCCTGGCGATCAAGAAGTGGATTGAGTATGACCTGGCGGGCGCGGGAAATCAGCTGCCGGAAGTGGTGGGCGCGGAGATGGCGTCGTGGAATATGTTGCCGCTGTTGGGAGTGAAGCCGGCGTTGGGCCGATTCTTCACGGCCGCCGAGGATCAGCCGGGAGCCAACGCCACGGTGGTTCTTACCTGGGGATTGTGGAAGCGGCGGTATGGCGGCGACCCTGGCATTGTGGGGCGGACCGTTCTGATCGATGCGAAGGCGTATACGGTGGTCGGCATTCTGCCGGCGTGGTTCAGGTGGCCGGACGCGAAGGTGCAGCTGTGGACGCCGCTGTATCACGAGAGATCTCCGAAACTGATGCAGATGTTCGACGCGCATAACTTCGATGTTGTGGGGCGATTGCGGCCAGGCGTGACGATCGCGCAGGCCGGCGGCGAGTTGAATGCGGTGCAGCGGGAGATTCGGCGCGAGCATCCGAATGGCCCGGTGAGCGATGCGGTAAATTTGCGGCCGCTGGTGGACGCTGAGACTTACGAAGTGAAGACGGGGCTGTACGCGTTGCTGGGCGCAACGCTGTGCCTGCTGCTGATTGCGTGCCTGAACATCGCGAACCTGCTGGTGGCGCGGGCCGCGTCGCGGAGTAAGGAAACGGCGATCCGCACGGCACTGGGCGGCAGCCGGATCCGGTTGATTCGTGAACAGGTAACGGAGAGCACGCTTCTTTCGTGCGCGAGTGGGCTGCTGGGGCTGGTGTTTGCGGACGGCCTTGTGCGCTGGCTGATCAGCACGCGGGAGGATATTCCGCGGGCGGATGCGATCCACATGGACGGCGTTGTGATGCTGTTTGCGCTGGCGGCGATTGCCGGGTGCGGACTGCTGGCGGGGCTGATTCCGGCACTGACTTCGCGCGACACGAAGGTGCTGACGGCTCTGCAGGAGCAGGGGCGGTCGCACAGCGGAGGACGTGGGCGGGCGCGGCTACGGCAGACGCTGCTGGCGCTCGAAGTGGGGCTGACGGTGGTGCTGCTGATCGGGGCGGGCTTGCTGCTGCGAAGCTATCAGCAGCTGCGGTCAGTGAACATGGGATTCGCAACGCATAACGTGCTGACGATGAGAATGAATCTGCCCAAGGGGAGCTACAGCACGGATGCTCAGAGGGTCTCATTCTTTGAGCAGTTGCTGGAGCGAGTGCGCGCGGTGCCGGGAATAGCGGGGGCGGGGCTGACGACGAATATTCCGGGTGAAGGGCGCGATTGGGACGACGTGTTCACGATTCATGAGCATCCGCCCTTGCCGCAGGGACAGGTGCTGGATGCGCTGACGCGGTTTGTGGATCCTGGCTATTTTGCGGCGATGGAAATTCCGGTTCTGGAGGGGCAGGGCCTGGACGCCAGCGATCGGCTGAGCGCGGCCGATGCGGTGGTGGTGAATCAGGAACTGGTGAAAGAGGATTTCCCGAACGAAGACCCGATCGGGCGTCATATCGACGGAGATGTCAATTTCCCGGGAAAGAGCCTGCGCATTGTGGGCGTGGTGGGCAACACGCGGGATGACCTCGCGCACGATCCGTGGCCGGTGATCTACTACCCGCTCTACAGCGGCCAGCGCGGAGTATCGCTGGTGGTGCGGACGCGGGGTCCGGCGGCAATGTTCGCGCTGCCGGTGCAGAAGGTGATAGCGAGTCTGGATCGCAATCTGCCGGTGGCGCATGTGCTGACGATGGAGCAGGTGATTGGTGAGTCGACTGTAGATGCGCGCTTTGACGCGACGCTGCTGCTGGCGTTTGCAGTGCTGTCGTTGCTGCTGGCGATGGTGGGATTGTTTGGGGTGCTGTCGTTTCTGGTGGCGCAGCGGACGACGGAGATCGGCGTTCGCATCGCGCTGGGCTCTCCGCGAGACCGGATTGTGCGGCTGATGCTGGGGGATGGATTGCGTCCGGCGCTTTGGGGGCTGGTGCTGGGACTGGCGGCCAGCGTGGGCGTGACGCGGCTGATCACGTCGCTGCTGTTTGGGACGCAGCCGCTCGATCCCATGGTGTTTGTGGTGGTATCGGTGACGCTGCTGTTGGTTGCCGCGGTGGCGTGCCTGCTGCCGGCATGGCGGGCATCGCGGCTGGATCCGATCGTGGCGCTGCGGTCGGAGTGAGGACGCCCGGGTCAGGAGTGGGGCGCGAGGTGTTGCGCAAAATTCATGAGCATCGGCGAGAATTGAGTTGGAGGATTCTCTACGATGAAGGTTTTGTATACGTCAGATGTGACGGCGGAGGGAGCGCGGCACGGGCATGTGCGGAGCTCCGATGGATTACTGGATCTGGATTTGGCATTGCCGCCGGGAATGGGTGGGCGCGGGGACAAGACGAATCCCGAGCAGTTGTTTGGGGCGGGATATGCGGCTTGCTTTGGCGGCGCGGTGGAGTATGTGGCGCTGCAGGCAAAGACGAAAACGGGCGTGGTGCAGGTGCGGGCGCAGGTGGGCGTAGGGCCCTTCGATGAAGGACAGGGCGAGGGGTTCACGCTGCGTGTGGAACTGGATGTGACGATTCCGGAAGTGGATCAGGCTACGGCGGAAGAATTGGTGGCAGCGGCGCACAGGACTTGCCCGTATTCGAATGCCACGCGGGGAAATATTGAGGTAGTGGTGAGGGCGAAGGGCGGCAGCTAGGCGGTAGGGTGCCGGGGCGGCCGCCGGGCGTCGATACGCGCGCCGCCACGTACCATGACTTCATGCAGTCCGAACGAAGGTTTGCCGCGCTGAGTGCGCTGGCCGGCGGCGTGCTCGCGATCTCGTGGTCGGCGATTTTCGTTCGCTGGACGAAGATGCCGGGCGTTGCTTCGGCGCTTTATCGCACGTTGATCGCATTGCCGGTGCTTTGGGCGATCCTTGCATTCAAACGCAGGGCTGGGCGGCGCGTTACGCGAAGGACGTTGTGGATTGCGGTTGCCGGAGGCGTTTTCTTCGCGGGCGATGTTGGGTTCTGGAATGTCGCGGTCATGCATACGTCGGCGGGGAGTGCGACTTTTCTGAGCAATGTTTCTCCGCTCTTTGTGGGGCTGTTCACTTGGATGGTGACGCGGCGGCTGCCTTCGGGGAGATTCTGGATGGCACTCGCAGTCGGTCTGGCAGGTAGCTGCCTGATTGTTACCGGCGATCTCCGGCAGGCCTTGTCTCGCTCGTCGGCGGATGGACTGGCGGTGGTGGCGGCGGTTTGCTTCGCGCTGTATCTCGTCATTACGGGCCAGTTGCGGGAGCGGGTCGATGCGGCTCTGCTGCTGGCTGTGTCGACGACGGCGAGCGCCGTGACGCTGCTGGTGTGGGCGGTTGGCGGACACATTTCGCTGGCAGTGCCCGGGGTTGGATCGTGGTGGGCTTTGCTGGCGCTGGGTCTGGTTTGCCAGGTGGGCGGATACTTTGGACTGACCTATTCGCTGGGACATCTGCCAACGCCGGTGACATCGATCCTGTTTCTGACCGTTGCGCCGATGACGGCGATATTCGCGTGGATGATCTTCGGGGAGCGGATGTCGCCGATGGAGATTGCCGGCGGCGCATTGGTGGTGGCGGGAGTTTGGATTGTTGGGCGGCGGGCACGAGCTGCGACGTTGGAAGAGGAGGAACTGGTCCCGCCGGTGGCGCAGCTGTAGCAGCTAGAGCTTCTGGGAGCGCTGGACGTCGCGGACGCCGGGGAGGCGGCGAAGGCCCTGGATGAGCAGGGTGAGGTGGCGAACGTCTTCGGCGTCTATGACGAATTCTATGGTAGCGTCGCCGGCATCGCCGGGATGGGTTTCGACGGTACGGATGTTGGCGTTGGCGTCGCTGATGGTGGCGGTGATTTCTTTCAGCATGCCGGCGCGGTCGTCGCAGTGAACCGTGAGCTTGACGGGATAGGTTTGCGGGCGACCAGCTTTTTCTTCGGGAGTCTTGGCCCACTCGACGGCGATGCGGCGGTCGGCCTCATAGAGCAGGTTTTGCACGTTGGGACAATTGCGGGCGTGGACGGCGACGCCTTTGCCGCGGGTGACGTAGCCGATGATTTCTTCACCACGGATGGGATTACAACAGCGCGCGCGGTAGACGAGCAATTCATTCTGGCCTTCAACGACGAGCGAGTCGGAGCCGCTGGAGGCGGAGACGCGGCGGACAGCCTCGGCGCCGGGAGCGAGGGGCGCGGCTTCCGGTTCGGCCAGGGGATGGATGAGTCCGGGAGCGAGGCGATTGAGGACCTGGCGCGCAGAATATTTGCCGAAGCCGATGGCCGCCATGAGGTCGCTGGGCGTGGCGACGCTGTAGTCGGCGGCGAGGCGAGCGTAGTCAGACTCCTCGAATTGGGAGAGCGGGATTTTGTATTTACGGGCTTCGCGCTCGAGGAGCTTGCGGCCGATGTCGATGGCACGCTCGCGCTGATGCTCATTGATCCAGTGGCGGATTTTGTTGCGGGCGCGAGAGCTTTTGACGAAGGTGAGCCAGTCGCGGCTGGGGGTGTGACCGTTCTGGGTGATGACTTCGACGATGTCGCCGTTGCGGAGCTTGGTGCGCAGCGGGACCATGCGGCCGTTGACGCGCGCGCCGATGCAGGTGTGGCCGACTTCGGTATGGATGGTATAGGCGAAGTCGAGAGGCGTACCGTCGCGGGGAACGACGACGACTTTCCCCTTGGGCGTGAAGGTGTAGACCTCTTCAGGAAAGAGATCGATTTTGAGCGTCGACAGGAACTCGTTGGGGTCGGTCATGTCGCGTTGCCATTCGACGAGCTGACGGACCCAGGCGAGGCGCTGCTCGTCGCGAGCGCTAACGGGCGAGCCGCCCTGCTTGTATTTCCAGTGCGCGGCGATGCCCTCTTCCGCAATGCGGTGCATTTCTTCGGTGCGGATCTGGACTTCGAATTGATGACCGCCTTCGCCCATCACAGTAGTGTGCAGTGACTGATACAAATTGGGGCGGGGCATGGCGATGAAGTCCTTGATGCGGCCGGGGACGGGACGCCAGATGCTGTGGATGATGCCGAAGACGGCATAGCAATCCTGCACGCTGGAAGTGATGACGCGCAGGGCGAGGAGATCGTAGACCTGATCGATGGAGGTCTCGGATTTTACGAGCTTCTGGTGGATGGAGTAGAGGCGTTTGATGCGCCATTCGACACGGGCCTTGATGTTGTTCTCGTGAAGCTTCTCGGAGAGGAGCGCTTCGACGCCGGAGAGAAACTGTTCGCCTTCGGAGCGGCGGGCTTCGACGGCTTCGTGGAGTTGATCCCAAGTGATGGTGTCGACGTAGCGGAAAGCGAGATCTTCAAGCTCGCCGCGGAGTTTGCCCATGCCGAGGCGATGCGCGAGGGGCGCGTAGATGTCGAGGGTTTCGCGGGCGATAGAGCGCTGGCGGTCGAGCGAGAGATGCTCGAGCGTGCGCATGTTGTGGAGGCGATCGGCGAGCTTGATGAGGACGACGCGCACATCGCTGACCATGGCAAGGAGCATCTTGCGGACGTTCTCGGCCTGGCGGTCTTCGCGATTGGCGAATTGGATTTTGTCGATCTTGGTGACGCCCTCGACGATGTGGGCGACCTGCTCGCCGAATTTGGCGACGATGTCTTCCGTGGTGACGGGTGTATCTTCGACGGCGTCGTGGAGGAGGCCCGCGGCGATGGCGGTGGAGTCGAGCTTCATCTCCGCGAGGACGAGTGCAACCTCGAGCGGATGGAGGACGTAAGGCTCGCCGGAGGCGCGTAGCTGGCCGTTGTGGTGCTCAAGGCAGAACTGCCAGGCCTGGCGAATGATGTTGGTGTCGTCGGAGGGGCGGTTGCGGCGGATGGTGTCCAGAAGCTGCGCGAACTTCTCCGGGAACAGGTCAACCACCACGGCGGACTTGTCCTTCGGGGACCCCGGATCCGGGACCCGCTCGACAGGGAGCGTGGGTGGCTGGACACTCGCCATGAGTCATTATATGCGGCATGGCGGACAGGTACCAGGGGCTGGGGACTTTCTAATCCCCTATGTGAACGTAGCCTTGTTGCTCTAAATCGACGAGGGTGGTTAATGCCCAGAGGTCGAGCTGGATTTCGGGCTGGATGGTTTTGGGGTCGATTTTGGTGCGCATGACGCCCTGGCCGCAGACGTGAAACTGGACGCCCGCTTTGGCGAGGCTCTGAATGAGAGGGACGTTGGGATTGTCGGCTCCGTTGTGTGCGGCTTTCCATGTGTCGTTGGTGACGACGATGTCGAGGGCGTCGCCGTGGAACACGACTGCGAGCTGGCGATGGCTGGCGGGGACACCGTATTTGGCCAGGGTGTTGACGTACTTGGCCAGGCCAACGAGCAATGGGTTGGGGTCGCTGGGTTTTTCGGCAGCGGTTTTGATGTCGAAGACGACTTTGTAGGTGGTGTTGGGATCGGGCAGGACGTGGGCACCGGGAACGTCGACAGCGACGGGCTGGCCGGGGATGAGCAGCGGCGCAGTTTGGGCGCGGGCTCGCGGCGCGGCGGACAGGGCTGCAAGGAGGGTGAGGGAGATGAGGAATCGCGAAGCCTGCGTCGTCGTATTCATGCGAATTCAGGTTAACGCATGCGGGAGCTATTCGGGCTTGCCGGGGTTCTTGGGTTTGGGCGGGGTCTTTTCGGGCGGAGCCGGGCTTCCGGGTAAGAGGCCGGGGTTGGGGCGGTGATTGTTATGGACCCAGTCGAGGAGTTCGTCGAAGGCGAGGCCGGTTTGGTCGGCGGTGATATTGCAGTGGCCGTCGCGGTCGACGTACTGCTGAACGAATTCGTCGCCGTGCCCGAGCCGGTTGACGAGCTCGTTGTACCAGGCCGTGTTGGAGGCTGGAACGAGCGGGTCGTAGATGGTGTGGACTTCGAGGAGCTTGCGGCGGAGATTGCCGGTGGGCGAATACCAGTCGGCGAGGAAGCGGTAGGAGTTGGGGTCCGCGGCGTAGCGGTGGACGCGCTGATTGAGGAGGGCGTCGTTGTCGGTTCCGGTGTAGATGAGGTTGCGGTTGTCAAAGGGATTGCCGCCGGATTTGAGGCGAAGGTCTTCGATGACGAAGGTGTTGAAGACGAGGACGTCAGCGAGTCCGCGATTGGCATGGATGTTGGCGAGTTGGCGAACGATGGCGGCCTGCTGCGGGCTGGCGTCGAGAGCCTTCTGGACGGCGGTTGTGGTGGGAATGTCGTTCATCATGAACGAGGCGGGGATGTGTTCAACGTCAGGAAGGACGCCGGGAAAAAGGGCGTCGAATGCGACGCGGTTGGCGAAGGCGCGCTGCATTACGAGATCGGCGGGAGCGAGTACGCCGCAGAGGGCGAGGCCGCCGGAATACTCTTTGGGGTCCTCTTCAAGAGACATGAGGGTGAGCAGGCCGCCCATGGAGTGGCCCATGAGGAAGGTTTCGCGGGGCGCGCCGTATTTGCGGCGGAAATGGCGGCGGAGAGCTTCGGTTTCGGAAGCTGCCTGGGGAAGCGCCCATCCGCCGACGGCGTAGCCGGAGCGCGCGACGGCGTAGCCGCGGTTGAAGATTTCCTGAAGGATGCGGCCAGGAGGATATTTGGGATCGAAGGTGAGACGCGTGGGTTCGTAGCCATGGAAATAGAGGACGAGGCCATGGTTCCAGTTTTTGGGGACGTCGATGCGGTAGGACGCGCCGTTGAGGGTACCGGTTTCCGTTTTGACGGGAACTGCGGGAGTGGCTGGAGCCGCAGCCGGAGCGGAATCCGCGATGGAGGCTGTCGAAGGCGTCGAAGTTTTCGAACCTTGCGCTGAAGACGCTGGAGTTGGGGCTGGCGCGGTGTGGATTGGAGCAGATTGCGCTTGGGTGGATGGCGTTGAGGCAGGCGGTGCGGACACCGTTTGGGCGCGCAGGGGCGCGGCAACGAGCAAGATGAGCAAAAGCCAGCGGTGATACCGGTCCAAGTGCGTTCGTTCCCCCTGTGCGAAGATGCTTCTGGGAACTGTGATGCCAGAACGCACCAATCGCGGACACGAGAAGAAGACGAAAGCGGGCCGTGCTGGCTCAAAAAAGGTAGTTCCGGGACGGGCTGGCGCGGGACGGCGGCTGGGCGGCGCGACGCACGAGCCGGTTGCGCCTGAGGCGCCTGGAGCTGATGCGGGACTGGGGCGCGAAGTTCCGGGAGCGGTGCGCGTGTCACGGCGAGCGGCGGATCGGCTGCAGGCAGGGCAAGTTTGGGTTTACCGGTCGGATGTGGAAGCGTGGCCGGAAGGCGTGGAGCAGATGGGCGCTGGGTTGATGCCGGTGACTGATCGGCGAGGCGCGCTGCTGGGGACTGGGTTGTATAGTCCGGCGTCGGAAATTGTGGTGCGGCTGGTGTCGCAGGAGCTGATGACCGAAGCCGAATGGCAGGAGGCGCTGCGGACACGGTTGCGGGCGGCGATTGAACGGCGGCAGCCGATGCTCGATGAGGACAACGATGCTTGCCGTCTGGTGTTCAGCGAGGCTGACGAGTTGCCGGGACTGACTGCCGATCAATATGCGGGGTTGGTTGTGGTGCAGTTGCGGCACAAGGCGCTGGATACCGATGCTGTACGCGCGGTGGTGGCGGAGACGATTCGCGAGGCGGTTGGGCCGGAAACGATTCTGGAACGGGAAGACCCGCGGATTCGTGAACTGGAGCAGTTGAGCGTGCCGGCGTCTTCGACGCTGTATGCGCGGGGTTCGGAGCCTGTGACGAACACGGTGTTCCGGCTGAATGGGTTGCAGTTTCATTTTGACGCGACCAGCGGACAGAAGACGGGCGCGTTCCTGGATCAGCGGGAGAATTATGCGGCGGCCGCGCGGTACGCGCAAGGCGAGGCGCTGGATGTTTGCACGTATCAGGGTGGTTTCGCGCTGCATTTGGCGCGGACGTGCCGGCATGTGACGGGTGTAGATGTTTCGCGAGCAGCGCTGGAAGTGGCGGAGCGGAATTTCGCGATGAACGGCGCGGCGCTGGGCGCAGCTGAAGTGGATTGGGTAGAAGCGGATGCGTTCGATTTGCTGCGCGACTGGAGCGATGCGGGAACGGTGTACGACACGATCGTAGTGGATCCGCCGGCGTTTGCGAAGTCGAAGCGCGCGGTAGAAGGTGCGTTGCGCGGGTATCGCGAGCTGAATCTACGGGCGCTGAAGATGCTGCGGCCTGGTGGCCGGCTGGTGACGTGTTCGTGCTCGCACCATGTATCGCTGGCGGACTTTATGGAGACGCTGCGAGCCGCGGCTGGCGATGCGCGGCGGCGCGTGCGGTTGCTGGAAGTGCGCGGCGCGGCAGCGGATCATCCGGTGGTGATCAATATTCCGGAGACGGAGTATTTGAAATGCGTGGTGTTGGAAGCGGAGTAGGCTTCGCAGATCTACGATGTGGAGCGCGCGGAGTAGCGTTTGGCTAAGAGGCCGGCGATGAAGCGCATGGCGAGCGCAAAGATGGCACAGCAGCCTGCAGCCACAGGCATGGCGAAAGTCCAGTAGAGGGAATGGATGGAAGCCATCTGGTGGCGCAGCGCCGGGTTCAAGACGGAAAAGCCCAGATAACAAGCAAGCATGAACAGGAAGTACACGGCGGCTGCGAGCCAGCTGAGTTTCTTGTTCATGGGGCGCTCCTTTGTTTGGGATTTTATTCCGGTTCCAAGCAAGATCAGGTGAGTTCGGCGTAGGCAGGCGAGAGTTCGCGGAGTTTGCCGACTACCTCCATCAGGTGTTCTGCGACGAAGTCGATTTCTTCTTCGGTGGTGAAGCGGCCGACGCCGAAGCGAAGGCTCGAGTGCGCAGCTTCCGGCGACAGTCCGAGCGCGCTGAGAACGTGCGAGGGCTCGATGGCAGCGGAGGTGCAGGCGGAGCCGCTGGAGAGCGCGACGTCCTGGAGTCCCATCATGAGGGACTGGCTGTCGACATGCTCGAAGGTCATATTGAGGTTGCCGGGAAGACGGTACTGCAGCGATCCGTTGACGCGGGTGCGGTCGAGGGCAGAGAGCTTTCCCTGAAAGCGATCGCGGAGCGCGCCGATGCGCGCGGATTCAGGTTCGAGATCGGCCGCGGCAAGTGCGCACGCGGCGCCGAGTCCAACGATGCCGGGAACGTTGAGTGTGCCGGAGCGCATGGCGCGTTCGTGGCGGCCGCCGTGCATTTGCTCGGCGATGCCGAGACGCGGACTGCTGCGGCGGACGTAGAGCGCGCCGACGCCTTTGGGTCCGTAGAGCTTGTGACCGGAGATGGAAAGAAGATCGATGCCCATGCGGTTCACATCGATGGGGAGCTTGCCTGCGCCCTGAGCGGCGTCGGTATGGAAGGCGACTTTGCGCTCGCGGCAGATTGCGCCGATTTCATCGATGGGCTGAATCACTCCGATTTCGTTGTTCGCGCACATGATGGAGACGAGGGTCGCAGGATGTTCGTCGAGGGCGCGGCGCAGGTCGTCGAGGGAGATGCGGCCGGCATCGGGTGAATCGCGCTGGGCGACGGGAAGGATGGTGA